>JBKDSY010000073.1:0-9424 GCA_046340755.1 Cyanobacteriota bacterium
GCCGCCGTCACCGGCCAGATCGATGTGCGCGGCCTGGTGCCCGAGGCTAATGCCGCATGACCAGCACCCCCAAAACGATCCAGATCTTCCTGCCCAGCGGCGAACCTCATGGCATCCGCATCGCCGAGATCAGGCCAAGTCCAGCCAGTCCCTCAGGGCCAGATCCAGCTCGATCAGCACCTGGGGCTCCAGCTGCCCCACCACGGCCCCCAGGGCCTGGATCGGCACGCTGAACAGCTTGTCCATCATCAACTGCGATGGTTTCTGCAGGCCATTGCGTGGCGAGGGAGTCACCGCAATCCGCACCAGCGGGGCCTCGATCAGGGTGCTGGTGAGCGGACAGAGCGTGACGTTGGGATGGGCCTGCAGCCAGCGGTCGGCCTGCACCACCACCGCTGGCCGTGGCTTGCCGGAATACACCCCAGCACTGGCGACGGTCACCACCGTTCCTCGACGCAGGCCCGCTACCAGCGCTGCCGCAGCGTCTGTCATGCGGTCCAGTCGCTCCAGTCCGGCACCCGCTCGCTCCAGTTCGGGGCCTCCAGCTCAGCCAGGAGCTGCGACTGGCGGCGGGCTTCCCCATCGTCGCCGTGGCGGAGCAGGTACTGGCTGATGGCCTCGCGGATGCAGGCACTGCGGCTTTTGCCCAGCTGCCGAGCCAACTGGTCGAGCCTGCGCTCCAGCTCGGGCTCCATTCGCACACCGATCACCATGGCACCATACGTACAACGGTCCGTGCAACAGTTTAGGCGCCTTGGCTGGGGGCGGTGCTGGGCTCGAATCCGATTAGCCTGCTAGCGGGAAGCAAGCAGGCATCGCGATGCGCACCCTCTACATCCGCCATGTGCCCGACGAGGTGGCCGCACGGCTGGAGAAACTCGCCGCCCGCGCGGGCCTGCCCCTCAGCACCTCTGCCCTGCAAGAGCTCACCGAGGCCTCCCGCCGCGCCGATAACGCCGAGCTGTTGACCGCCCTGCCCTCCCTGCCGATCGAGCGCGCCAGCATCCTCGAAGCCCTGGCCGAAAGCCGCGCCGAGCGCTGATGCTGGTGATCGATGCCTCGGTGCTGGTCGAGGCCCTGCTGGTGGCTGGCCCTGCCCGAGAGCGACTGGCGAGCGACAACCCGCAGGCCCCGGAGCTGATCGATGCCGAGCTGCTCTCCGTGCTGCGCCGGCTTGAACTCGCCGGCAAGCTGCACGAGGGCCATGCCCTGCAGGCACTGGCCACCGCAGACCGCCTCGGCCTGCGCCGCCACCCCAGCCATGCCCTCTGGCCCCGGGCCTGGGAGCTGCGCACCAACATCTCCGCCTACGACGCCCTGTACTTGGCCCTGGCCGAGCAGCTCGATGCCCCGCTGCTCACCGCCGATGCCCGCCTCGCCAGAGCGCCGTGGCTGCGGTGTGTCGTGGAGGTGGCGTGGACTTGAGGATGCGGCTTGACCCGGAAAACCACCGTATGATTTCCGTGTCTTCGCCTCCTCGCCATGGCCACCACTCGTCTTGAGGTCCGTCTCAGCGACCAGGTCAACCAGCGGCTCGAAGCCCTTGCTGCTGCCGAAGGACTCAACAAAACAGATGTGTTTCGTCGCGCCCTGTCCCTTTACATGCTTGCGAAAAAACAGGAAGAGGCAGGAGCCAGGCTGCAGTTTGCCCACGGGGATCAGGTGGAAACGCTGGTTAACATCTGATGGATGACATCACTGCTGCCTACGCCCGTGAGCTGCAGACGGCGATCGGTGGGATTGAGATCAGAACCCCCGAGCATCCGGCCGACCTAGCCCAGCGGCACAGGATCGAGCGCATGGCGGTCTGGATGATCGTCGCCACATCCGCGTTCGCAGCGTTGCTGATCGTCGTCAGCCTCTTTCGATCGGTGCCCGAAAAGCGCATCGATTGGAGCACCGGCATTCTGCAGCTTGTCCTGGGCGGGGCTGTGGGGTTTGCACTGAAGCGCTCCCAATGAACAACCCTCCCATGAGCCCATCGCCTGAAGGCGATTCAATGCCTGGTTCTGCACGCCACCCCACTGAAGGGCAGGTCGCCGAAGCCAAGGCCGCCCTGTGTTGGGAGAGCTTCGTTCACGAGGGCCCCTATGTGAGTGCTGACGTTCTGGCGGAACGCACCTCTCGGGAGCAGGTCGATCGCGAACCTCTCTGAATGGGAGCGCAATCCCCGAGCTCGGGCTATGCAGTGGCTGCATCAATCCCAGCCCTTGTGCTGTGTCTGCATTTAACCTGCCGCCATCGCCCGCCGATCATTCAGCCGCTCAGCCCATGAGCCTCCACCACGAGATCGCCTTCGAGCGCGAGATCTGCGAGCACCTCGGCTCCCACGGGTGGCTCTACGAGGAAGGCAGCGCTGCCGCCTACAGCCGCGAGCTCGCCCTCTTCCCGCCCGACCTGATCGCCTGGGTGCAGGAAGCCCAGCCCGAGGCTTGGGAGGTGCTGCAGAAGAACCACGGCGCCAAGGCGCAAGCCACCCTGCTGCAACGGGTGCGGCAGCAACTCGACCAGGTCGGCACACTGGATCTGCTGCGCCATGGGGTGGAGGTGCTGGGGCTGCCCAAGGCCCTCAAGCTCGCCGAGTTCAAGCCGGCCTTTGGGCTCAATCCCGCCATCCTGGCCCGCTACGACGCCAACCGCCTGCGGGTGGTGCGGCAGGTGCGCTACTCCACCCGCAACGAGAACTGCCTCGATCTGGTGCTGTTTCTCAACGGCATCCCGGTGGCCACCGCTGAACTCAAGACCGATAACACCCAGAACATCGCTGATGCGGTGTGGCAATACAAGACCGACCGACTGCCCAAGGCCGGCGGCCAGGCCCCCGAACCGCTGCTCTCCTTCCCCAATGGCGCCTTGGTGCACTTCGCCGTGAGCAACCGTGAGGTGCAGATGACCACCCGTCTGGAGGGGCCCCGCAGCCAGTTCCTGCCCTTCAACCAAGGCAGTGACCCCGGTGGCCCCGACTGCGGGGCCGGTAACCCCGTGATGGCGGGCCATCGCACCGCCTATCTCTGGGAGGAGGTGTGGGAGCGCCACAGCTGGCTGGAGATCCTTGGCCGCTACTGCATGGCGGAGCGAGACAAGAAAAAGCAGATCCGCCGCCTGGTCTTTCCCCGCTACCACCAGTTGGCGGTCACCCGGCTGCTGCTCCAGGCAGTGCTGGAGGAGGGGCCCGGCTGGCGTTACCTGATCCAGCATTCCGCCGGCTCCGGCAAAACCGCCTCCATCGGCTGGAGCTCCCATCTGCTCGCTGATCTGCACGACGAGAACGACCGCAAGCTATTTGACACGGTGCTGGTGGTGAGCGACCGCAGCGTGATCGATTCCCAGCTGCAGGAAACCCTCGAGAACTTCGAGCGGCGCAAGGGGGTGGTGGCCTCGATCACCTCCAAGAAGGGCTTCAAGAGCGACCAGCTCCACGAGGCCCTCTCCGGAGACAAGAAGATCGTGGTCTGCACCATCCAGACCTTTCCGGCCCTGATCAAGAAGATGCAGGAGCTCACCGCCACCAGCGGCAAGCGCTTCGCGGTGATCGCCGATGAGGCCCACAGCTCCCAGACCGGCGGCGCCGCCCTCAAGCTGCGCAAGGTGCTCTCCGCCGCCGAACTCGCTGAGCTGGCTGATGGCGGCGAGGTGTCGATCGACGACCTGCTCGCCGCCGACATGGCCGCCCGAGCCGGAAGCGGCGGCATCACCTATGTGGCCTTCACCGCCACGCCCAAGGGCAAGACGCTGGAGCTGTTCGGCCGGCGACCCAATCCAAATGAACCCGCAGGCCCTGGCAACCTGCCGGTGCCCTTCCATGTGTATTCGATGCGCCAGGCCATCGAGGAGGGCTTCATCCTCGATGTCTTGCAGAACTACACCTCCTACAAGGTGGCTTTTCAGCTGGCTCAGGAAGGCCAGAGCCTCTCCAGCGAAGAGGTGGAGCGCAATGCCGCCCTCAAAAAGCTCATGGGTTGGGTCAAACTCCACCCCCACAACATCGCCCGCAAAGTGGAGATCGTGGTGGAACACTTCAGGCAGTTCGTCTGGCCACTGCTGGATGGCAAGGCAAAGGCCATGGTGGTGGTGGGCTCCCGCAAGGAAGCCGTGCGCTGGAAACGTGCCATCGACGCCTACATCAGTGAGAAGAACTACCCGCTCGGCACCCTCGTGGCCTTCAGCGGCGAGGTCTTCGATCCGGAGATCGGCCCCGAGGGCTTCACGGAACGCAGCGCAACCCTGAATCCAGGCCTCAAGGGCGACATCCGCGAGGCCTTCAAAGGCAACGACTACCAGATCCTGCTGGTGGCCGACAAGTTCCAGACAGGCTTTGATCAGCCCCTACTCTGCGGCATGTATGTGGACCGCCGCCTCGATGGCATCCAGGCCGTGCAGACCCTCTCCCGCCTGAACCGCTGCCATCCCGGGAAAGACACCACCTATGTCGTCGATTTCGTCAACGACCCCAACGACATCCTGGCGGCCTTCAAGACCTACTACGCCACAGCCGAGCTGGCGCAGGCCACCGACCCCAACCTGATCCTCGATCTCAAGACCAAGCTCGATGCCCAGGGTCACTACGACGCGTTCGAGATTGACCGGGTCGTGACCGTGCTACTCGACGCAAGCCGAAGCGACAAGGCCCGCCAGAAGCAGTTGATGGCCGCCATCGAGCCCGTGGCCCAGCGGTTGATGACCCTGCACAAACAGGCCCGCCTCGCCTACCGCCAGGCCGAGGAGATCAACGATGGTGTCGCCCTGAAGAACGCCCAGGATGAACTCCATGCCCTTGCCCTGTTCCGCGGCGACATGGGCACCTACATCCGCCTCTACACATTTCTCTCCCAGATCTTTGATTATGCCAACACCGGCCTGGAGAAGCGGGTTCTGTTCTACAAAACCCTGTTGCCCCTGCTGGAGTTTGAGCGTGAGATCAACACAGTGGATCTCTCCAAGGTGGTGCTCACCCACCACCACCTCCGCGATCTTGGCACCAGGAAACTTGATCTCCAACAGGGGGAGAGCCTCTCCATCCCTGCCATGGCCCCAGGTGGAGGGAGAGTGCAGGACAAAGACAAGGTGGAGCTGGCCGAGATAATCGCCAAGCTCAATCAGCTCTTCAGCGGCGATCTCAGTGACACCGACAAGGTGACCTATGTGCGTTCCGTGATCCGAGGGCGCCTGATGCAATCCCAGACCCTGCATCAACAAGCAGCGGCCAACAGCAAGGAACAGTTCTCCAATTCGCCGGATCTCAACAAGGGGTTAATGGATGCCATCATCGGGGCGCTCGATGCCCATCAATTGATGAGCACCCAGGCCCTCAACTCCGAGACCGTGCGCCAGGGAATCATTGACATCCTGTTGAACCACACCCGCCTATACGAAGACCTCCGAGATCAGGGCAGGGTGATCCAGTCCTGAACGGGACCCCAACCCCCCTTGACTCTCCAGTAACTGGAGCCATCAGGCTGGAGAACTCCCGTTCTCTCCTGCCCCCATGGCCACCACCACGCTCCAGGCCGTGCGCCTCTACCGCATGGATCTGCCGAACCACCCCTGCCCCTGGGGCCTCAGGGCCCTGCAGCTGCTGCAAGCGCACCGCATTCCATTTGCAGACCATCGCCTCGCCACCACCGAAGCCGTGGAGGCCTTCAAGGCGGCCCATGGGGTGGCGACCACCCCCCAGATCTTCTCCGGCACGGAGCGGATCGGTGGCTACACCGACCTGGCCGCACGGCTGGGCGTGAGGCCTGAAACGGCTGACATCTCCTACACGCCGGTGGTGGCGGTGTTCGGCACGGCAGCCTTGATGGCCCTGGTGCTGGGCGCGGGGTTCAGCAGCTTCATGGGGATCGCCATCTGTCTGTTGGCGATGCTCAAGCTGATGGAAGTGGAGGCCTTCGCGGCGAGTTTCCGCAAATACGACCTGCTCAGTCAGCGCTGGCGGCCCTGGGGTCGCCTCTATCCCGGCATCGAGCTGTTGGTGGGTCTTGGCGTGTTGCTCCAACCCCAGCCCGCTGCCTCCAGCCAGCTGGTGGGGGCGGTGGCCGCGGGGCTCGGGGCGATGGGGATGGTATCGGTCGGCAAGGCGGTGTTCGTTGATCACCTCGCCCTCAATTGCGCCTGCGTGGGCGGCAACTCGAAAACACCCCTCGGCGTGGTGAGTTTCGCGGAGAACCTGATCATGGCCGCCATGGGGACCGTGATGCTTGCCGGAGGTTGAGGGGCGCTCAGGCTCGGGCCCGGCCGCTGGTGAGGATCAGGGCCAGGCCGGAGACGATCACCACCAGGGTGAGGAGACCGAGCAGCACGGAGTAATAGGGCTGCAGGTTGATCGGGCCGAACTTGCCCGTGTGGATCTTGAGCAGCCAGAAGGCGTCGATGCCGCGCTCCAGCAGCAGGCTGTAGAGGGAACCGCTGGCCGCCGTGAGCAGCAGCGGCGCGGCGGCAAGCGGCACCATCACACGATGGACACGGCGGGATCGTGCACCAAGGGCTCGCGCCATCGACGTCACTCCTCGCGCAGCTCCTTGTGCAGCATCGCCTCACCACTGCAGGGCATCCACAGCCCATTGTTCTGGTGGGTTCCCTTGCAGCCGAGCTCCCTGGCACGTTGCTCCGCCTCGGCCTGGCTCTGGTAGAGGCCTTTGGGATGGGCCTGGGCCGGGCCGGCCAGCAGCGCGCCGCATAGCGCCACCGCGGCCACACCCAGGCCTGGACCTAGCGCTGGAAGAACCACAGCCGCAGCAGACATCGACAGGAAAGGAACGACAGGCCAGCCCTACCATGCACTCTCCCCCAAGTGGAGAGTCAAGTGGTGCCTGCCCAGCTCCTCAAGATCGGCGCCGTGGCCAGCCGCTCTGGCCTCAGCGTGAAGACCATCCGCTTCTACTGCGACGAGGGCCTGATCCAGCCCAGCGGCCGTAGCGAAGGCGGTTACCGGCTCTTCGATGAAGGCGTCTTCGCGGAACTGGCCCTGATCCGCACCCTGCGGGCCATGGAGCTTCCTCTCGCCGATGTGAGGCAGACCCTTGAGGCACGGCGGTCGGGTGTGTGCACCTGCAGTGACCTGAAGGCGCGGATCCGCGGCAAAGCCGGTGAGATCGGCGAGAAGATCAGGGCGATGCAAAACCTGCAGGCCGAACTCTTTGCCCTGCTCAACAGCTGGGGAACCTGCGGGGGCCGCTCGCCGGATCCTCTCCCCGTGGAGGCGGAGATGGTCGGGGCGGGGCGCTGAGAAGGGTTCAGGGTCAGCTGAGGGCGCTGCTCCTGGAATCGGCAAGCAAGCACTGGAGCTGTTCGGCCGTCGCCGCACCCCGGTGGCCAATCAACACCAGGAGCGGCCCCCCGGCCAGGGCTGGCGGGGCGGACTGGAGCGGCTCCAAGCTCCAGCGGGTGCCCACCAACTGAAAGAGATGGAGCTGGTCGGGGGTCTCCACCAACCGCACGAAGCCCTTGGCCCGGTGGAGTCCAGCCGGCAGGTTGGTGGCAAAGTGCTCCAGGGCGGAACGCGGGAGCGGGCCCTCCAGGAAGAGAGTCCAGGTTTCAAAACCTTCGCCATGGCGGTGAACCTCGACGCTGGGATCCACGCCATCACCAGGCAGGGCATCGGAAAGGGGGCTCGGCAACCCTCCCCCCAGGTGCCGCCCAAGCAGGAGAGCGAGGGGCAGTTGGCCGCGCACCATCTCCAGCCGCGCCACCCCGGGGGCCAGGGTGTCGAGGAGGTCTCGGAGAGGTGCACGGCGATCGTCGCCGACCAAATCCAGCTTGTTCACCAGCAGCAGATCCGCCTGGCGCAACTGACGCCGCACCACATCGCCCACATACTTGTCGGTCGTCTGCCGCGCGATCTGTTCCCCGTCCACCACCACCAGCTGGGCGTCGAGGGGAAAGCCAAAGGCCTGAACCAGCTGGGCCACCCGCAGCGGTTCGGCCACCCCGCTGGCCTCGATCACCCCATGGTCGAACTCGGCGGCCCGGGCCTTCAACCGGCCGAGCACCTCGGCGAAGCCGCTCACCAGGGAGCAGCAGAGGCAGCCGTTGGCGAGTTCAATCGTGTCGCCTACATGGGCACGCACCAGGGCGGCATCGATGTTGAGGCTGCCGAAGTCGTTCACCAGCACGACGATGCGCAGCCCGCTGGCACGGGCAAGCAGTTGGTTGAGCAGGGTGGTTTTGCCTGCGCCCAGATAGCCGCCAATCACCGTGAAGGGGAGCGTGGTCTTGCCCATTGGTGAGCTCAGAAGGTCTCCACCACGGCGATGTCCAGCTTCCAAGGCTTAGGGAGCCTTGGCTTGCTGGGGTGGACCCGCCAGCAGTTCGTCGAGAGAGATCACCTCCAGCCGTCCCCCCCGTTCGAGCAGAAACGTGGGAGTGCCTTGGAGACCCAGCCGTTCGGCGAGGGCCAGATCCTCGCGGATCGCCTGGAGGGAAGCCTCACCCTGGCGGTCCCGGTTGAAGGCGTCCAAGTTGAGCCCCAGATCCTTGGCGGCCTCTTGGTAAAAGCCCTCACCAAGTTTGCTTTGGTTGCTGAACAGGGCGTCGTGATACTCCCAGAACTTGCCTTGGCGACCTGCGGCCCAGGCCGCCCGCGCGGATGGCAGGGCCTGGGGATGAATCTGGCTCAGGGGGAAGTGCTTGAACACCAGGCGGAACCCGTTCCTCTGCTGGGCCAGCAGCGCTTTCAAGGGCCGCTGAGCCTGGGCGCAGTAGGGGCACTGGAAGTCGGAGAACTCCACCAGCAAGGTCTTTGAATTGGAGGCCCGCACCGGGGAGTTCCCGATGATCCGGGCGGGCACCGGGAAGAGGTCCCGCAGCAGGGTGGCTTGCTTGTCGCGTTGCTCCTGCTGCTTTTGCTGCTCATAGCGCTCCAAAGCCTCGAGGATCGCTTCCGGGTTGCGACGAATCACATCCAGCACCCGCTGGTCAAACGGGAGGTCAGCGGGACTGGTCGGGGCGGCGAACCCCGAGGACACGCCCGTCAACAGAACCAGGGAGCCAAAGACTCCGCAGAGCAACAGTTTCAGGATTTTGACCACCATGCCTACGGAGAGCAAATCAAAGATAACGTTCCGCTTCCAGTGCCCCTGGTCAGGGCCTGCTGTCCTGGTCAGCCACCAGCAGCAGGCCGCCCATGATCGCCAGGTTCTTGAACAACTGAATCCGTTCCACCTTGTCGGCCACATCGCCGTGGAACAGCAGGGTGGTGGGGACCAGGAAGAGCAGCAGCAGCACCGCCCCAAGCCTGGCCTTCCAGCCACTGATCACCAGGGCAGACCCCACCGCCATCAGGCCCATGGCCGCCACCAGCAGCACGGGCGCCAGGGGCAGTCCCTTGGCCGCAATGGCGCCAGCCACCCCGGCAAAGCCCGTCAACTTGCCGATCACGGCATGGATGAACACCAGGCACAGCAGCACCCGGGCGATGCGGTTCAGC
>JBKDSY010000074.1:0-40314 GCA_046340755.1 Cyanobacteriota bacterium
GATGACCGCCGCAAAAGGTTCCAGTGCAACCAGTGTCGCCATCAAACGACGGCAACGGCAGGAACAATCTTTGATTCTACCAAGCTACCTCTATCCAAATGGTTTCAAGCCATTTATCTGATCACCCATGCAAAGAATGGGATTTCAGCGTTGGAGCTCAAGCGACAAATTGGTGTCAGCTATCCTACCAGCTGGAAGATTAAACATAAGTTGATGGAGGCTATGAAGGATCGCGAAGGGCAATACTTTCTGCGTGGCATCATCCATGTTGATGATGCCTACTTTGGCGGAGAGATCAATGGAGGCAAGGCTGGTCGAGGATCAGAGAATAAGATACCGTTTGTCGCAGCTTTGGAAATGAGTGACGAAAACCGGCCGATTCATCTCAAGCTTAATCGAGTGAGTGGATTTACAAGCAATGCCATAGAAGCCTGGTCTGTTGATAATCTTGCGCCGGGAAGCCTAGTGTTTTCTGATGGTTTGGCCTGTTTCCGAGCTGTGGCTGCGGCAGGCTGCGACCACGTCCCGGTTGTGATTGGTGGCAGGAAACCAAAGGATGTACCGTTATTTCAATGGTTGAACACAATCATTGGCAATGTGAAAACAGCATTAGGCGGCACCCATCATGCATTTGACTTTAGAAAATATGGAGATCGCTATCTCGCCGAGATGTCTTATCGCTTCAACCGTCGGTTTTATCTCAAGGGTTTACTACAACGCTTGCTCATGGCTGGAATCGGTTGCCAACCGAAGCCGGAGAGACAGCTCAGATCTGCGGAGCTTTGTTGCTGATCATGTGGCTTATTGATGGTGTTGGAAATCAGATCGAGTCACGGGGAAGACCTTGGCGAAGGATTACCGGGGTAGATCAAGGAACGGCATGCGCAACACCCTTTTGAACCAGGTGGTGAGATCGGCGGTCCACGGCTCTACTGCGACGAGCCGACCATCAGGCCCCAGGTTTCCGAGGCGGTGGGCGGGTTCCGCCTCGGAAACCGCCCGGGGGCCAGCCGTTTCTCCGCAAAGGCAAAACAAGAGCCCGCCGCCCTCTCCAGCCTGTGGCTATCAACCATGTCGAGAGCCTTACAGGTAACCTTCACAGGTCTGAGCGGAGGCCATTTCCGCCTCGATACGCTGCAGCCTGGGAGAGGCAGGACGTAGGCCCCTGGCTGCACAGACCACTCCAGCTTACAACACATCGGCGATCGGACGAAAGACTTGATAAGTCAATCGCCTCGATTCATTTTTGAATGGCAAGGTGCATCTGCGCCTCTGGAGTGAAAGCCTGTCATTCCACCCATTTCACCCTCTGATCAGAGCATTCAGGCTTCGGGTTTTAGACCACATAAAGTGGGGCTGCCCAGCCAGATCCGCCCATCAAACCTGGAATAGTTCCGACTCGCGTGAACTTCTGGTCATCGCAAGCGATCTCAGATGTCACGCCTGACCACCCGTTTTTTGATGGCGAGCACGCCGGACAAGGTGGTAGTGTTGTTTAAACCTCAAAGCCTGTTCGGGGGAGCAAGAACGATGGAAACAATGACACGGCAAGAATTTGATGCTCTGCTCGATGGTCCGATGGGCCAATGGTACGCAGGCCGGTGGGCGTACTACGGTCCCGTCGCGGACATGGTGAAAAAACTTGTGCCCTCCAGTGTTCTTGAAATCGGGCCCGGCAAGCAGACCATCGTGAAGCATTGCGACGTGATGGTGAAACCAGAAGATGACTACTGGGGCAAGCCCGAACGTGACATTGGAAAGGTCTACACTCACAATGCCACGGAGAAGCCGTGGCCCGTGGCCGACAAGGCATACGACCTCCTGATTGGCCTTCAGGTGTGGGAACATTTGGACAACAAACAGACTCGGGCCTTCCGGGAAGTCATGCGCGTCTCCAGGCAGGCGATTCTGAGCTTTCCTTTTATGTGGAATTGTCCGAAGGACGATGAGAATTACCCTGAACATCATCTGATCGACAAGGAGCTGATTGCAGACTGGACTCTCAACGTGAAGCCGGAACGAGTGGTGGAGGTCCCCCGCACAGGCGAAGAAGTGAGCAAGGGACCACGACTCATTTATCTGTGGAATTTCTGAAAGAGATTGCAAACAATCATTAACTCGGCAACTCGGAATACCGTGCCCGATAACGCAAACCTTGGAAGGATTCAGACGAAAGCCTATAGCGCTGCCGTCTTCGTGCCTCTTGATTACCCATAAACTTCCGCGATCCTGAGATCCCTCTCCGTGTCCGTGCGTGGCCTGCAGCAGCAGACGGCATTGGTAATGCGCTCGGTCATCACAGCCATCGCAAAGCGCCGGTTGAAACGGAAGCAGTAACCGCCCAGGTATCGCCTGGCATACTTGTCAAAGTTAAGGGCATGGAAGGTGCCGCTGAAGTTGGTCTTTAGGTTGCCCAGCAATGTGTTGATCCAGCGGAACTGGGGCAGGTCGTTGGGGTGTTTACCGCTTGTGACAACTGCCTTGTGGAGGCAGTTAGCCGTGGTCACGGCGCGCAAGCAGGCCAGGCCATCGGAGAGCACATGCGTGCTTGGTTCCAGATGCCGTTTGGCCCAGTCTGCGATCGCCTCTGCGCTGAAGCCACTCATAGCTGTGATCCTGGCATGAATCGGATGACCCGCCTCGTTCAAGGAGACGGCCGCGACAATGGGGACCTTGTTCTCTGATCCCCGACCTGCCTTGCCCCCCGGCAGTTCTCCGCCGAGGTAGGCATCATCGATCGGGATCTTTCCCCGCAGCAGGTAGGCCTCTTCCCGATCAGCCATCACTCGCAGACTTTTGTTGTGGGGCAGCCAGGCGGTGTCGTATTTCACGCCCAGGTGGCGACTGAGCTCGAGCGAGGAGATCCCAGTTTTGGCCTGACCGATCAGATAGGAGGCCAGGAACCAGGAGGTCAGCGGCAGTTTTGTGGCCTGCATGATCGTGCCAGCCGTGAGCGTGGCCTGATGGCCGCAGTTCCGGCATTGATAACGCTTGAGACGCCGGTCGTAGACGAGCCCATGCTCATGGCTATGGCAGCGTGGACAGCGGAAGCCATCAGGCCAGCGAGCCTTCTCCAGAGCGGCCTCACATTGCTCCTCGGTGCCATAGAGCCGTTGGAACTCAAGGAGGGAGAGGCCCTTTTGAAACTGGATACCGCTGCGCGCCATGACTGGGCTGGTAGTTATGTACTAGTTTCCATGGCCAGAGCGCCCGGCGCGGAGCGAGCTGGGTAATCAAGTCATGCCTTTCCCTCAGAGCACCAGAGTCTAGAATCAATGAAAAGAAACTTACCCTAGTGCATTTCGTAGGGGATGTTCGAATGGTCTATTGTTGCAATTCAATTCGCATTGTTCACGCCAAAACAATAGGCTTCATAACTTCGCTTCCAGGGTCATGTTGGAGTCAAGTTTTGGTAAGGATCTCAGCGTGGCACGATCTCCCGAGAAGCCTCCATTTAGCCTGGAGAGCCCACCGCTCAGACCCCGCGGTGATTCGTTTGAATTTACTGAAATTCTTCGGGGTGGACATCGCCTTCGACTGAGATGTGTTATGGTCAATTGAAAAGCGCCTTTGGCATTAGGGCCTTAGGCGGGGAACTAATTTCTCATGTTTGATGAGCGTGTCCAGGTGCAAGACCAAACCACCCGTGATGTCCCGCAGCGAACCAATGTGTACTACCTGTCGCGCCAGGAACGTTTTGAATCCAATGTGCGTAGCTATCCACGCAATTTGCCGTTGGCGATTTCTACGTCACAGGGTGTATGGGTTACCGATGTTGAAGGGCGGCACTACCTCGACTGCCTGGCCGGTGCTGGCACCCTAGCCCTGGGCCACAACCATCCAGCGATTGTCGACAGTTTGTCGCGCTTCCTGGCATCTGGGCTGCCAATGCATAGTTTGGATCTCACCACTCCTCTGAAGGACTCCTTCAGTGAAGAGCTGCTCGGCGCGCTGCCGAGCCAGGGTTATTGCTTGCAGTTTTGCGGCCCGTCTGGCGCAGATGCGGTTGAAGCCGCTCTCAAGCTTGCCAAGACCGTGACCGGACGCAGCAACATTATCGCCTTCAGCGGTGGTTATCACGGCATGACACATGGTGCCCTAGCGGTGACCGGGAATACCGCCCCAAAAAATGCCATCACTTCGCTGATGCCCGGCGTGCAGTTCATGCCGTTCCCACACGAATACCGCTGCCCACTGGGTATTGGTGGCGAGGCTGGCGTGCGGGCGCTGTCGCATTACTTCGCTCAGTTCATTGAGGATGTTGAAAGTGGCGTTTGCTTGCCTGCGGCGGTGATCGTGGAGGCGGTGCAGGGCGAGGGCGGTGCCAATCCGGCGCCCAATGCCTGGTTGCATGGCCTGCGCGAGGTAACCAAGCGCCACGGCATCCTGCTGATCCTTGACGAAATACAGGCCGGCTTTGGACGCACGGGGCGGATGTTTGCCTTTGAGCATGCAGGCATCGAGCCCGACATCATCGTCATGTCCAAGGCGGTCGGTGGCGGCCTGCCGCTGGCGCTGTTGGCCATCAAGCTTGAATTCGACGTATGGCAGCCTGGGGCCCACACCGGCACCTTCCGTGGTAACCAGATGGCCATGGCCACTGGTATGACCACCCTTCAGATTATCCAGCGTGATGGGTTGGCCGAACAAGCCAGTGTACGTGGCGAATGGCTGAAGGCGCAATTGAATGCTTTGCGCAAGCGGTATCCTGCGATAGGACAGGCGCGGGGTCGCGGGCTGATGCTGGGGTTGGAGATCGTCGACGAGCGCCAAGACGCCGATGCCCAGGGTACGCACCCCACGGATCCCCTGCTAGCGGCCACTATTCAGAAAGAGTGTTTCAAGCAGGGTCTCCTACTTGAGCGAGGCGGCCGTCACGGGAGCGTAATTCGCCTGTTGCCACCGTTGATCATCGACGAAGCACAGTGCGCCGAGGTGGTCGCCCGATTCGAACGTGCGCTGGTCAATGCATTGGACACTGCCCGTAACTGAGTGATCCCTGTGCGCAACACGCAGTGACCACACATCTTTAGGGCGAGTCTGCCAATCTCACTCCCTTCCTGCCAGTCAATTTTAAGCTCATGATGCAGGAGAAAGGTCTAACCCTGAGCACTGATCTGCCAGTGCTGTGCGACTTCAGATACTGCTAGATCGCCGCATTCCGTTCGGCAGTCAGCCACGCATCCGTGTTCTTTGCCTGCGCCAGGGCGACTCAGGGGCGATTTGGTTTTTGCCGCCTATGAGTTGGAGGTCTTCTGGGGGGTGTCAGTTTCAGCTGACGTGATCGAGATTGACCGGTCTATTTTGTCTCCGACATCCTATGAGTTGAGGATTTTTGAGGAGCAGGAATTGCCAGTAACACCTTTGTCCACGCTGGCAAGCTAATGCTAAAATTGCCAAATTCACCTTCTGTTTTCCCGTTTGCCTTCACCAGTTGCAGCCTTCCCTCCGAATCACCTGCCCATGCTCATTCCCCATGCCTACGAGTGGCTGACCCCGGCCGATTCACGGCGATTCTGCCGCGTTTCGCAGCGAGTGGTTGGGCAGCTGCTGCAAGCCCTCCTTTGTGAAAACGTGCTGAGCTACCGCCTTGAGTCGACGGGCGATCGCCGTCAGCGATTCATCGTTGACGGCGTTGATGAGCAAGGGTGCCCAGTCACTTACCATTGCCTGGGGCTGCTCAGCGACAGCTTCGCCATGATCCGTCTAGATACGGCAACCCTGCAACGCGTTGATGCGCAGGATGTCCCGAGTCAACCGGATCTGCATCAGGCTTTGGCCGAGTTGCTAGGCGCACTCGCTGACGGACAATTCATGCCGCGCTTTGTCGAGGAGCTCGAGCAGACCCTGCTTAAGGATCTGCAGTCGCGTTGCCAGGACTATCAGCCCGCTGCTGCACCTTTCAGCCTGGATGCCGACAGCCTTGAGAGGCATTTTATGGATGGTCATAGATATCATCCCTGCTATAAGTCGCGTATCGGCTTTTCCCTCGAAGACAACTGCCGCTACGGCCCGGAATTCGGGCAGCCTCTGGCCGTCGTGTGGGTGGGTATTCCTCGGCATCTTGCCTCGGTTAATCATTCTCGAGACGTCGATCTGACCCACTTCCTCAAGGTCGAATTTGGCGCTGAGCGCTGGGCCGAGATCGATCGTGCACTTGCCGAACAGGGCCGTTCCATGAGCGACTACTGGCCCATACCAGTGCATCCCTGGCAATGGGAGAGGGTGATTGTCCCGAATTTTCAGCCCGAGCTGGCCTGTGGTGAACTCCTCTACCTTGGTACTTCAGGTGCTCATTACCGACCCCAGCAGTCGATCCGCACTCTCGCAAATGTCCAAGATACAACCAGGCCCTACATAAAGCTTTCTCTTAGTATTACGAATACCTCCTGTTCGCGCATCCTGGCAAGGCACACGGTTCTGAATGGGCCGACGATTAATGACTGGCTCCAGAATTTGATTGCGACCGATTCCACAGCGCGGGACCTGGGATTTGTGATTCTCGGCGAAGTTGCCGGGGTCAGTTTTAATGATGGACAGTTGCCGGCCATCAGACAAGGTAAGGTCTACGGAACCCTGGGGGCGATTTGGCGGAAAAATCTCAGCTCCTACCTCAAGCAAGGAGAGCAGGGCCTCCCATTTAATGGTCTAAGCCGTATCGAAAATCTCTATGGAGATGGTGAGCAAAAGCCCTTCATTGATGCTTGGATCGCTCGCTATGACCTCCTCCCCTGGCTGCAACAACTGCTGCAGGTGAGCGTGTCGCCCATCGTGCACATGCTCTACGCCGAGGGCATCGGCATGGAGTCCCATGGCCAGAACATTGTGTTGATTCACCGTGACGGATGGCCGGAGCGTATCGCTCTCAAGGACTTTCATGACGGCGTGCGGTATTCGCCGAATCACCTTGCACGCCCAGAGGCCGCTCCAGAGCTTGTGCCACTGCCAGAGAGGCACGCTGCGGTGAACCGCAGCTCATTCATCCTTACGGATGACGTGAATGCAGTTCGTGACTACTCATGCGACGCATTCTTCTTCACCTGTCTGACTGAGTTGGCCATCTTCCTGCGGTTGCACTACGGCCTGGAAGAGAGTGAATTCTGGCGTATGACTGCCGAGGTGGTTCTTGACTATCAGCGTAGGCACCCCCAGCACGCCGCACGCTTCGCCCTGTTCGACCTGTTTGCCTCCGAATATGAAATCGGGGAGTTTGCAAAACGCCGCTTGCTCGGTGATGGTGAGCGGCGCGTCAGGCGCGTACCCAACCCTCTTCATCGGCATCGGCCGACGCATGTTGAGATGGAGGCCAACGCCGGTCCTGCCTCTTAAGGATTGGACCGGTGCAAATTGGAAGCACTGCGAACAGCACCTTGAAGCGCGACTACTGCTGCTTGTGCTCCACGATCGGCTCGGGGTGGCCTCACTCCGATGCGGCCGCTAAGCACTACGTTGACAGCTGATCGAGTTCCGGCAGCCAGGTGCGGATGCAGGTGGCCCCCGGATCGAAGCGGACCGCGTGGGTGGTGGGGTTGAAGACGCTCAGGATTCATGCTGCTGCTAGCGCTCCACTGCCAGCCGCCGTTTTTGGCCGCCAGGTCGCCAACCACCAGCTGGGCCCTGAAGCGGCGTTCGCCCCAGCACCAGTCGACGATCAGATCCTTCACCAGATAGGAGGCCACGATCATGAGGCAGCGGTTGTGCATCCCGCCGCTTTTGTTCAGCTGGCCCATCGCCGCGACGATGATCGGCACGCCGGTGAGCCCCTCGCACCAGGCCTCGAACCGGGCCGTGTCGTTCTCCCAGGGAAGTGGCGCGACTGGGGCCGGTAGGGGCCCTCGGCGCGCTTGGGAAACGGAAACAGCGCCTGTTGGTAGAACTCCCGCCAGGCCAGCTCCTTCTCCCATACCCCGATCGCCTGCCGCTCCTCCTCTCTGCCGCCCCCGCCAACCCCTCGATAGTCTCAGGGCAACCGCCGCCGCCCGGCCTGTCCGGGCCTGCCATGCTGACTGTTGCCCTGGCCAAGGGAGCCCTGCTCGCGGACTCCATCCGCTGCTTCCAGCGGGCGGGCCTCGACTTCTCCGACCTGCTCAACCCCGACCATCGCCAGCTGATGGTGCCCAGCCGCTGCGGCCAGGCCCGGGCCCTGCTCGTGCGCAATGCCGACGTGCCCGTCTACGTGGCCTACGGCCAGGCCCAGCTCGGCGTGGTGGGGGAGGACGTGTTGCGGGAGCACCAGCTGCCGGTGGCGCCCCTGGTGGACCTGGGCTTCGGCGGCTGCCGCATGGCCGTCGCCGTGAAGGCCTCCAGCGGCTACCGGCGGGCCCTCGACCTGCCCGCCCACTGCCGGGTGGCGAGCAAGTTCACCCGCTGCGCCGAGGCCTTCTTCGAGCGGATCGACCTGCCAGTGGAGCTCATCCACCTCACCGGCTCCGTGGAGCTGGGCCCCCTCACCGGCATGTCGGAAGCGATCGTCGACCTGGTGGCCACCGGCCGCACCCTCCACGACAACGGCCTGGTGGCCATCGAAGACCTGTTTGAAAGCACGGCCCGGCTGATCGGCCATCCCCTCGCCCTGCGGCTCGACCCCGGCCCCCTCCAGGCCATCGTCGCCCGGCTGGCCGCCGTCGCCCAAAGCCCCACCCCTGGTCCCGCCCCGGTGGCCGTCGGGACCCCCTGCTGATGGCCTCCCTCGACATCCAACGGCTGCGGCGTCTCCTCCCTTACCTCGGCCAGGACCGGCGCCGGCTGACCCTGGTGGTGGTCCTGCTGATCCCCCTGGCCCTGGCCGGTGCCCTCCAACCCCTGCTGGTGGGCCAGGCCATCGCCGTTCTGCGCTCCGAACCCGTGATCCCCTGGCTGCGGGGCCTGGCCGTTCCCCAGGCCCTGCGGGTGCTGGTGGGCCTCCTGCTCTTGGCGGTGATGGTGCGGCTCGCCCTGCAGGGCCTGCAAAGCTTCAACGTGCAGGTGGTGGGCCAGCGGCTCACCGCCCGCATCCGCGAGGCCCTCTTCCGCCACGTGTTGGCCCTCTCCCTGCGCTTTCACGACACCACCCCCACCGGCAAGCTCGTCACCCGCCTCACCAGCGACGTGGAGGCCCTGGCGGAGGTGTTCGGCACCGGCGCCGTGGGCCTGGTGGGCGACATGGTCAGCCTGGTGGTGATCAGCGTGACCATGGTGATGATCGAGTGGCGCCTGGGCCTGCTGCTCATCGCCCTCCAGATTCCCGTCACCCTGGGCATGCTCTGGCTGCAGGCCCGCTACCGGCGCGTCAACTACCGGGTGCGAGAGGAGCTGGGCCAGCTCAACGCCGAGCTCCAGGAAAACCTCCAGGGGCTGGAGGTGGTGCAGATGTTTCGCCGCGAACGGGAAAACAGCCGCCGCTTTCGCCACACCAACCAGGCCTATCGCCGGGCCGTGAACGGGGTGATCTTCTACGACAGCGCCATCTCGGCCATGATCGAGTGGGTGAGCCAGGCGGCCATCGCCCTGGTGTTGGCCGTGGGCGGCAGCCTGGTGACCGGCGGCGCCATGGGCCTGGGCACCCTCACCAGCTTCATCCTCTTTTCCCTGCGCCTCTTCGACCCCCTGCGCCAACTGGCGGAGCGCTTCACCCAGCTGCAGGGGGGGCTGACGGCCGTCGAACGCATCGACGAACTCCTCAGCCAGCCCATCGAAATCCAGGATCGCCGCCCCGACGAGCGCCCCAGCCCGCTGGCGGCGGCCCCGGGCCCCTGCGCCGGTGAGGTGGTGTTCGAATCGGTCTCCTTCGCCTACCGCCCCGACGATCCCATCCTCCACAACCTCAGCTTCCGCATCCGCCCCGGCGAGCACGCGGCCATCGTCGGCCCCACCGGCTCGGGCAAAACCACCATCATCCGCCTGCTCTGCCGCCTCTATGAACCCCAGGCCGGCCGCATCCTTCTCGATGGGGTCGACATCCGCCACATCCCCATGGCCCAGTTGCGGCAACGGCTGGGGGTGGTGTTGCAGGACACCTTCCTCTTCAGCGGCAGCGTCGCCAGCAACGTGCGCCTCGATTCCCCCCTCAGCGACACCCAGGTGGAGCGCCTCTGCCTCGACCTCGGCTTGGCGCCCCTGCTCGGGCGTCTCCCCCGGGGCCTCGACACCCCCCTGCGGGAACGGGGGGCCAACCTCTCCTCCGGGGAGCGGCAGCTGCTCGCCGTGGCCCGGGTCGCCGCCCGCGATCCCGCCGTGTTGGTGATGGACGAGGCCACGGCCTTCCTCGACCCCTCCACCGAAGCCACCCTGCAACGCGACCTGGAACACCTGTTGGAGGGCCGCACCGCCATCGTCATCGCCCACCGCCTGGCCACCGTGGAGGCGGCGGATCGCATCCTGGTGTTGCGCAGAGGCCAGCTGGTGGAAAGCGGCACCCACCGCCAGCTGCGCGCCGCCGGCGGCCTCTACGCCCAGTTGGCCGACCTGCAGGAGAAGGGGCTGGCCACGTTCTGAACCTCCTGCTCCAGCCAGCTCCGCATCAGGGCCGCCAGCTCCCGGGGCATCTGGCACATCGGCAGATGGCCGGCCCCCTCCAACACCTCCAGCTGGTGGGCGGCGGAATAGCCGGCCAGATGGCGCACGTAGCGGGGCGCCATCACCTGGTCTTCACTGCCGGCGATCCACAGGCTCGGCACGGCGAGGGCATGGGCGAGTTGGGGCAGCTGGCGCACGGCTCCCCGGTTCGTGCTGCAGGCCAACAGACCCCGCGCCGCCCGCAACTCCGCCACCAGGGGCGAGCGCAGCCTGGCCAACAGGGGCCAATCGGCCATGGCCCGGGGCCGCAGGCCAAGCAACAGGGAGCCCCCACGCCGCAGCTGGCGGAACGACCGCGGCTGATACACCCCGCCTCCGGCACCGATCTGCACCAGGCCCCGCAACCGTTCCCCCAGGTGGCCGGCCGCATGGAGCGCCACGCTGCCCCCCAGGGAATGGCCCACCAACACCACCGGCCGGGGACCCACCTCCCGCTCCACCCAGTCGGCCAGCCAGCGGCCGTAACTCACCAGGCTGGGCTGCAATCCCCGCGGCCGGGGGGTGGAGCCGAAACCAGGCAGGTCTGGCGCCAGGAGCGACCAGCCGGGGCGCAGCTCCCCCTCCAGCCGCTCCCACAGGCGACCCGACAGCAGCCAGCCATGGACCGCCACCAACACGGGGGGGAGGGGAGGGTGGCCGCTCAAGCCCAACCAAGTTGCTGACCGTCCAAGATCGCGCGGAAGGGCCCCGCGGGGCGAGGATCGTCAGATTGCGTTGCTCTCCCCTCCCCCAGCCCGTGTCGGACAACCCCTCCCCCGTGCCCGCCGACGCGCTCTATCTGAGCCTCTATGGCTCCTCCTATCGCTGCTGCGAGCTTCCCGGCGCCCGGCTGGAGGTGGTGCTCAGCCTGGACCGCCCGATCGACCTGATCGAACTGGAGGCCCTCTGCGACGCGGTCGGCTGGAATCGCCGCCCCCTGCGGAAGGTGCGCAAGGCCCTCAACCACAGCCTCCTGCGGGTAGGCCTCTGGCGCCATGACGCCCGCCTGCCCAAGCTGGTGGGGTTTGCCCGCTGCACCGGCGATGGGGTGGTGGAAGCCACCGTCTGGGACGTGGCCGTGCACCCCCTCTACCAGGGCGTCGGCCTGGGCCGGCAGTTGATGGACTACGTGACCCTGCACCTGCGCCGCATGGGCGTGGAGCATGTGACCCTCTACGCCGACCCCGGCGTGGTGGAGTTCTACAGCCACCAGGGCTGGGAGCTGGAACCTCAACAGCGCCGCTGCGCCTTCTGGTACGCCCCGTAGCGCGCCGCCAGCCTGGCCGGATCCTCCCCCCGGCGCCAGGCCCGGCGCAGGCGGGCATTGCTCCAGCTCACCCGCACCACCCCCAGCCGCTGCCAGCGGCGGCCATCCACGCGAAAGCAGCCCTCCAGCAGGCCCAAGGGCCCCAGCCGCCGCAGCCGCAGCACCAGATCCAGGTCTTCCATCAAGGGGATCGGCGCCACACCCCCCGCCCGCTCCAGGGCCTGGCGCGACACCAACAGGCCCTGATCCCCGTAGGGCAACTGAAACAGGCGGGTGCGCCAGGCCACCAGGGCCTCCACCAGCCGCAGGGCCGGGGAGGGGCCATCGATGGCCAGCCGAAAGGCCCAGGCCCGCTCCGGCCCCTGGCGGAGCGCCGCCGCCACCAGGCGGGGCCAGGCCGCCGGCAGGCGGCCATCGGCATGGAGCAGCCACAGCCAGGGGGCGGTGGTGGCGGCGATCCCTAGCGCCAGCTGGCCGCCCCGGTTGGGGGGCGCCCGCAGCAGGCGGGCCCCGCCCAGGCGGGCCGCTGTGGCGGTGGCGTCCGCGCTGCCCCCATCCACCACCCAGATCTCCCCCACCAGCTCCGGCGCCCGGGCCAGGTCGGCCAGCAGGGCAGGCAGCCGGGCCGCCTCGTTGCGGGCGGGAATCACCACGGCCAAGGGAGCCGTCACCGCCAGGCCGCCAGGTCGGCCACCCGGTCCAGATCCCCCCGCTCCGGCAGCACCACGGGGGTCAGGCCCTCCGCCGCCGCCGCGGCCAGGGTCTGCCCCAACACCTCGCCGGTGCCCCAGGCGATGGGGCCCGCGGCGCCCGCGAACAGGCGGGGGGCCACCAGCCGGGGGGACAGGCCGAGCAGCCAGTAGCCCCCATCCAGGGCCGGACCCACCACCAGGGGGTGGTGGCGCAGGGCAGCGAAGGCCGCCAGGAGATCGGCGCCATCCAGGTGGGGCAGGTCGCTGCCGACCAACACCAGCTGGCCCACGGCCTCCCGCCGGGCCCGCTCCACCTGGCGCCGCAACCGCACCCCCAGGCTGCCCTCCCCCTGGGGCACCAGACGATCCGCCGGCAACGTGGCGGCCCAGCGACCCCGAGCCCGGGGGCCAAGGCCGCTGACGGCCAACACCACTTCAATGGAATGGCCATGGAGGAGGGCCAGGCGGGCCGCCTGCCTGGCCGCGGCCAGGCCGTGGTGCAGGAGTCGGGCCTGCACCGCCGCCGCCCGCTCCGGCCCCAGGGCCACGGCCAGGCGGCGCTTGCAGCGGGCCGGCGCGGGCCAGCGGGTGAACATCACCAGGCGCTGGCCGCCGGGGCGGGATCCGCCGCGAGCGGGGCCGGTGGCTCGACGGCCGGCGGCCCGACGACCCGACAAACCACTCAACGCTGGCGGGGCAGGTTGGCGGGACGGACCGACAGCTCCACCCTCCCCTCGCCGCGGCGCACCCGCAGGCTCAGGGGCTCGCCGATGCGCGCCTGGTCGACGGCCAGCTGCACCTCCGAGGGGTTCTTGACCTCGGCGCCGCCCACGGCCTCGATCAGATCGCAAGGCTTCAGGCCCCCCTGGGCGGCCGGGCTGCCCGCCATCACGTCCACCACCACCACCCCGTTGACCTCCGGCAGGCGGCACTGATCGGTGGTGCTGTTGATCTCCCGGGCCAGTTGGGGGGTGAGGGCCTCCAGGCGCACGCCGATGTAGGGGTGGCTGGCATAGCCCCGCTCCACGATCTGGGCCGCGATCTTGCGGGCGATGTTGATCGGGATGGCGAAGCTCAGGCCCGCCCCTGGCGCCTGGCGGATGGCGGTGTTGATGCCGATCACCTGGCCCCGGTCATTGATCAGGGGGCCGCCGCTGTTGCCGGGGTTCACCGCCGCGTCGGTTTGGATGTAGGGCACCCGCTGGCCCTCCCCCACCGCGTTGGTGCGCTGGATGGCGCTGATGATCCCGGCGGTGACGGTGTTATCGAGGCCCAGGGGATTGCCGATGGCGATGGCCCACTCCCCGGGTCGCACCTTGCTCGAATCTCCCAGGGGCGCCACGGGCAGCCCGGTGGCCACCACCTTCACCACCGCCACATCCGTGAGGGGATCGGCACCGAGCACCTTGCCGGCAAAGCTTCGGCCATCGGGGAGGGTCACCCCCACCTCGGCGGCCCCATCCACCACGTGGGCATTGGTGAGCAACACCCCGTCGGAGCGGGTGATGAAGCCCGATCCCTGGCCCTGCTGCTGTTGGATCGAGGGCCCCTGGCCAAAAAGGCCGCCCAGGGGATTGAGGGTGCGCTTCACCGTGTCGATCCGCACCACCGCCGGGCCCACCTTGTCGACGGCGGCGACGATCAGGTTGCTGGTGGGCTGGAGCGGGGGGGCCGCTGGGGCATCGCTGATCCGGGCCCGGTCCGTGCGGGGGGCCGGCTGACTCCAGGGGGCGGAGCAGCCGCCCAGGGTCGCGAGGAGGGCCAACGCCGGCAGCAGCAGGGAGTTGGGGCGGGCCACCATGGACGGGGAGAGGATCTTCGGTATTAAAGGTCAATTCGACACCGGGGGGGCCCCGGGGGGCCTGCTTAAATTCCTCTCTGACGAGAGGGGAGGGCGTGCAGCAGGGCGAGGACCTATGGCCCCAAGTGCAGGATGTGCTCCAGGCCACCCTCAGCAAGCCCACCTTCGAAACGTGGATCCGGCCGGCCCGCTGCCGCGCCAGCGCCAACGACCGGCTGGAGCTGGAAGCCCCCAACAGCTTCGCCTGTGCCTGGCTGCGCAAGCATTACCTGGCCAGGATCGAACAGCTGGCCTCCGATCTGGCCCAACGGCCGATCCGGGTGGCCGTGGAGGTGGCCGAGGAGGAGCCGTCCCTGGCATCCCTGGGCCCCGTCGGGAGGCCGGGCGCACGGCCCGAGGAGGCGGAAGCGGAAGGGAACGGCCGGCCGGCACCCCGGGACCCCCAAGACCGGGGTCGGGGAGACCTGCTGCGGGGGGAGGCGGGCCTCAACCCCCGCTACGTGTTCAATCGTTTCGTGGTGGGGCCCAACAGCCGCATGGCCCACGCCGCCTCCCTGGCGGTGGCGGAAGCCCCCGGGCGGGAATTCAATCCCCTCTTCCTCTGCGGCGGGGTGGGGTTGGGCAAAACCCACCTGATGCAGGCCATTGGCCATTACCGGCTGGAAATCAATCCGGAGGCGCGGGTGTGTTATGTCTCCTCGGAGATGTTCACCAATGATCTGATCCAAGCCATCCGCAAGGACGGCATGCAGGCCTTCCGCAATCACTACCGGGCTGCTGATTTGATCCTGGTCGACGACATTCAATTCATTGAAGGCAAGGAATACACCCAGGAAGAGTTTTTCCATACCTTCAATGCCCTCCATGAAGCCGGTCGGCAGATTGTGATCGCCTCTGATCGGCCACCGAGCCAAATTCCCCGGCTGCAGGAGCGGCTGATCTCTCGCTTTTCCATGGGGCTCATTGCCGACATCCAGGCCCCCGACCTGGAAACCCGCATGGCCATCCTGCACAAGAAAGCCGAGCAGGAGCAGATGGCCCTGCCGCGCGACCTGATCCACTACATCGCCGGGCGCTTCACCTCCAACATCCGCGAGCTGGAGGGGGCCCTCACCCGTGTGGTGGCCTTCGTGTCGATCACCGGCCTGCCGATGACCGTGGAATCCGTTTCCCCCATGCTCGATCCAGCGGGCACCAGCGTGGAAGTCACCCCCCAACAGGTGCTCGACAAGGTGGCGGAGATTTTTGAGGTCTCGATTGAAGAGATGCGCAGCGCCAGCCGCAAGCGGGCCGTCAGTCAGGCCCGGCAGGTTGGCATGTTTTTAATGCGTCAAACCACCGCGCTTTCCCTGCCAAGAATTGGCGAGATGTTTGGCGGCAAGGATCACTCAACCGTGATGTATGCTGTGGAACAGGTGGAGAAAAAGATCAACAATGATCCCGGCCTCGCACGGCGGATTCAACAGGTGAAGGATTTGCTGCAGATCGATTCGCGCAAGCGGCGCTGAGGTCTGACCCATGCCCCCTCCGTTGACGGACGCCAGCCAGGGCGACACCCAACCAGCCGGACCCAGGAAGCGGGTGTTGCTGGTGATGATCCAACCGCCAGGCTGCAGTGGCGTGCAGGGGTTGATCTACAAAAAATTGCTGCCCTTTTATCACCTCCATGGCTGGGAGGTGCACTTCGCTGGCCCGGCGCCCTGGCTCTGCTCCGTGCTCAGCGAGCCCCTGGATTACCCCCGCGAAAGGCTGCACTACACCACCCGCGTCTCCCTCTCCCGGCAGTGCTCCATCCGCAAGAACCGCCATCCCAAGGGCTCCCTTCCCCATCTGGTCCACGGCGGGCTGCAACTCCTCGCCCGCTCCCTGGAACGGCTCCTCGGCCATGACAGTGGCGCCTACACCTTGCAGGGATTGGCCGACACCGTGCGACAGGCCGACCGGCGCTGGAGCTTCGATCTGATCGGCGGCAAAAGTCCGGATTTCGAGGTGCTCGCCCTGACCCAACAGCTGTGCCAGGAGCTGGGCAAGCCCTTCCTGGCCCTGATGGATGATCCCCATGGCGCCCGCGATGAGCAGGGCTTCTACCCCACCACGCCCGAGCGCCAGCGGACCATCCTCGCGGCGGCCCGGGGCACCCTCTTCATGTCTCCCCTCACCCGGGAGCGCTATGTGCGGGCCGGCCTGGTCGAGGCCCACAAGGCCCACTTCATCAGCGACAGCTATCCCGTTCAGGAGGAGCTCTATGCCCGGGGCCGCAGTGCCCTGGCCCCCGCGACCGGCACCCGTCCCCGCCCCCTGCAGCTGGTGCATCTCGGCATGTTGCCGGAATGGCGCCCGATCGAGCCCCTCCTGGAGGCCCTCCGGGCCTGCGCCCACCAGGATGGCCCCCGGAATCCGACCATCCAGCTGGCGATCCATGGCTTTGTCTACGCCCAGGCCCGGGAGCGCATTCGCTGCGATCCCCGCCTGGCGGCGATGATTCAATTGCGACCGCTCGTGGATTACACCACCTCCCATTGGCTGGCGGAAGATGCGGATGTGCAGCTGGTGGTGATCGGTCCCCGCCACCTCGACAACTATCCCTCCAAGTTTTTTGACTACCTGGCCCACCGCAAGCCGCTGCTGATCCTCGGCCCCCCCCAGAATCCCCTGCGCCAGATCGTCGACACGCTGCGGATCGGCATCTATGTGGATGGCCGACGCTCGGAAGCCATCGTGGCCGCCCTCGACACCCTCCGTCGCGACACCGCCACCTTCCAACAGGCCTACATCACCCACGCCGAGGCCATCGCCGCCTTCAGTGCCCCCCAGGTGGCCCAGACCTTCTGCGGCCTGCTGGATCAGGCCCTGGCGGCCGCCCCCGAAGCTGGTGGCCAGCCGGAGAGTGATGGCGGCCAGCCGGAGAGAGACGCGAGCCCTAGGGCGGTTGGGTGATCGGCTGACTGCGATCCAACCCCTCGATCTCACCCGCAAACACCCGACTGGCCGTGATATCCGGGGCTTCGATCGTCATCAGATCCTGCTTGGAGAGCAACCCGGCCTGCTGGTTGAACAGCCGATTGGCCTGGCGCATGCGGGCCCGGTCGATGGCATTGCGAATGGAGCGGGCATTGGCGAAATAGGGCAACTGACGCCGCCGGCGGATGTAGAGCGCAAAGGCTTCAGTGGCTTCCGGGCTGAAGCGATAGTTTTCACTCGCCAGGATCAACTTGGCAATCGCCAACAACTCTTCATCGGTGTAATCGGGAAAATCGATGTGGTTGGCCACCCGGGAGGAGAGCCCGGGATTCGACTGATAAAAGACATCCATTCTCTCTTTGTAGCCCGCAAAGATCACCACCAGATCATTGCGGTTATTTTCCATCACTTGCAGGAGAATCTCAATCGCTTCTGATCCATAGTCGCGTTCATTATCAGGTCTGTAGAGGTAATAGGCCTCGTCAATGAACAAGACACCGCCCATGGCTTTCTTCAACATCTCCCGGGTTTTGGGTGCCGTATGCCCGATGTATTGACCCACCAAGTCATCACGGGTGGCCGTCACCACATGGCCCTTGCGCACATAGCCCAGGCCATGGAGGATCATCGACATCTTCTCCGCCACCGTGGTTTTTCCCGTTCCCGGCCGGCCCGTGAACGACATGTGCAGGCTGGGGGGCGTGGTTTGCAGATCCAGCTGTTCCCGTGCCCGGTTCACCACCAGCAGGGCCGCGATCTCCCGGATGCGGGCCTTCACCGGCCGCAGCCCGATCAACTCCTGATCCAACTGGCTCAACAGGGCCTGAATGCCAGCCGTGTCGTAGGCGCTTTGCAGATCAATGCACCCTTCCTCCGCGCCGATGGGATCAGAGGAGCTCATCGATCGCCGCGGCAAAGGTTTCCTCCCCTGGCCCAACGGTGCTGTCGTCCCCTTCCGCCCGCAGGGTCAGATTCACGTAGGTGCGACCAAAGCTGATGTCGGGGAAACGCCCCTCCTGCTCCGACAGGGTGTTCAACCGCTCCAGAAAGAGGCGGGTGCTGTCGTAATCCGCAAACTCAATGCGGCGCTCCAAACGATCAGGACGCGCTCTGTGGGTCCAGGGTTGTTCCATGCCGTCAGGTTACGCCTGTCCACTCCTGGTCCCGGGCCTCCAGGCAATCCGTGCGGGCCTGGCTCAGGCGGCTGGCCCAGGCGGCGGCATGGGCTTGGTTCTCCGCCCGTTCCCTGGCCCCCTCGCTGCCAAGGGCATGGGGAAAGGTGCCGCGGATCGCCGCGTTGGTGACGCAGAACATGGCCTTCTGAAAACTCATGCAGATCTTCACCCGCACATCCCCCTCGCCCCGACCCTGCCCCCGATACCAGGCGTGAAGACGCTCCGGCAGGTGGCGATACATGTCTTGCATCAACAGGCTGGGGGGAATGCCCGCCCCCATCGTGGGCAGGGGATCGGCGTAGAGGGCGCCGTAGGCAAAGGCCCCCTGCTCCTGGGGGATCTGCTGGGCCTGGGCGTTGAACGACACCGTGCCCAGAAAGGGGGTGCCCCGCAGGAACACCGCCTCCACATAGGGCACGGCCACATCCATCAAGAAGGTGAGCTGGGCCTCGGGAGGCAACACCCAGAAGGATTGGCCGGCAATCTGAACCCCGTAGGTGATGGGGTTGGCCGCCGCCGCCACCAGGCCCGCCTTGATGAACTCCACCACGTCGTCGATCGAGACCACGGTTCCCTCCCGTTCCGCCGCCGAGAGGTCCAGGAAGAGATCACTCATCACCCGCCAGAACTGGCCCAGGGCATGGGTGGTGGCGGCGCTGCGGATCAGCTCGGGAAGGAACTCGGGGAAGAGGGGATGGAGCAGGGCCAGGAGGGGATCCCGACGGGTTTTGCAGCGAATGATCGCCGCGCAGCTCTCCTGAAAGGCCCCGCTGTCGAGATAGGCATCCAGGCCACCGGTGCCATGCCAGAGCATGGAGCGCATGCAGTATTCCGCATACTCAAAATTGATGCGGTCGTGGATCAGATGTTTCCAGATCTTCGCCAGGCTGTGATCCCCATCCAGATACTTGAAAATCGGCAGTGGATTCAGAAACTGCGTTTCCGCCTGATAGATCAGATTGCGGCTGTAGGCATCGAGCACCACGCCATAGCTGTCCAACACGTCCACCACCTGCATCACATGGGTGCTGGACTCCGCCAACAGGGTTTCGCCGGCGAGCAGGCGGCGCTCCAACTCAGACGCCTCGGGCAGGCCGCCGAAGCGGGTCAACTCCTCGGGGATGACAGGCATCTAGCCCACCCCCCCGGCCGCAACCGCCTGCAGCACCCCGGGCAACCGGGCCATGGCCGTGGTGGTGGCCTCCGAGAGGTGCCCCAACACGGCGGGGAGCAAGCCCATGGCCACCACGGTCAACGCCAGCCCCGTCGCCGGGATGGTTTCCCGTGGCGCCACCGGCGCCAAGCGAATGTCGAGCCGGCTGTGGCGCAGGGGATCCAGGGGGGGGGTGATGGCCAGCCGGCCAAAAAACACCCGGTTGACCAACAACAGGAAATACACCGCCGTCAGGCCAGACCCCACCATGCAGAGCAAGGTGGCGGCGGGGAAGGTGGCCATGGAGCCCCGAAACACCAGGAATTCCGAGATGAAGCCCGCCATTCCGGGCATGCCGGCGCTGGCCATCACCCCCAGGATCATCAAGGTGCCCGTGAAGGGCAGGCCCCGCTCCGGATTCAGCAGGCCCCGCAACACGTCCAGATCCCGGGTGCCCGTCTTGCGATACACGATCCCCACCAGCAGAAAGAGCAGGGCGGAGATCAGGCCATGGCTCACCATCTGAAACTCAGCCCCCAACAGGCTCACCGGCGTCGCCGCCGCCGCCGCCAACAGAATCGAGCCCATGTGGCCCACCGAGCTGTAGGCCACCATGCGCTTCATGTCGCGCTGCACGATCGCCGCCAGGGAGCCATAGAGCACGGAGATCGCCGCCCAGATCGCCAGCCAGGGGGCCATCACGCTCCAGGCCTCCGGGAAGATCCCCAGGCCAAAGCGCAACAGGCCATAGGTGCCCAATTTCAGCAGCACCCCCGCGAGCAACACCGACACCGGCGTGGAGGCCTGGGTGTGGGCATCGGGCAGCCAGGAATGGAAGGGCACCAGGGGGATCTTGATGCCGAAGCCCACCAGGAGCATCCCGAGCAACACCAACTGGCTGCCCATGCCCAACTGCTCACTGGTGATGGGCAGGAGGCTGAAATCCACGCTGCCCCGCAGCACCGCCAGGGCCAGGAAGGCCGCCAGGATCAAGATGCCAGAAACCGCCGTGAAGATCAGAAACTTCGTCGCCGCCAACGCCTTGCCCGCCCCGCCCCAGATGGAGATCAACAGCCAGAGGGGGATCAGCTCCAGCTCATAGAACAACAGAAACAGCAGCAGGTTCTGCGCCAGGAAGGCACCGTTGACGGCCCCACTGATCAAGAGCAACAGGGCGAAGTAAATGCGCGGCCGCTGGCTGATGTCGCGGGTGCAGATCACCGCCACCAGGGTCAGGGCGCCATTGATCAACACCAGGGGGAGGGAGAGCCCATCCAGCCCCAGGCTGTAGGTGAGGCCGATGCCAGGAATCCAGGGCAGCGACTCCTGCAATTGCATCCCCCCTTGGTGGGGATCGAAGGCCAGAAGCACCACCAGGCTCCAGGCCACCTGGAGGGCGAGCACCACCAGGGCCACCTTGCGCATCAGGCCAGGGGCGGGCTGGCCGGGCCAGAGAAGCACCACCAGGAAGCCAACGAAGGGCAAGAGGAGCAGCAACGACAACATGCGCTTACCTCAGGGTTGGAGCCAGGCCAGGCTGGCAAACAGAAGCACGATCGCCACCACCACGGTGAGCACGTAGCTCTGGAGTTGGCCGCTGACGCCCAACTTGAGCTCCTCCGCGCTCGCCAGGGAGGCCAAACCGACCCGCTCGGCAAGGCGGCTGACCACCCGCCGATCAAAGCCATCGGTGAGCCGGGCCAGACCGGCCACAAAGGCCACGATCGTGTTGCGGTAGAGGCGGTCGGTGTAGAAATCCGCCGCCAGCAGATCCTGGATCGCCCGCAGGGGGCGGTTGACGGAACGGGAGGAGCCGCGGGCCACGGGCAGCAGCAGCTCCACCGCCAAACCCACCACCCCGCTGGCCAACACCAGAACCGCCGCCGTGCCGCTGACGGGGCCCAAGCCCAGGTAAGGCTCCAGTCGGCGCATCACGGCGGGCAAAAGGACCACCAACACTCCCACGCTCACCATCGGCAGGGCCATCAGCCAGAGCACCTCGGGGGTGCGCTTGGTTTTGGGATGGGGCTCATCCAGAAACACCTGGCGATACACCCGGGCCAGGTTGAACACCGTGAGGGCGTTGGTGAGCAACACCACCACGGCAAACAGGGGCGAGGTCGGAAGGAGCACCCCGACCATCCGGGAAAGGCACCAGAACCCCGCCAAGGGCACCAGCCCGGTGAGGGCGGCACCGCCAAGGAGGTAGGCGCTGGTGGTGGCGGGCATGCGGCGGCCAAGGCCCCCGAGCTCAGTGATGTCCTGGCAGTTGGTGGTGGCGATCACGCTGCCCACGCTCATGAACAACAAGGCCTTCGCCAGGCCATGGGCCAGCAGGAGCAACAGGGCCACCGCCGGCTGCCGCAGGGCAATGGCGATGAACACCAGCCCCAGGTAGGAGGTGGTGCCATAGGAGAAGGCCCGCTTCAGGTCCACCTGGGCGATGGCCACCAGGGCCCCCGCCAGGGCACTGATGGTGCCCACCACCAGAAGCACGTCGACGGCCAGGGGGGAGAGGCTCAGCAGGGGCATCACCTTGACGAGCACCAGGGCCCCGCAGGTGACCACCGCCGAGTTGCGGAGGATCGAGGCGGGATTCGGCCCCTCCATGGCCTCATCCAGCCAGAGATGCATCGGGAACTGGGCGCACTTGCCCATGGGGCCGGCGATCAGCCCCAGGCCGATCAAGGTGGCCGCCAGGGGGGTGAGCTGGCCCTGGGCCATGGCCGTGGCCGACCAGGTTTCCAGGGCGTCAAACGACAGGGAGGGGGCCCAGGCGGCCAGGGCCACCACGCTCATCAGCAGGAGCACATCCCCCACCCGCTTGGTGAGGAAGGCATCCCGGGCGGCGGTGACCACCAGGGGTTGGGCATACCAGAACCCCACGAGTAGATAGGTGGAGAGGGTGAGCATCTCCAGGAGGAAATAGGAGATGAAGAGATTGCTGCTCAACACCACCCCCGCCATGGCGCCTTCGAAAAAGCCCCCCAGGGCGTAGAAGCGCGCCAACGACCATTCCTTGTCGAGATACCCCAGGGCAAACACCTGGCCCACCAGGCTCATGAAGGTCACCAGCTCCAGGGCGGCCAGGTTGGTGAGGTTGAGATCCAGGCCGATGCGCAGGTCGAGATCGGCCACCTGAAACCAGGGCAGATCCACCTGTTGGGGCCCCAGGGTCAACACCTCCTGAATGATCAGGCTGCCGTGGAGCACGGCCACCAGGGTCCCGAGCAGGTTGAGGTAGGCGGCGGGGCGGGGACCATTGCGCTTGATCCAGCCGGCGGCCCAGGGCAGGGAGAGGAGCACCCCACTGAAGCCATAAAGGGGGATCAGCCAGGCCAGCTGGATCGGCAACGGCAGGGCGGCAACCACGGGAAGGTTGGTCATGGGGACCCTTCACGAGCCAAGGCGGCGGGGGGACGAACGGGGCGGGAGCGGGAGATCAAACGGCTGCCTCCATCCTGATGGGCATGGTCTGGGTCTCCAGGCTCTCCAGCCAGGCGGCCAGCTCCTGGCCGTGGTGGTGTTCCTCCTGCCAAAGGTCCCGGAAGAAGGCCTCGTTCTCCCGGTCGCCGATGCGCTGGCAGAGGGCGGTGGCCTCGGCGTAATGCTCCACCAGGCGCCGTTCCAGGTCGCCGTTCAACCGCAGCAGGCTCTCCAGGTCGCCGGCGTGGCCGGCTGGTTGCACCTGGGAGGCCCCGGGAGCCACCCCAAGGCTGATCATGCGATTCACAATCCGCTCGGCATGTTGCATCTCCTCCACCGTTTCCCTGCGGAAGCGATCGGCCGCGGCGCTGTCGCCCCAGCCCTCCACCAACACCGCCTGGGTGAGGTATTGCTGCACGGCGGTGAGCTCAAGGCTGAGGGCCCGGCCAAGGTCGGCGAGCACCCGGGGGTGAACGGCGGGCATGGGCGTCATAAGCGTCGCGTGGCGCCGCTGGCGGCCAGGGCCGGCTCCACTTCGCCGTGGGGACGAGCAATGATGTGGGCTGCCACCAGGCCGTCGCCCACGCGCTCGCAGGCATCGGCACCGGCCCGCACAGCGGCGTTCACCGCCCCTGTTTCGCCGCGCACCATCACGGTGACATAACCGCCACCCACGAACTCCCGGGCCACCAGGCTCACCTCCGCCGCCTTGGTCATGGCGTCGGCAGCCTCGATGGCGGGCACCAAGCCCCGGGTTTCAATCAGGCCGAGGGCCACCCCCCGGGCGGCGGGGAAGTCGATCGGGCGCAGGGCCGAAGACGATTGGGCGCCCCGGGGGGGGGAGCCGGCCAATCCCGACGAGCCTCCCTTGGTGCCGGACGACGCCGCTGGAGCGCTGGGGACGGCCGGCGCGGGGTCGCTGGGGGCGGCGGCGGGCTCCGAGGCGGGAGGGTCACCGGCCGCGGCCAGGGGGGCGGCGGGGGCAGGGGTGGCGACGGGTGCCGAGACGGCGGGGGCCGAGGGAGCCGCCGGAGGCGGGGCGGCCGGCTCCTCCGGTGGCGGGGGCACCAGGGCCGGCGCGGGAGGCAGCAGAGCCAGGGATGGATCCTCCTCCACCACGGGGGCCGCGGCGGCACTGGCTTTCACCGTGGGCGCCCGCCGGGAGGCCGTGCGACGGGTGGCCGCGGGAGACCCGGTTCCCTTGCGTGCTGGGGGGCGACTGGAGCGGGACGAGGAGGGAGCCATGGCGCGGTGCGTGGGGTGACGCGAAAGGGGAGGAGGCGTGATCGGGTCGAGAGGTCGGTGGGGCGACCGGGGTGCGGTTAGCCGTCGGGTTCCCAGAAGTCGATGATGCCGGCGATGGTCAGGTCGGTGTGAATTTCGGGATTGCCGCAGGCGAAGCGGGCCGCGCTGCCACTGGCCGTGAACACCCAGTTGCCCACGCAGGCGCCCACCGGATCCACCGCCACGCTGAGCTTGCCCTTGGGGGTGCGCAGGATGCGCAGGTCCATGTGGACCAGGCCGGGCACCCGTTGGGTGCACACCAGGGAACCCGTGACCTGCATGATCTCCATCAGCCGGCGCCTCCCCCGGGAGCCTTGGCGCTGCCCCCGTTGGCCGGGCCAGAAGGCGTCGAACCGGAGGGAAGCGAACCCGCTGGGGCCGGGCCGTTGCTGGCGGTGGATTTGGCGGCGGGGGCGGATTTGGCCGCGTCTGGATCCCAATGGTCAATGATCCCGACGATGGTGAGATCACTGGGATAGGACTTGCTACCGGCGGCCTCCCGGGCAGCGGAACTGCCCACGCAGATCACCCAGTCGCCAGGAATGCAGCCGACGGCGTCGACCGCCACTTTTTGCGTGCTGCCATCGAGCACCACCTGCAGGTGCTTGTGTTCGAAATCCGGGATGCGATTGGTGGAGACCAGGGGCTTCACCACCTTGCAGATGATCATGTCAATGGCCTCCAACCGTCGGGAAGGAAATCGTGGACCCCACCGCCTCGGCGGGCACATGGCGGTCCTGATCCCGCACCGTGAGCAACACATGGATCAAGCCCTGCCGGTGGAGCTCCGCGTAGCGGCTCTCGATGGCCGCCTGCACGCGGTGGGCATGGCGCACGGCCCGCTCCTTCGCCCCAGGCACTTGGCCGTGGTAATCGAAGCGCACCACCACCGGAATGGGCAGACCACGCGACACATTCAATCCCTTGAAGATCTTGATGCCCACGTCCAGATCCGGAGCCCCCTCCTCCACGGTGTCCATGTAGGCGAAGTAGGTGAGATTGCGCAGGTGGATCTCCTTGAAACCGATGCCCACACCGATGAAGCGCTCTGCATGGCCGGCGTCGGCGTAGTGACCGCCGTGAAACTGGCGCACATAGTCGATCTGCGACATGTTGTTGGCCAGCAACCGGGTGATGAAGCGCACCATCCCCGGATCGGGCGCGGAGGCCGCCGCCTGCTCCACCAGGGCCGTGATCTGGTCCAGGGCCGCCTCGGCGGAGAGATGGCGCGTGGCGGCATGCACCTCCTGGGCATCCAGCCAGGAGGTGAGGGTGGTTTCACCATCCCGACCGGGCACATGCACCCGGATGGCATCCGTGTCGGTGTCGAGGCCCAACAACAGGAGATCCACGGAGGCGCCACAGCAAAAGCTGTTTTCAATCGCCGTCTGGAAATCCACCAGCCGTTGCCAGCCGCAACGGGCCGCCAGGGCATCGTCGCTGCCGTGGGCGGCACAGCCTTCATGGCTGGGATCCCGGGAGCTGAAGTGGTAAAGCACCACCTTCAGATAGCGGGTGTCGGCATGGGCCGGGTTCGGCAGGGATTCGCGATAGCGCCGATGCTCCGTCTTCACCCAACGGTTCACCGTGTTTTCCACATCGAACAGGGCTCCGGCGTGGGGACGGCGGCGCACGGAACTGAAGGGAATGCGCAGGGCGGAGGCCACCGCATGGGCCAGACGGCCGTCGGCGCAGGGGGTGATATCGAGCAGATGGAAGCCGCACTCCAACAGGAAGGCGTCAAAGGCCTCGGTGGCCGGAGCGTCGGGGCGGCCGTTGAGGGGATCGTCCTGAAAGAAGCTGGCGCTGGTGTGCTCGTAGGTCTCGAACAGACACCAGGCAAAGAGGGTGCGCATGTCGAGCTGGGTGACCCAGGCCGACTCCAACAGGGGAGCGGGGAGCTCGAAACCCAGCTCGGCCCGGGCCATGGCCTGGGCCTGCTCCTCAAAGCCATCCTCGTGTTGCAGGGAGGCAATGCGCTTGAGCACGGGCACCAGCCGGTCGAAGGCGTGCTTCACCCGGGTGTCGTAGGCGTGCAGGGCCTCGTTGGCCTCGCCATTGGTGAGGGGATGGAGGCTGGCCCCGTTCACCGAGGCCCGCACATCGGCGAGCCGGGCCCGGAACGCCTCCGCGGAAGGCGGCCAGCGTCGACGGGGGGAGCTGGGGGCCTGGGGGCGTGGCGCGGCGGCCGGGCGTCGTGGCATCGGAGTCAGCCTCGGGCTCCGCCGGAGATCGTGATCAGGGAACCGGCCAGGGTGTTGCCGCTGGAGCCGGTGATGCGGCTCACTGGTTCGGGGATGTCCTCGTTGCGCTTGGCCTGGAAGGCCGGCATGGCCGACATGGCCCCAGGACGGGTGGGATTGCGGCGCCGGGCGGAGGGACCCTCCGTGCCGGTGACGTGCCGTCCCCGGTTCCAGTCATCGCCGGTGATGGTCAAGCCGGTGGTGAGACCCTCGCCCGTGACCCGCGACTTGGCGCGCTCGGCGGCGGCGGTGGCCGCCTCCGGGGACGGAGCCTCGGGGGTGAGGGGACCGCGGGCCTGGTCGCGCTGGCGACGATCAAAACGGAACTGCTCCGTTCCCGTCACCTTGCCCGCCGCCATGTCGAAGGGTCCGGTGATGCGGCCGCCGTGCTCGTAGGTGCTCCCCGTGACGGAGCCGGTGCGTTCCCGCTCCACCTGGGCCACCCGGGCGGGGGACTGGACGCTGAACTCCTGCCAGGGGGCGGAGGTGAGGGGCTGGGGAAAGTCGGCGGGCAGGGGGCTCGCGACGCCACAGGTGGCGGCCAGCTGGTCGGGGCCCACGTAGGGGGTGCCGGTGATGTCTTCGCAGGCGCCCCGCTCGGCGCCCGTCATCACGCCGCCGATGCCGGGCTGGATGCCGCTCATCACGGTGCCCATGCGCACGGGAGTGCGCTGGCGCACGGTCTTGGCGGCGTCGGTGGAGCACCAGGTGCCCACCTCTTCCATGCCGGCGTAGGGGGTGCCCGTCACCACCTTGCAGGTGCCCGGCTCATCCCCGGTGACCTTGGCGGAACGGCCGGTGCGGGTGCCGCTCACCACCTGGGAGCGGGGGGTGACACTGAAGCCCACCTTGGCGGCCTCGGGAGTGGGCTTGGCGCCGCAGAACGACTGATACTGCTCGGTGCCGATGTATTCATCGCCGGTGATGGAGCGGCAGCTGCCCGGTTCATCGCCGGTGACCCGCTGGCTGCGACCCACGGTGGTGCCCGTTACCCCCGTGCCCCGGAGGGTCTGGAAGCTGCCCACCTTCTCCGGCGCCCGACCCCGCACCTGGGATTGGTCGGTGACGTATTGATCGCCAGTGAGTTGGCGGCCGGAACCAGGCTCATCGCCGGTGACCTTCTCGGAGCGGCCCACGAGCACCCCGGAGACGGGTTGGCCGGCGGCGGTGGTGGTGCGGCCCACCTTCCGGGGTCCGGGGGAGGTGACGCCGCAATAGGCCTGGCTCTGGTTGGCGGAGATGTATTCCGTTCCCGTGATCATCTTGCAGGTGCCCGGTTCATCGCCGGTGACCTTCTCGGAGCGGCCCACCTCATTGCCGGTGACCCGATTGCCCCGGCTGGTGGCGGTGACGGCCACCTTGGCGGGCTGGGTGCCGAGGGGGCCGCTCTGGCAGAAGGTGTTGAACACCTCCGCCCCCAGATACTCAGTGCCGGTCACCACACGGCAGGTGCCTGCCTCGTTGCCCGTGGTGACCGGGGAGCGGTTGGCCTGGGTGCCGGTCACCACTTGGCCCCGGCTGGTTTCGGTCAGGCCCACCTTCCAGTGGGCATCAGCGGCGGCGGCCAGCTTGGCGCCGTTGCGGTTGGGGCCTGTGGGGCGGGCTCCCGTGTTGCGGGCGCTGCCGGCGGAGCCCACCTTGCATTTGAGTTCTCGCACCTTCTGGGCCAGCTCCCGGCTGGTTAGATCGGGATTCACCTGACGGGCGACGGAAGCGGCGGTGGAGCTGGTGGGAGCGCTGGCCGACTTGCCCCGCTTGGACAGGGCTTCCCGTCGGGCCAGCACCAGGGCGCGGCTGGGGTTGTATTGGGCGGCACGCTTGCCATTGGAACGCCGCTCCTGAGCCGCATTGGCGGGGCTGGTAGCCCGGCGTGCGCTGCCCGCACCCAGGGAAAGGGAGGGGGCCTCGGCGCTGGCTCGCCGTTGGGAGGTGCCGCCCGCGGCGGCTTCCTGGCACTTGCAGGGGGCAGGAGCGGCGGCGGCGGGCTTCACCACCGGGGCCTCGCGCGCCACGTCGGTGCGGGTGCGGTCCTTGGAGGTGTTGGCGCGCTTGCCGCGCTGGGAGAGGGCTTCACGGCGGGCGAGCACCAGCTCCCGGCTGGGATTGCTGATGGGCCGGGCCGGCTTGCGGCTCGGGGCGGGGGCGGCAGGGGCGGGGGCGCTGGCGCTGAAGCGCGCGGCCCGGGTGCGGCTGGCCGGGGCGGAGGCTTGCGGGGGAGGCGTGGAGGGCCTGGCCTCCGGAGGCTCGGCCTCGGTGCGGGTCAGGCGCACATCCGCTGCCGTGCGCGTGCGATTCGGGGTGGAACGGAAGCGACCTTCCGCCTTCTTGCCACCGTTGGTCAGCGCTTTGCGGCGCTCCAGAGCAGCGTCACGACTGGATGTACTGGCCATAACCACCCGAGAGAAAAAATACCGATAAGGACAAAACCAGCACCTGCGCGGAGATGGCTGGCGGCGGCCCCGGATGGCTCCCGTCAGGGAGGGCCGTCAAGGGCGAGAGGACAGGGGGAGGACGACGGCGGTGGGGTCGGCGGTTGGAGCCGCCTTGCCCACAGCCGGACCCTCCCCATGGACGGGAGCTGGGCTCAGCGGCCTTCGAAGACCACGAAACAGGCCCCTTGGCTTTGGGTGTAGGCGTCGTAACCCACCAGACGCACGTGATGGTCGGGATAGGCCCGATGGCAGGCTTCCAGCTCATTCACGATGACGCCGAGATCCTTCTCACCGAAGAAGGGCAGCTTCCAATAAGACCAATAGGTGGCCATGGAGCGGCTGGGGTGGACGTGTTCGACCAGGGGGCTCCAACCCTGGGCAATGATGTAAGCGATCTGGTCGTAGATCTCGTCCTGGGTGAAGGGCGGCAGAAACCCGAAGGTTTCCAGCGTGGCGACTGTTTGGTAGTCACCCACGGCACTTTTGAAGGGCATGGGGGGAATGGCGAAGAGGGTTTGCAATCGGCGCGCGGCCGAGGGCGTCATCTCCCCTCACCCCGCGGGAGAGCATGGGAACCCCCAACGCTCTCACCGCAGGCAAGGGAATCAGTGAACGTCGAGCTTGTCGACGGTGTCGAACTCGAACTTGATTTCCTTCCAGGTGTCGAGGGCGATCGCCAGCTCAGGGCTGTGCTTGGCGGCTTCCGTGAGGATGTCGCGGCCTTCCCGCTCGATCTCCCGACCGGCGTTGCGGGCCTTGACGCAGGCCTCGAGGGCCACACGGTTGGCGGCCGCACCCGCCGCTGATCCCCAGGGGTGGCCGTGGGTGCCACCACCGAACTGCAGCACGGAGTCGTCGCCGAAGATCGCCACCAGGGCGGGCATGTGCCACACGTGGATGCCACCGGAGGCCACGGCGAAGACGCCGCCGAAGGAACCCCAGTCTTGGTCGAAGAAGTTACCGCGGCTGCGATCTTCTGGCACGAAGGATTCGCGCAGCTGGTCGATGTAGCCGAGGGTCGACTGCCGATCGCCTTCCAACTTGCCCACCACCGTGCCGGTATGGAGCTGGTCACCACCGGAGAGGCGCAGGCACTTGGCGAGCACCCGGAAGTGAATGCCGTGCTTGGGATGACGGTCAATCACCGCGTGCATGGCCCGGTGAATGTGCAGGAGCATGCCGTTCTTTCTGCACCACTTGGCCAGACCGGTGTTGGCGGTGAAGCCACCGGTGATGTAGTCGTGCATGATGATCGGCTGCCCGAGTTCCTTGGCGAACTCGGCCCGCTCGTACATCTCCTCGGGAGTGGCGGCGGTGCAGTTCAGGTAGTGCCCTTTCTTCTCGCCGGTTTCCTCCTGGGCGGAGCGCACGGCCTCGGCGACGAACTCAAATCGGTTCTGCCAACGCTGGAAAGGCTGGGAGTTGATGTTTTCGTCATCCTTGGTGAAATCCAATCCACCACGGAGGCACTCATACACCACACGGCCATAGTTTTTGCCGCTCAGGCCGAGCTTCGGCTTGATGGTGCAACCCAGCAGGGGACGACCGTATTTGTTCATGCGGTCGCGCTCCACCTGGATGCCGTTCGGTGGGCCCTGGCAGGTCTTGATGAAGGCCAGGGGGAAGCGGATGTCTTCGAGACGAAGGTGGCGCAGGGCCTTGAAACCAAACACGTTGCCCACCAAGGAGGTGAGCACGTTGGTGATGGATCCTTCCTCGAACAGGTCGAGGGGATAGGCGATGAACGCGTAGAAGGATTCCCGGTCTCCAGGAACGTCTTCAATGCGATAGGCGCGGCCTTTGTAGAAGTCGAGGTCGGTGAGAAGTTCTGACCAAACGGTCGACCAGGTGCCGGTGGAGGATTCAGCGGCCACGGCGGCAGCCACTTCTTCCTTGGGAACGCCTTCTTGGCCTGTGCACTTGAAGCAAGCCAGCAGGTCGGTGTCCAGGGGGACGTAATCAGGAGTCCAATAGGTGTCGCGGTACTCCTTGACCCCTGCGTCGTACTTTTTGCTCATGGAGGTTCTCCAGTTGGGTCGGTGGAATGAGGAGGGAAATCAACGCCTAGGGCGTTGTCCGCTCAGTCCTTGGACCCCAAGCCGAAGGTGCTGTTGAGGGCAGGCTCCACTTCCCTGTGGGGACGGGCGATGATGTGGGCCGCCACCAGGCCGTCACCCACACGCTCGCAGGCGTCGGCGCCAGCGCGAACGGCGGCGTTCACGGCGCCGGTTTCACCACGCACCAACACCGTGACGTAGCCGCCACCGACGAATTCACGACCGATGAGGCGCACTTCGGCGGCTTTGGTCATGGCGTCCGCCGCTTCGATGGCGGGCACCAGGCCCCGTGTCTCAATCATGCCGAGGGCGATGCCCATGGTTTCATTTGCCATTACCTGCTCCTGGAGGAGGGGGGGTGGAATGTTCGATGGCAACCCTGCTCCTGCGCCATCCCTTCCGTCAACCCATGGGGAGAGAAAAGGCCATCACCGTTTCCAGCCGCAGCAATAAGCGGGCTTTATGGTGCGGACACAAATCTTTAAAAACGCTGCGGTTGTCGGCAGGGCCAGCCTCCGCTAGCAGGCAGAACACCCGCCAACGGCCCTCCAGCTCCCCAGGGATCTGACGAGCCACGGGACTGGCCTGGGCGCGATCGCCTTACTGGGCCTAAAACGCCTCGGCTTCAGACACAAATCCCACCCCACCGAAGCGCTTGAGCACGGGATGGACATTGGCCCGCAGGGGCTCCAGGGCGCTCTCCTCGCAGAACACCACCACGTGGGCATTGGCCCCCAGGCCGGTGAAATCCATCGCTTCGGAAATCTCCCCGGCCAGCCCCCAACCGGTGACATGGCGCATCACGGAATAGCCCGGGGCGCCGGCCTGGCGAATGGCCTTGCAGAGCCGCTCGGTTTCGCGCTCCGTGACAAAGAAATCGACACGTTTCATGGCTGATCAAGCAACAGGAATGAAGCGCTGCACCAGCGCCATGTAGAGGGGAATCCCCACCACCACATTGAAGGGAAAGGTGAGACCCAGAGCCGTGGTGATATACAAACTCGGGTTGGCTTGGGGCACCGTCATGCGCATGGCGGCAGGAACGGCGATATAAGAGGCACTGGCGGAAAGCACCATGAAAAGCAGGGCATCCCCCTGGGGGAGGCCCAGAAGCTTGGCCACCAGCAGGCCCACAAAGGCATGAACGATGGGCGCCGCGACGGCAAAGGCCACCAGAAAGGGCCCGGTTTGGCGCAGATCCCGGAGCCGCTGGGCGGCGACGAGCCCCATGTCAAGGAGGAAAAAACAGAGCACCCCATAGAACAATTTTTCGGTGAAGGGCTCCATCCGCTCCACGCCGGAGGGGCTGAAATGGGCCACAAGGGCCCCAATCACCAGGCTGCCAATCAGCAGAAACACCGAGCCATTCAGAAACGCTTCCTTCAACACGTCCCCCCAAAGAATCGATTCCTTGCCAACGGATTCCTCCCGTTGATTCCCCTCCAGGCTGGTGCCCCCCAACCGGGCCAGCACCACCCCCACCACGATGGCCGGCGATTCCATCAACGCCAGGGCCGCCACCATGAAACCGTCATAGGGCACTTTCAAGACATTGAGAAAACTCTGGGCGGTGATGAAGGTGACGGCGCTGATCGAGCCATAGGCGGCGGCAACGGCGGCGGCGTTATCGGACCCCAAGCGGGCCCGGAGGATGAGGAAGCTGCCAAGGGGCACCAGTAGCGACATCAGGATGGCCGCGGCGATGGTCAGCACCACCATCTGGCCAAGGCCGCTGTGGCTGAGCTCAACGCCGCCCTTGAAGCCGATGGCCAGGAGCAGGTAGAGGGAAAAAAGTTTGGGCAGGGGCGAGGGAATCTCCAGATCGGATCCCAACACCACCGCCAGGATGCCGAGGAAGAAAAACAGCACGGGTGCCGACAGAAGGTTCTGCAACACCAGGGTTGACTGCATTGTTGGACCCTCCCGTGGACCCGGTAGAGGGAAAACCTAGGGGGCCTATCGGGGCCGGCCCTCGGAATCGGTCCATTCTTGATGACACCAAGGCCCAAACTCAGTTTTTGTGCCTATGGTTTTTTTCGAGGGGCAGGAACCCTGGAGTTGTCCGGGGGTGGAATGTTCAACCCGTCCTGCCTCCACCCCTCCCCCTGCCGAAGTCACCACCCACCCAGCGCCTGCTTCCCGACCCACGTCCCCCCACTGTTCCCGGCTGGCGCTGGCCTCTGGGCGACCCACCGTCCTCCGCCGATGAGCTCGGCGCGGGATGCCGTCGCAACTGGATAATGCGAGCTGCCGTTCGGCTGCCGCCTCCATGACCCCACGCACCAGGTTGGTGATCGCCAGTGGTAACCCCCACAAGGTGGCTGAAATTGGCGCCATGCTCGCTGTGGTCGATCTGGAGGTGTTGGCCATGCCGGAAGGCCTGGAGATCGAGGAAACCGGTGCCACCTACGGGGACAACGCCCGACTGAAAGCCGAGGCCGTGGCCGAACGCACCGGGGAATGGGCCCTGGCGGACGATTCAGGCCTGGAGGTGGACGCCCTGGAGGGCCGCCCCGGCGTGTTCTCGGCCCGATATGCCCCCACGGACCACGAACGCATCCACCGGCTCCTGAAGGAGCTGGGAGACAGCCTCTACCGGGGCGCCAGTTTCGTCAGTGCCATGGCCCTGGCGGATCCAGCGGGCCAGACTGTGGCCGAATCCCACGGCATCTGCCGCGGGGTGATCCTGCGGATCCCGGAGGGCCATGGCCCCGGCTACGACCCGATCTTTTGGGTGCGGGAAGCCGGCTGCAGCTACGCCCGCATGGGCGACCATCTCAAAACACGGCTGGGCAGCCGGGGCAAGGCGGCCCGGGGAATGGCCCCCCACCTGCGCCGCTGGCTGGGCCTGAAGGCCTGAGGCGGTTCAGCCGTTGATGTGACGCACGGCCCGCATGGCGGCGGCGGCGGCCTCATTCACATCGCCCTCCTTCCCCGCCAGGGTGAGACGCCCGTAGGCCCCCACCGCCTTCACATCGACAACGGTGATGTTGGAGGCCTTTTCCGCCTCGTTGGCGGCGATCAACACGTAGCCCGCCGGCTCGGTTTCCAGGATGAACATGCTCATTCCGGCTTGAATCATGGAGCCGCGACGGTTCTGGCGGTTGATCAACACCGCGTGGTCGGGGGTGATGGCGTAGATGATTTCCGTCCAGGTCACCTCGCAGCGGCTGCGGCGATCGACGCTGCTGCCGATGGCTTCGAGCACCACCTCCCCCGAGTGGAGCACATTGCTCTGGTCGCGGTGATACATCGCGATCGAGCCGAAGGCCCGCTCCACCACCATCTGGCCCAGGCGCACGGTGCTGGCCTTGAGGGCGATGTCGGTGACACGGTGCACGGCCATCCCTGGGGAGACCTCCAACCAGAGACAGGCATCCCCCGGAATCGGCAGGAACCCCTGGCTCACCGTGCCCATATAGGCGGCCAGCTGGGGCTGCAGGGAGTCGAGATAAACGTAGGTGCGCAGCTCGATCGACTGCACATGGCTGTGGCCCCGCAGGCGGCCGCTCTCGCTGTCGGTGGTGATCACACAGCTGGCGCCACCCTCGTCGCCGTTGATGTCAGTGCCGGTGATGGGGGGGCGGCCGAGCTGCAGGGCTTCCCGCCGCCGGCGAATGGCCCGGTCTTCGGCACTCGGTTGGAGGGCTGGAACGCGGGGACGGGATTGGCGGGAGCGGGGATCGTTCACAGCTCGGGGATCAAGGCGTCAACGGCGAGGGGGAGCGGAAGGCGCCGAGCGCTCGCCACCAAGGAAGCGATGGATCCAGGCCAGACCCTGGGGCTCAACGGGCGGAGTCTACGGCCGCGGGGTGCGGAGCTCCTGACAGCGGGCCAGCTTCTGTGACCAGTGCCACAGGATCCAGATCAGAAGTCGCTATCAAAGAGATCACCATTTTCCATCGTTCATGCTCACCCCCAACACGCGACTTCGCCTGCAGGACATCCTGGAGCGCATCGGCGCCGATCAGCCCGTGACTCTGCAGGAGCGCATCTACGTTCAAAAATTCGCCGATCGGGATCAGGGGGTGGCCGCCTGGTTGCTCAAGGCACGGCGGCGGCAGCGGCACCAGGCGCCCCCATCGCCGCGGGGCACCGATGGCATCGACCATCTGCTGGACCAATTGAATCTCGGCCCGGCGGATCCCGATGGCGCCTATCGCCCCGGAGAGGACGACATTGAGGGGTGGTTTGGGGGCGCTCCCGGCTGGGTGCGGCGGAGTTGAGGGGGGAAAGATGCCAGCCGGCTCCGCCGCCGGGAACCGACGAAACCGTCTGCCAGCCCTTGCCGAAGGCGCCCTGATCGTTACCTTCGGGCCACTTCGCCCCCCGTGCCATGGCCCGCCCAACATCCACCCCCTTGGCTGACAGCGCCGCCGCCGACGCCACCGAGGTGAGCCATGGGGCAACGGTGCCGGACCTGAAGGCAGACCAGGCCCTGGCCCTGATCGGCATGGGCCTGATGCGCAAGCTGATGGCGGAGGGCGACGCCAGTGGCTGGATGTGGAGCGGAGACGAAGGCCATGGCCCCGTGGATGTGGTCTCCCTGCGGCAACGGCTGGAGCTGGTGGATCTGGCGGTGCGCACCGCCGCCCCCCTCACCACGGCGGAGGTGACCCACTTGCTGGGGGCCCGGCCCGGGGCCCCCGTGGTGGAGCGGGGCGGCCTGCTGGCCCGCCGGCGGGGTCGCAATGTGTGGATCCTCAGCCGCGGTGGCGAGGCATCGGCCTCCACGGGAGCCCATTTTCAGGAGACCCCCCGGCGGCGCTTCTGAGGCCCGAACCCCTCACGGATTTCGGAAGATTCCGTACAAAATGTATCCTCTGGCACCTTGCGCATCCCTGCCCCGTCGCCGAAGGTGGGGCAGCGGCGAGGAGGCCATGAGTCGGGCGGAACTGGAACGGCTGGTGGCGGATGCGGAAGCCGATGCCCAGTTGCGTGAACTTCTGGGCGCCTCCCGGAGTTTGACCCAGCTGGTGCTGTGTGCCCGGCTGCAGGGCTATCACGTCACCCGGGTGGATTTGCAGAGGGCCTGGCGAGAGCACCAGGAAGGGCTGAACAGCCGGGTGTCGGGCGGCTAGGGGGCCGGGGTTGGCGGCAGGAGCGGCGCCATGCGGCAGGCCCGGCGCCCCACGGCGGCGGCATAGCCCCGTTCCACCGGCCCCTCCAGGGGACTGATGGACCCATCACGGCAATCCACCACCAACCGCTCCCGGTGGCCCCGTTGATCCCCCACCCGCAGCCGCAACTGCCAGGGGTAGGGCTCCGAGCGGCTGAACGACTCCCCACAGACGGGCCCGACACAGAGCCCGGGGGCCGCTCCCGCCGGGGCGGCGGGGCCCCACAGGGCCACCACCAGGGCCACCGCCAGGGCGACGGCCCGCGGCAGACACCAGGCCATCGGCAGCGGGTGACGGGCGCGGGGCGGTTTCAACGGGCCACCTCCAGGGGTCCGTCCCAAGCTTCGGGAGCCTCCAGCGCCCCTTCCAAACCCCCTTCAGGGCCCCCCTCCAAGCTGGGGTGAAAGTAGTGCCACACCTGTTGGGCCAGGGCGGGGCCAATCCCAGGGGCATGGGCGATCTGCTCCGCACTCGCCAGCTGGATCGCCTCCACCGAGCGGAAGTGGGCCAGGAGATCCTTCACCCGCTTGGGGCCCAGCCCGGGGATGTCGCCCAACCGGGAGCGCCGCTGGCGCTCACCCCGCTGCTGGCGGTGGTAGGTCACGGCGAAGCGGTGAGCCTCATCCCGCAGGCGCCGCAGCAGGGCCACCCCCAGCTGATCGGCGTCGCTGTCGAGGGGCCGGCTCGCCCCCGGAAGGAACACCTCCTCCCGGGCCTTGGCCAGGGAGCACACCACCAGGTCTTCCTGCAGATCCAGCTCCCGCAGGGCTTCCATCACGGCCGAGAGCTGCCCCTTGCCACCATCGATCATCACCAGGTCGGGCCAGTCCTGGAGCCCATCCCCCTGAAGCACGGACCCACCCTCGCGCCGCAGCTGGGCCAGGGAGGCACCCGAGGCCTTGGCCTGGGCCCAGCGACGAAAACGGCGGCGCATGATCTCCGCCATGGCCATGAAGTCGTCGGAGTGGCCTGGCCGGATGCTGCTGCTCTTCACCCGGTAGCGGCGGTAGTGCTGCTTGGCGGGCAGGCCGTCCACGAACACCACCTGGGAGGCAACGGCGTCACTGCCCTGCAGGTGGCTGATGTCAAATCCCTCGATGCGTCGGGGAGGGGCGGGCAGCTCCAGCAATTGGGCCAGGTCTTCCAGGGCCAGCTGGTGTTGTTCGGCGTGGCGTTGGGCCCGTTGCAACTCGTAGCTGGCGTTGCGCACCACCAGCTCGATCAACTCCGCCTTCTGTTGCCGTTGGGGGACGCTCAGGCGCACCTTGCGGCCGCGCCGCTCGCCGAGCCAGTCGCCGATCAGCTCCTGTTGGGGGAGGGGGTGTTGCAGGAGCAGTTCGGGAGGGATTTCCACCGGCTCCACCTGGCTGTAGTGCTCCTCGATCACCCGTTGCAGGATCCAGCCGGGTTCCGCCCCCCGCCCATCGGCCATGTAGCCCAGCCGGCCAACGAGCTTGCCGGCGCGCATCTGGAAGAGCTGCACCGCCGCCACCCGCTCATCCGCCGCCAGGGCCACCACATCCCGGGAGACAGAGGCATCGGCGACGCTCATTTTCTGATCCGCCGTCAGGGTTTCCAAGCCCCGCAGCTGGTCGCGCACCCGGGCGGCGGCCTCAAAATCCAGGCGCTCCGCATAGCGCTCCATCTGGGACTGGAGCAGGTCGAGGAGTTCCTCGTTGCGGCCCTGGAACACCATGGCCACCTTCTGGAGGGTGCGGTGGTAGTCCTCCGAGCTGATGCGCTCCTGGCAGACGCCCGGGCAGCGGCCGATGGCATGGTTGAGACAGGTGCGATCGCGATAGAGGGGCTGGGGCCGCTGGCGCAGGGGGAACACCCGCTTCACCAGACCCAGGGTGCGCCGCATCAGGCCCACATCCACATAAGGCCCGTAAAACCGGTCAAGGGGGCTGCGCAGACGCCGCCGACGGGTGATGAAGATTCGGGGATAGGCCTCACTCCAGGTGATGCAGAGATAGGGATATTTCTTGTCGTCTTTAAGGAGAACATTGAAATGGGGCTGGTTTTGCTTGATCAGGTTGGATTCCAAGGCCAGGGCCTCGGCATCGCTGTCGGTGACGATGACTTCAATGTCACAGACCTGGCGCACCATCAGGCTGATGCGCGGGCTGTGGCCCTGGGAGGCCTGGAAGTAACTCCGCACCCGATTGCGAAGCACCTTGGCCTTGCCGATGTAGAGGATGCGATCCTCGCCATCCCGCATCAAATAACAGCCCGAATCCGTCGGGATCTCCCGCAGCCGTTGGGCGAGCTGGTCGGGTCGTTGCAGCAGCGGCAGCGGTCCAGGGCGGACGGCCTCGCTGTCCCCTAACCCCCGTACTGCCATCCCGTTCCGGCCAGTTCCAGGGCATCGCCATCGCGCAACAGGGTCGCGCTCTTCACCTCGCCCACAAACACGGTGTGGTCCCCATGGCTCACCTGGCCCACCACCTCGCACTCCACCGCCCCCAGGGCGGCATCAAGAATGGGCAGGCCCAGGGGGCCCAACTGGAACGGGGCGGCATCGAAGCGGCCGCCGATGGCTTTCTGGGCCTTGAAGAACACAGCGGCGAGGTCTTTTTGATCGGCGGGCAGCACATTGAGCGAAAAGCGCTCCGTGCGCTGAATCATCCCGTTGCTCGTGGAGTCGGCCCGGACGGCCATCACCACCAGGGGCGGTTCGAAGGAGCCCTGGGTCACCCAGCTGGCGGTGAAGCCATTGAAGTCGTCCCCTTCCCGCACGCCGCAAATGAAGATGCCATGGGGAATTTTGCGCAGCAGGGTTTTCTTGGCGGCGGTGTCGAGGGGAGGCAGGCTCGGGGTGGAGGCCATGGTGCGCTGGGGCGGCTGGACGCGACTCTAGGAAGCCCACCACCGCGACCCTCCATGCGGGCCCTCTACCCCGGCAGCTTTGACCCCCTCACCCTGGGCCACCTGGACCTGATCGAGCGGGGAGCCGTGCTCTTTGACGGCCTGGTGGTGGCCGTGCTTCAGAACCCCAGCAAAACCGCCGCCTTTCCCCTGGAGCAGCGCCTGGAGCAGATCCGCCGGGCCACGGCCCACCTGGCGGCGGTGGAGGTGCGGAGCTTTGATGGCCTCACGGTGGAGGTGGCCCGGGAGTGCGGAGCGGGGGTGATCCTGCGGGGCCTGCGGGCGATGAGCGATTTCGAGTTTGAGCTGCAGCTGGCCCACACCAACAAGAGCCTGGCGCCCCACCTGGAGACCCTGTTCCTGGCCACGGCCGTGCACCACAGCTTTTTGAGCAGCTCGGTGGTGAAGGAGGTGGCTCGCTTTGGCGGAGATGTGTCACGCATGGTGCCGCGGGGAGTGGCGGATGATCTGGGGAGGCTCTTTAATCGGTCATCACCGTCCCCTTGACATGTCCGAGACGCGCATCACCGTCCTCGACCAGCTGGACCAGCTGGAGGAGATCGTTCTGGAGGGAAGCCGCATCCCCTTCAGCGGTGGCCGCCTGGTGAATGAACAGGACGCCATTGACGCCATGGACGCGCTGCGGGATTCCCTTCCCCTGCAGATCTCCCAGGCGGAGGAACTGCTGCGGCAGCGGGAGGGGTTCATCGAGAAGGCGCGGCAGCAGGCGGAGGAGATCGTGGGCCAGGCCCGTCGGGAGCGGGAGCAGTTGATCCACGGCCACGCCATCCTTCAGGAGGCGGAGCGGCAGGCGGCGGAGGTGCGCGAGAAGTCTCGCCTGCAGTCGGAGCAGCTCCAGGCCCAGGCCCGGGCCCAGGCGGCCCAGGCGGAGCAGGAGCACCACCTGCGCATGGCCCAGATGGAGCAGGCCTTCGCCAGCCGCCGGCAGCAGTTGGAGCAGGAGGCCCAGAGCCGTCGTCAGAAGCTGGAGGCGGAGGCGGTGGAGCGCTCCCGCCAACTGATGGAGCAACACGAGCGGGCCCGCCAACAGGCCCTGCAGGAGTTGGAGGCCACCCGCCAGGAGGGGATGCGGGTGCAGCGCGACAGCCAGGTGGAGGCGGAGCGACTCCATCAGGAAGCCCTGCAGTTCCGTCAACAGACCCAACAGCAATGCGACGCCCTGGTGTCGCGCACCCGCCAGGAGGCCGGGTCGATCCAGGATGGGGCCAACCGCTACGCCGAGCAGGTGTTGGGGGAGCTGGAAACCCGCCTGAAGGACCTCAGCCAGATCGTGCTCGGCGG
>JBKDSY010000075.1:0-11061 GCA_046340755.1 Cyanobacteriota bacterium
CCACTGGGCCTGCGTCACAGGGGTTTGGGCCATGAAGAAGCTTCGCAGCGACACCTTGCGCTGGGGGCCCTCATCCGAAGATCGATGTGCTTCATCTGTGGGAGACCCCATCAAAAACTGTCCTTTGGGAATTTGAATCATGGTGATTGCAATTCCGTCAGCTAGCTGTTCTTTATAGCCATTTACCTTGATCTTTTTCGTCTCCTTTCGCCATTCATTCCCATCACGGACCAGCCAACCGCGAGTCGCAGGAATAGGAGCAAGCGAAGGAGGATATGTTGGAATTAGGGGAGACGGATTAGGCTCCTTAGGTATCTGACCAGAATCCGAAGCTTGCTTAACTGTCGTAAGATACTCGTGGATTTGCTTGACAATATTCACGAGCACCTTATTCCGATCTTCATAACTCATAGATGTCAATGAGGGATTACCTGGGATCGCGGATTGAATCCGCTCAATCGCAGGAACTAGTTGCCAGGTGCATTCCGAGACAAGTATCCAATAGATGCTTAATCTCTTTTCACTCGCTGCTTGATCAAGAGCTGGAAGTTCTTGCTCAAGAATGAAATCATTAGCCAGAAAATTCTCGCTGACAAGCAAGATCGCAACTCGAGCTCTTGACAGAGACCGTTTTATTTCTTCACGCCAATCATTACCGGGCATAATTTGCGTATCATCCCATACATCTGCTACACACAAAGCATTTAATACATTCAAATGAATTTTCAATTGATTAAAAAATTCTTTATCTTTCTTGCTGTACGCAATAAATAAAACCGGGGGTTGGTTACTTTGTTCCACGTTCTCGTCCGGAGTGCCCTTGCCCGGATTAACGATACCACTGCTCACGAGCCAAGCCAAAGTGTTCTCTGACAATATACGGCGATCGCTTCTCGCTTGCCACGATGCGAGGCAAGAGGTTGTCAAGTTTCAATAGAAAATCCACTCTGAACAAACCTCCCCATACCTCCTGGGCAACTGAGTATTGGGTCCATTGCAGAACGGTTGACCCCCACCACAGGGTCTCTCAACCCACCTGCGCAAATCCCTTCACGACACACGAATAAACCGCCTTTCGCCACCCCCCGCCAACAGTGCCTTGGATCGCTGACAAGAACGACCCCTGCCATGTGCGTGATGCCTTATGAGCGCCTTCTCCTTTCCCAACACCACCACCACCCCCCAGACTGCCCCCACAAGGCTCCGAGACGAGATGGACGCCATGCGCTGGCTGACCAACGTGCGCTTGCCGGGGGGATCGCCCTGCACCCATCGGCGCGGGCGGCGCTGGCGGGTGGGGCTGGATGGGGAGGGTCGGATCACCAACCTGGCGCCCCTCGGCGCGGGCAGTGCCGCCGCCGGGGAGGACTGGGGCGGTGACTGGCTCAGCCCGATGGGGGTGGATCTGCAAATCAATGGCGGCCTGGGCCTGGCCTTTCCCGAACTGACTCCCGAGGACCATCCCCGGTTGGAAGAGCTGCTCGCCCTGCTGTGGCGGGACGGGGTGGAGGCCATTGCCCCCACCCTGGTCACCTGCGGCGTTGAGCCCCTGCGCCAGGCCCTCGCCGTGTTGAAGCGGGTCCGCGCCCAGCCCCGCCCCAACCAGTGCCGCCTGTTGGGCGCCCACCTGGAGGGCCCCTTCCTGGAGCCCAGCCGCCGCGGCGCCCATCCCGAGGAGCATCTGCGCCCCCCCAGCCTCGAAGCCCTGGCGGAGCGCCTGGAGGGCTTCAGCGGCGGGCCGGAAGGCGACGTCGCCCTGATGACCCTGGCGCCTGAGATGGAGGGAGCGGAGGCCGTGATTCGGGAGCTGGGGGCGCGCCGGGTGGTGGTGTGCCTCGGCCACAGCGGCGCGGACGAGGCCCAGGCCGCGGCGGCCTACGGGGCGGGGGTGACCATGGTCACCCATGCGTTCAATGCCATGGCCGGTCTGCACCACCGGGCCCCTGGCCCCCTGGGGGCCGCCCTGCTGCGGGGCGATGTGGCCCTCGGGCTGATCGCCGATGGGGTGCATGTGGCGCCCACCATGGCGGTGATGGTGCAACGGCTGGCGCCCGGGGCCATCGTGCTCGTCAGCGATGCCCTCGCCCCCTACGGCCTGGGCGAGGGAGCCCATCGCTGGGACGAACGGTTGCTGCTCGTGCAAGACGGCAGTTGCCGCCTGGAGAGCGGCACCCTGGCGGGCACCACCCTGCCGCTGTTGGAGGGGGTGATCCGCCTGGCCCGCTGGGGGGTGCCGGCGGATCAGGCGATCGCCGCGGCCACCCTCCACCCCCGCCGGGTGCTGGGGGAACACCGGCCCTTGAAGCGCCTGCTCCCGGGCCGCCCGCTGGCCGCCTGCCTGCGCTGGCGCCAGGAGGAGGGCGACCTGGCCTGGCGACCCGCCGCCGCATGAGGCCAGCGGAGACCCCTGCCTAGGATCCGCGCGACCGTCCGCCGCCCGCCGCCCCATGACCGCCAACCCTCCCCAGGCCCAGCCGAGTGACGGGCCGCAGGGCGGGGCGACTGCCGCCACACCCTGCGCCAAAACCGCCGAGAAGGAGGAGGTGCGGGCCTATTTCGAGAGCACGGGCTTTGAGCGCTGGAATCGCATCTACAGCGACAGCGCCGACGTGAACAACGTTCAGCGCAACATCCGCGTCGGCCATCAGAAAACCGTCGACGCCGTGCTCGCTTGGCTCACGGAGCAAGGGGATCTGGAGAACAAGAGTTTCTGCGACGCCGGCTGCGGCGTGGGCAGCCTCAGCCTGCCCCTGGCCCGCCTCGGCGCCGGCTCGGTGCTCGCCAGCGACCTCTCCCAGGCCATGGTGGAGGAGGCCCAGCGGCGCGCCAAGGAGGAGGGGCTGGCCAGCGAGCGGCTGCGCTTCGCCGTGTCGGATCTGGAAAGCCTCGAGGGCCGCTTCGACACCGTGATCTGCCTCGACGTTTTCATCCACTACCCCCAGGCCGCCGCGGAAGAGATGGTGGGCCATCTGGCCGGCCTGGCGGAGCGGCGGCTGATCGTCTCCTTCGCCCCCTACACCCCTTTGTTGGCGTTGCTCAAGGGCATCGGGCAACTGTTCCCCGGCCCGAGCAAAACCACCCGGGCCTACCAGCTCAAGGAGGAGGGCATCGTGGCGGCGGCGGCGGCGGCGGGCTTCCAGCCAGTGCATCGCAGCCTCAACCAGGCCCCCTTCTACTTCTCCCAGCTGGTGGTGTTTGAGCGGGGTTGAGCCCTAGCGGCCCTTCACCAGCCCCCCCAAGAGGTCGGCCAGGCGCTGATCCGCGTCCCGCACGGCCAGGCGCTCCATGCCGGCCCGCAGGTCGAGCAGGGGATCGACGCCCCCGGCGCAGCCCCTCAGACGGGGACCCAACAGGCGCCAGACCGCCTGCTCCAGGGCCATCTCCCCCGGTTCGTGCTGCCACACGATCACGGCGGCGCCCTGGGCAGCGGCGGCGGCGGCGTTGGCCTCCTGGTGGTGATCGGCCGCCTGGGGGAAGGGCACCAAAACGGTGGGCGTGGCGCTCACCGCGAGCTCACTGAGGCTGCCGGCTCCGGCCCGACTGATGGCCAGGTCGACGTGTTGCAACAGCCCGGGCAACTCGTCGCTGAAGGGCCGCTCCACCACCCCCTCCAGGCGCAGCAGCCCGGCCTGCGGATCCTGGCTGCCGGTGAGGTGCACCACCCGGCACCCCACCGCCGCCAGCCGTGGAATCAGGGGGCGGACCATGCGGTTCAAGCGCAGGGCACCCTGGCTGCCCCCCATGATCAACACCAGGGGGCCCGCCCCCCGGGGCACCCACTCCGGCAGGGCAGCGGGCTCAAGAAAAGCGCGCCGCACGGGGGTGCCCGTGACCAGGGGCTGGCAGGAGGGGAGCCGGGGCGCCGCCTCCGGCAGGCCCAGGGCCACCCGGGTGCACCACCGCCCGAGCAGGCGGGTCACCTTGCCGGGGATGGCATTGCTCTCGTGCAACACCACGGGCACCCCGCACCAGCGGGCGGCCAGGATGGCCGGGGCGGCGATGTAGCCGCCGGTGCTGAACACCACGTCGACCCGGTGGCGCCGGATCAGGCGCCGGGTGGGCACGGTGGCGGCCAACAGCTGGATCAGGTTGGCCAGCTTGCGCAGGCCCCGACCCTGGAGGCCACCGGCCCGCACGGCATGGAGCGGGTAGGTGGAAGGAACGAGCTGTTGCTCCAACCGGTCCGTCACCCCCAGCCAGCGCACCTGCCACTCGGCGGGCAGGGCCTCCGCCACCGCCAAGGCGGGAAAGAGGTGGCCACCCGTGCCGCTGGCGGCGATCAGGAGGGTTGGCATGGCAAAAGCCTGGCAAGGGAGGCGGGCGGGCCTAACTTAAAAGCCACCGGTGGCCCCTCCTCCCCTCCATGCCCCCCCTCTCGCGCCGACTCCCCGCCTTGCTCCTTGGCGCCGTGATGGTGTCCGCGGCGATCACGCCCAGCGCCGGGCGGGCGGCGAGCCCTACCCCAGGCCAGTTGCTGGCCCTGGAGACCGCCCTGAACAGCGACGACGACGGGGCCCTCGCCAACCTCCTCACCCAGGGCCCGGGGCTCAATCCAGAGGAGTTGAAGCAACGGCGCCAGAAATTGCGGGAGCAGTTCCCTGATGTCCGCTGGGAGGTGAAGAGTGGGCCCGCCCTGCGCGATGGCCAGGCCAGCGTCACCCTCAAGGTGAGCGGCACCCGCCAACAGGGGGGGAGCACCTACCGGCTCGACGCCGAGCAGCGCCTCTCCCTGCAAACCGATGGCCAACGGTTCAACGGCCAAACCATCTGGCGCGAACAATCCCTGTTGCGCAGTGGAGAGAACTCTCCCCCCGTGAGCCTGCTGATTCCCGACGCCGTGCTCACCGGCCAGCGGTATGACGTGGATGTGATCTTCGACGATCCCCTGGATGGGGCGCTGGTGGCGGGAGGGATCCAGTCGGTCACGCCGGAGCAGGTGATGGCCATGGAGAGTCCGCGCCTTGATCTGGCGGCCCTGGGCGGCGGTGGGTTGTTCAAGATGGTGCAGGCCCCCCAAACCCCCGGCTCCCAAACCTGGGCCGTGCTTCTGGTGCACCCGAAGGGTGTGGTGAGCGCCACCAAGCGGGTGCGGGTGGTCTCCGACCGTCAGGGGCTCGAACCCTGAGCCATGGGCCGACCCCATCGCATCTGGGTGGTGGATGACGACCCGGAGGTTCGTTCCCTGTTGGCCACCTACCTCAAGGAGCAGGGCTATGCCGTGCGCACCCTGGCGGATGGGGCCCAGCTCAAGGCCCGGTTGGAGGGCCAGCTGGGGGGAGAGCGGCCCGATCTGCTTGTGCTCGATTTGATGCTTCCCGGAGAGGATGGCCTCACCCTCCTGCGGCGGCTGCGGGATGGGGGGGATCCCCTCCCCGTGCTCATGCTCACCGCCCGGGCCGACGGCGTCGACCGCATCATCGGCCTGGAGCAGGGGGCGGACGACTACCTGGCCAAGCCCTTCCTTCCCCGGGAACTGACGGCCCGGATCGAGGCCATCCTGCGGCGCCACGCCCCACCTCCGAGCGGCTCGCCCCAGGCGGAGGGAGAGTGCGTGCGCTTCGGCGATTGCACGGTGGATCTGGCCACCCGGGAACTGCGGGGCGCGGAGGGGATCCTGCCAATCACCAGCGGCGAGTTCGCCCTGCTGGCCGCCTTCGTGCGCCACCCCCATCGCCCCCTCTCCCGCGAGCGGCTGATCGAGCTGGCCCGCGGCCCCACCAGCGAAACGGAGAGCCGCAGCATGGATGTGCAGATCTCCAGGCTGCGCAAGTTGATCGAGCCTGATCCGGCCCGCCCCCGCTACGTGCAAACCGTGTGGGGCTATGGCTATGTGTTTGTGCCCGATGGCCAGCCCCGCCAGCGGTAGGCCGGGGCCCTGGGCCCCCCTGGTGCGTCCCCTGGGCTACGGGGCAGCGGCGGCGGGTTTCACGGCCCTGGGCCTGCTCTTGCTCCATCTGCTCCTCAACCAGCGGCTGGAGCGGCAACAACGGCGCCAGCGGGCCAGCCAGGTGAGCGCCATGGTGCTCCTGAGCGAGGTCGCCCTGGAGCGCTACAGCCCGGCCGAATTGGCCGGGTTGATGGGCACGCCGGTGGCGGTGGGCCAACGGCCCCCCGGGGCGGTCACCCCGAGCCTGCCGGCGGATGGGGGCCTGCTCCGGCAGGCGGAGGCCCTGCGGGCCGACCTCTGCCGCACCCTCAGCTCCTGCCCGCTGGTGTGGCCGGTGCGCAAGGAGGCGGGGCGGGGGCCGGGGCGCGGGGCCTGGGTGCAGCTCAAGACCCCCCTGGAGACCACCTGGCTCTTCGCCCCCATCCCCACCCGCCGGAGTTGGCCGCCAGATCCCCAGCTGCTCACCCTGGCGGGCGCCTTCGGGGGACTGGCCGCCCTGCTGCTCTTTCTCACCCTGGAGGTGCAACGGCCCCTGCGCCAGCTGGATGGTGCCCTGGCGGGGGTGGGATTGGACCGCCAACCCGGGCCCCTGCCGGCCCGGGGCACCGGCGCGGTGCGCCACCTCACCGCCCACTTCAACGCCATGGTGGAGCGGTTGGGGCAGGCCAGCCAGGAGCGCGCGACGATGTTGGCGGGCATGGCCCACGACCTGCGGGCTCCCCTGACCCGGCTGCGGCTGCGGCTGGCGGCGCCCGCGGCCTGGTCGGCGGACGATCGCCAGCGGGCGGAGCTGGACCTGGCGGCCCTGGAGCGGATCACGGCCCAATTTCTGTTGTTCGTTGGCGCGGAAGGCAAGGAGCAGCCCCTGGTGGTGCCCCTGGAGGAGCTGGTGGCGGAGGCCGCCAACGCGGTGGACACCGTGGCGCTGGAGCTGGAGCCCATGGAGCGGCGGGTGTTGCCGGTGGCCCTCTCCCGGGCGGTGGCCAACCTGCTGATGAACGCGGAGCACCACGGACAGCCCCCCCTGCGGCTCGTGCTCCGGCCCCTGGCCGAGGAGGGCTTTGCCCTTGAGGTGTGGGATGGGGGGCCGGGCATTCCGGCGGAGGCGTGGGAGCGGGCCAAGCAACCCTTTCAACGGCTGGATCCGGCCCGGGGCGGGATGGGGCACAGCGGGCTGGGGCTGGCGATCGTCGAGCGCGTCGCCCGCGCCCATGGGGGCACCCTCTCCTGCCACCACGGCAGGCCGGGGGAGGGCGGTTTCGCGGTCGTGCTCACGGGCCACTCCCTCCCCGACCCCGAGGCCTGAGGGGGCGCGGTCGCATCCGGTCACACCTTCGCCCGGGCCGGTCACCGTTCAGTGATCCGGTCTCCCGAGGATGACCGAGTTGCCATTGATTCCTTTGCACATGGGGTTTTCCCTTTCCCCGCGCCCCCGGCGCGCCATCTCCGCCCTGACCGTGCTGTGGTGCCTGGCCGGTGCGGCGGCCCTGGCCCAACCGGTCGGCCGTGAATCACGGGGCCAGCGCCTGACGCCCGAGCAACAGGCGAAGATCTTCCCCGACCAGCGGCGCCTGGCCCTGCAGGACCACCAGGAGCGCATCACCATCCTTCAACAGGGGCAGAGCTGCCTCAACGGCGCCAAGGACACCGAAGCCCTGCACCGCTGCCTGCGCAAGGAACTCGACGCCCTGCGGGACCAACGGCGCCGCCAGGGCGAGGCCTTGCGGGCGATCTATCAAAAGAACGGCCTCCCCGCGCCCCAGTTCAGGCGTTTGGACAAGCCTCACCGGGGGATGCCGGGCGGGCCCGGCTCCGACACCTGAGGAGTCGCACCAGGGCCAGGGGAGGCCTCCAGGCTGGCCACCCGTTGTTGCAACAGGGCTGGGGCCGCCGCCGGCCAGCGGGCCGAGGCGCGCTCCAGTTCCACCACGCTGCGGTTGTGCTTGAGCAGGGCGCGGCAGTAGGCCTCCACGGCGCCCCGGGTGGTGCCCAACACCTGAACCAGGGTGGTGGCATCGGTGGAGCCGGCCGCATAACCGCGGGTGGCCGCCGCGATGGAGGCCTGAACGCTCTGCAGCTGGGCGATGGCCGAATCCACCAGGATTTCGCTGTTGAGATAGGCGGCGTAGCTCGTCTCCACCTCCTGGGTCACCGCCAAGCGATCGAGGGCCGCCTGCTGCAGGGCCTGCTCCTGTTGTTGGCGCTGGGAGGTGGCCTTGGCCGCCAGGATGCCCCCGTCAAAGAGGGTCCAGCGAACGTTCATGCCCACCGTTCCCTGGGAATCGAGGCCGGAATTGGCACTGTTGCTCTCGCTGGAGCCGCTGCCCTCCAGGGAAAGGGTGGGCAGGTAGCCCTTGCGGGTGGCCACCGCGCTCCAGTCCAGGCTGGTGGCCTGGGCCAGGCTGCGCTGGATCTCCTCCCGCAGGCGCAGGGCCTGGGTGATGGTGTCCATCCGGGAGAGGGTCCACTGGCCTTGAAGGGCCAGGGGTTCACTGGGCATGACCAGCTCGCCGGGGGGCAGGCTGAGGGCCTGGGCCAGCCTGGAGGCGGCGGCGATCACCTGCTCGTGGGTGTCGACCCGCAGGATCAACAGGGCCAGCTGTTGGGTGATCAGCTGGTCCTCATCGGGCATGGCGGGCCCCCCCCGACCGCGGGAGCGGGCCAGCCGCAGCCAGCCCTCCACCACGGTGCTCAGCTCCCGATACTCCACCTCCAGCGCCAACAGGGACTGGAGTTCGAGGTAGCGGCTTTGGAGGGTGAGGAGGAGGGAGCGGGCCTCCACGTCGAAGAGGAAGCGATCCGCCGCCAGGCTGGCGGCATTGGCCTTGCCCCGGGGCAGGCGGCTGGGATCAAAGAAGGTCCACTCCAGGGTCAGCTCGGGGGAGGAGATGGAAAAGGTGTCGTCCTGCTGCTGTTGCACGCCCACCAGGCCGGGGTCGTTGTTGTCCATCTTCAGGCTGGGGGCCCACTCCCGGCGGATCGCCACCCCCGACCACCGGGTGGCCGAGATTCCGGCATGGGCCTTGGCCAGGATGGGATTGCGGGCCAGGCCCGTGGCCAGGGCCTCGGCCATGGAGAGGCGGCGGGAGGTGCGCTCCAGGTGGTCGCGGTTGCGGTATAGACGCCGCTCCAGCGACTCCAGGCTCTGGGCCGCGGAGGGGGGGCGCTTGCTGAAGGGGGGCCAGGCCAGGGCCGGTGGCAACCGCTCCGGCGAGGCCAAGGGGAGCCGGGGTTCCGCCGCGACGGAAGGCCCCGGACCCAGGGGAAGGACGACCAGGGCCGCCAGCCCCCCCATCACGGCTTTCGTGGACCGAAATGCCCCCCGTGGCAACGGGGGATGGGGGCTGGCTGGGGCCATGGATCCCGGGTTCAGGCCTCGTCGAGGGCGGCCACCCCGGGGAGCACCTTGCCTTCCAGCAGCTCCAGGCTGGCGCCGCCGCCGGTGGAGATGTGGCTCATCTTCTCGGCCACGCCCACCTTTTCCACGGCGGCCACGGAATCGCCACCGCCAATGATGGTGATGGTGCCCTTGGCGCTCAGCTCGGCGAGGGTGTGGGCGATGGCGTTGGTGCCAGCGGCAAACTTGTCGAACTCCAACACGCCCATCGGGCCGTTCCAGATCACGGTCTTGCAGTCGGCCAAAGCCTCCTGGAAGAGCTTCACGGAATCCGGGCCGATGTCAAGGCCCATCCAGCCATCGGGAATGGCCTCGATCTTGGCGATCTGGCTGTTGGCCTCGGGCTTGAAGTCGTCCGCCAGCACCACATCGGTGGGCAGAAGGAATTGCACGCCCTTGGCGGCCGCCTTGGCTTCCAACTCCTTGGCCAAGTCCAGCTTTTCTTCTTCCACCAGGCTCTTGCCCACCGACAGACCCCGGGCCTTGTAGAAGGTGAAGATCATGCCGCCGCCGATAAGGATCTTGTCGCACTTTTCGATCAAGGCTTCAAGCACGCCGATCTTGCTGCTCACCTTCGACCCCCCCACGATGGCGGCCAGGGGACGCTTGGGATCGTCGATGGCGCCCTGGAGGTAGGCCAGCTCCTTCTCCATCAGGTGGCCCGCCACGTTGGGGCTGAGGAACTTGGTCACCCCTTCCGTGGAGGCATGGGCCCGGTGGGCGGCGCCGAAGGCGTCATTGACATACACCTCGGCGAGGGAAGCCAGCTGTTCGGCGAAGGCGGGATCGTTCTTCTCTTCCTCGGCGAAGAAGCGCACGTTTTCGAGCAACACCACGCCGCCCTCCTCCAGGGCCGCCACCTTGGCCTCCGCGCCGGGACCCACGCAGCTGTCGGTCTTGTCCACCGGCACGCCCAACAGGTCGCTCAGGCGGGCGGCCACCTGGGTGAGGCGCATCCCCTCGTTCACCTGCCCCTTGGGCCGGCCGAAGTGGGCCGCCAGGATCACCTTGGCCCCCAGGTCCCGCAGGAAGGCGATGGTGGGCAGGGCGGCCCGGATGCGGGTGTCATCCGTGATGGCGCCGGCGTCATCCTGGGGGACGTTGAAGTCGACCCGCACCAACACGCGCTTGCCGCGGAGGTCTTCGGCGCCGAGCGAGGCGAGGGAGCGCTTGGGCATGGTGGCGGGCGAGGGGGAAGGCGGGGGGAGATTAACCCCTCAACCTCCTTTCCTCCCAGCTTTTGGCCGCCATCGGGCCATTTCGGCTCTCCGCCCGGGCGATGGCCCGCGGCAGCGCTAGACAGGAAGGGGTAGGCCGTTGACCATGTTTGACACCGTTCTGTTCCCCATCGACAACAGCCGCCAGACCATGGAAACCGCCGCGGTGGCCATCGACCTGGCCCAGCGCCATGGCAGCCGGGTGGTGCTCCTCGCCGTTGTGGAGGAGGAGGAGGGCACCATGCACGATCCAGCGGCCGTGACCCAATTGCTGGAGCAGGCCCGGGCCCGGTTTGAAGAGGCCGGCCTGGCCTGTGACGTGTTCGAGCGCTCGGGCAAGCCGGCCTTCGTGATCGGCGACGTGGCCGATGAGGTGAACGCCGATCTGATCGTGATGGGCTCCCGGGGCATCAGCCTGGAGGAGGACCAACACAGCACCGCCGCCCGGGTGATCCAGCTGGCCCCCTGTCCGGTGATGGTGGTGCCCTGATGGCGTCTCCCCCCGCCGCGTCCGCGGGGTCGCCCGCCCAGCCGCTGATCCAGTGGTATCCGGGCCACAT
>JBKDSY010000076.1:0-2678 GCA_046340755.1 Cyanobacteriota bacterium
GCCCTGGGGTTTGATCCCTCCCTCGGCCATCGGCCCTCCAGCTACGTGGTTCCCAAGGTGAAAGGCGAACTCCTCCATCACCTGCGGGATACGGGCTTTGCCCTGCGCATCTGCCATCGCTACCGGGAGTTGTGGATCAAGGCGCGGCGGCTGGTGGCGCGGGGGTTGGAGGATCAGGAGATTGCGGATGTGTTGGGGGTGCCGGTGGGGGTGTGGGTGGATGTGCGGGTGGCTTGTGGCTCTCCGCCAGTGCCCCTGTGCCAATTGCATTCTCAAGGTCTGGTGGAGAAGGGGGCGGCAATGGAGTGTCTTTCTGGGTGAGAGTGCCAATCCAAATGCAATAGGATAAACCGTCGTACTCAGCTCAGGCATGTTCGCGGCTCAGGGTTTACTGGGCACAACCCAGCTGCTGAAGTTGCTCCTCAAACCAACCGATGTAGTCTTGATTCGCGTGCAGTCTTCCAGATTCTTTCAGCGCGAGAAGAATGTCACGCCCGCGCTGGAGATGGCTGTACCTTTCGTCAACAGAAAGAAGGCTCTCAATGGTGCCCAACCTAGAGCAGGAGATCGCCACATCCACCTGCCACTGTGTGTTGGCCGGATCGCGCTTCGCCAGGTCTTCTAGGATCGTCAGAGACGCCTGGTAGGCAGCCAGCGCTCCAGGGCCATTGCCCTGCGACACCAACACATCGCCAATCTTGGTGTTGCTGACCGAGAGATCGCGCTGCCACTGCGTGTTCGCCGGATCGCGCTTCGCGAGGTCTTCGGCGATCGTGAGCCCCGCATGGTAGGCCGCCAGCGCTCCAGGGCCATTCCCCTGCGACACCAACACATCGCCAATCCGGTAATGGCTGACCGAGAGATCGCGATGCCACTCCGTGTTCGCCGGATCGCGCTTCGCGAGGTCTTCGGCGATCGTGAGCCCCGCCTGGTAGGCCGCCAGCGCTCCAGGGCCATTGCCCTGTGCCCTCCGCACATCACCGATCCCGGCCCAGGCACACGACACACCCCGTGGCTCGTCTGCCGCTTCCGCGTTGGATCGCGATTGCTCAAAGGCCTGCCGGGCGCCTTCAGAATCGCCAAGTGGAATCAGCCCGTAGCCGAGGCCGTAAGCCGCTGCCCAGTCTGTTGGATCCGCGTGAGTGGCCTGGCGCCAGTAGTCCACGGAGCGGGGCAGGTCCACCCCCTCACAGCCTTTGGCAAGGGCTCGGGCCCCTGTGAGGAGATCCCGCCGCCAGTGGGGCTCCGGCTCCCACCTCCGGCGCTGGAGGGAAAAGAATTGCCGCACCAGGGGATGGAGGGCATAGAGGGGGCGATCCCCATCCAGGGCGTCGAGGAGGTTGGCGCCCACCAGCTCCGCCAGGGCATCCTCCCAGTGGCGGTCGATGGTTTGGGGGGAGGAGGGCGGGCCGGATGGGACGCAGCACTCGATCAGCTCCCAGGGAATCGGAGCCGGCAGGGTGAGGCTGAGCAGGCGGGCAAGCTCCATCGCCTCGGATCCCAGGACGGCCCAACTGGTGAGCAAGATGGCCACCAATCCCTGCTCCCCCTGGAAGTCGGCGTTGTCCTTGGCAAAAGCCTTGGCCTCCAGGGTGGATCGGGCCAGATCCTTCCGCAGGACCCCCAACGTGAGACTTGGCACACGGTCCAGTCGGCCACCGAGGAGCACCAGCGCGAGGGGTAGCCGGCCCACGTCTTCCACCAGCTCTCGGGCCTCCTCCTGCTCACGTTCAATCCGCAAGCGGCCACTCACTCCTGAGCGAGTTTTGAACACCTCCAGCGCGTCCTCGCTGGCCACCACCGGCAGCTTCAGGCCCTCGGCGTTTGATGGCGGCTTGGGCCGCTGGGTGAGCAAGCGGCGGAACCGTGGCGGCAACCCCGTCGTCAGCCGCCGCATCATCTCCAGGCCCTCTGGTGGGGCCGGCAGGTTGTCCACCACCAGCAACACCGCTTCGCTCTTCTCCCCCGGCCAGGCCTGGAAGCAGCGCCGCAGCCGCGGCTCAAGAGTGAGCCCCTCCACTTTGCCCAGCCCAGGGATGCGGGCCTCCAGTTCGGTGACGGCATCCAAGACCATGGGCTCAAAGCCCTGGCTGGCATCCAGCCACCACACCCCGCCGGGGTAGGTGGCGTTGGCGCCGTGGGCGTAGTGCCGCGCCAGGGTGGTCTTGCCCACGCCGGGCAGGCCGTGGATCACCACCTGGGCGGCTTCTGGGGCTAAGTCGGTCGCCAACTGCTGGAGTTCAGCGGCCCGGGCGACGAAACCCGAACGGGCGGGGGGCAGGTTCGTGAGCGCACCCGCCACAGAAGGGGTGGATCGGGAATCAGGGGGAGGAGGTGGTGATTGGATCGTGATGTGGATTGGCCGGCTGGGATCAGCTACGGATGGGTCTGGCGCCACGGTCTTGCGTCCCTTACTCAGCAACTGACCAACCATCCGGAAGCCAGCCTCAATGTTCTGAAGCTGGGTCAGAAGCACCCAGAACAACACCGCCAGCCCAAGCGCCATGGCGCCTCCTTGCCCATGGCGCAAAAGCCAGCGGGACACCAGCTCCTTCAGTTCGACCTGGCTTGTGGGGAGGGAAGGGGATGCGGGGGTGGTCGCCGCAAACACCTTGCTTTTGGCCCAAACGAAGGCCAAACCAATCGCCGGCCACCCGGCCTTCCGCAGCCCATTGAGG
>JBKDSY010000077.1:0-4917 GCA_046340755.1 Cyanobacteriota bacterium
CTCCTGGCGGTGCTCGTGGGCATCGCCTTGGCCTGGACCACGGGCCTGCTCCAGGTGGATGGCGCCACCTGGCAGGCCAACCTGGCCTCCGTGGGCCTGCACCTGCCGATGCCCCAACTCGCGGCCCTCTGGGAAGGCCGCGCCCAGCTGGTGCCCTGGTTGGGGGTCACCATCCCCATGGGGCTCTTCAACGTGCTCGGCTCCCTGCAAAACCTGGAGAGCGCGGACGCCGCCGGCGATGCCTACCCGGAGCGGTCGTCGTTGTTGATCAATGGCGTGGGCACCACCGTGGCGGCCCTGCTCGGCTCCTGCTTTCCCACCACCATCTACATCGGCCACCCCGGCTGGAAAGCCATGGGCGCCCGCCTCGGCTACTCCTGGCTCAATGGCCTGGTGATGGGCCTGGGTTGCCTGCTCGGCGTCTTTGGCCTGGTGGGCCAGGTTGTGCCGGTCGAGGCGGGCATGGCCATCGTGCTCTACATCGCCCTGGTGATCGCCGCCCAGGCCTTTCAGGTCACCCCCAGCCGCCACGCGCCGGCCGTGGCCCTGGGGCTGATGCCTGGACTGGCGGGCTGGGGCGCCCTGCTGCTCAAGGCTGGCCTGCGCGCCGGCGGGGCGGGCACCCCCGCCGCTCCGTTCGCTCCGATCCTGATCGAGCGCTTGAAGCAAGCGGATGTTTGGGCCGCTGGAGCCTTCGCCCTGGAGCAGGGCCAGATCGTGGCCGCCATGCTCCTGGCGGCCATGCTCGTGTATGTCATCGATCAGCGCTTCCGCGCCGCCGCCCTCTGCGCCCTGATCGCCGCCGCCAGCTCCTGGGTGGGCCTGCTCCACGCCTGGCGCTTCACGCCTGCCGACACGGTGTTTCACCTGGGCTGGGGAGCCGGCGCCCCCTGGGCCCTGGGCTACCTGGCGATGGCCGTGGTGTTTCTGCTGGGCTGGTGGAGTCGGCTCAGGGTCACGCCTCCGCCCAGCCGCGACTCCGGCGCAGCCCCCGCTCGACCGCGAACCGATCGTCCAGCCTGATCCGCCCGGCCCCCATCCACCAGCTCCAACCGCTGCCCTGGTTCAGTAGCCCAGCCAGATCGGTTCGCTGGATCCCCGGGGCGCCACGACGGGATGGCCCGGCACGCTCCAGTGGCCAGGCGTTTTGGAGAACGTGATCCCGGGCTCGAGATGGAGCTGTGGGCCATAGGCCCCCGTAAGCGTGATGCCGCCGCCCAGGATCGGTTGGTGATCGGGATGGCGGATCCGCTCGCTGACCTCGGCTGGATCGAACACCCCCAGCTGGGAGTACCACATGGAGAACCGGGTCAGGGAACAGCGCACGTGATAACTCCCCCCCTGCTTGGCCCGCAGGATCAACGCCGCAATCACCCCCATGGCGGTGAGGTAGCCCGCCAGGTAATCGTTGAGAATCACGGTGGGCGGAAGCTTGGGCTGCTCCACGGACCCCTCCAGCACCGCGTAGCCCGACGCGCAGTTGGCATCCATGTCGAAACCGCCCCGCTCCTGCCAGGGGCCTTCCCAACCAAAAGCCCGCAGCGACGTGTAGATGATCCCTGGGCGAACGGCCGCCACCTGCTCGGCGGAGAGACCGAGGTTGGCGATCTTTCGATCGCGGTAGTTCTCCACCACCACATCCGCCCCCTTGAGCACGTTGAGGGCCTGGGCTTGGTAGGCGGGCTGGTGGAGGTCCATCCAGGTGGAGCGGAACCCGAGGTGGAGATCTTCCAGCAGCGCGTCGTATTCATAGGCCGGCCGAGCCATGTGCAACACCTCCGCTCCCTGCTCCGCCAGGGTGCGCGCCGTGTTGGGCCCGGCAATCACATGGGTGAAGGCCGCCACCTTGACGCCCGATAGCGGACGGGAGGGGTCCACCAAGGGCGGCAGTTCCGGGGCGCTGTCCCCCAGTTTGATGATTTCGATCAATGGCGTCTGGGCCAGGAGGTTTCCCTGGGGGTGCTGATACCACTCTTCCGGCGTGCGCACCATCGCGCCGACCATTCCACGCTCGGCGGCGGCGTTTTCCAGATCCAGGGCGTTCCATTGCGCAATGGCGGCCGCCATCGCGTCTTGATTCAGATCCGCCTTGAGCAGTTCCATCCAGGGCGGGACGGCCAGGGGATAGGCGGCGGTGGGCAGATACCAACGTCCATCCTTGGTGGGAAACATGTTGAATCCCAAGGGGTTGAGCTTCGGATCAATGAAATAGGGCTGATAGGGATAGCCACCAACGGTTGGCTTGAAGTGCGCCAATGGATTGATATGCACCACCGCACGGCGAAGATCCACCGAAAGATCCTGCGATTCCCCACCGCGCATCCGGTAGAACATTTGCGTGGCCACGGCCGGAGCCATCATGCCCATGGCCATGATGGCTCCAAGCCGGTGATTGCTGGGCAGGATGGGATCCTTGCCGGTGAAGGTGATCAGGCCGCCTGTGTCGAGAGGATCCAGACCGACAACGCCCAGAAGTGCTGCAAAATCCGCCTGAAGATCGGGATCCCTGGATAGTCTTGTGGGCCGCCATTGTTCAGGCATGGTTGGGGCTTTTCTTTCCTCTTGAACGTACCACGATGACAGAGGCTCGTGGGGCATTAAGTCACGATAAATCCCCCCCAAAGGTTCTGCGTGGCGCTCTAATTGCCCATGGAGCAGAACCCGCTGACGCAGCTGTGACCGCGGGAAATGCCCTTCGATTGTCAAGTGAAATCTTGCTGAACATTGTGACCTTATTCATCGGACTCCAGGGCCTGATTCCTTGGGTCCCGAGGGGCGACTCCCCCAAGACAGCTCCTCTGAATCATGCATCAACGGGTTGCTTCACTCGCCCTGAATCGGGACACGATGCTCGGCAGTGGCCATCCTTCCTGCGCTTTGGTGTGGTTTGCCTCCTGCCCCTGGGCACACCCCAGGGCCAGGAGGCAGTGACTGGCTGGTGGCATGGGAGCCTCTGGCGCTTTGACGGGGGTGCACTGCGACGACGCTTGAGGCACAAGAGCTGGCAGAGGGGCTCATCGCAGGGGCTGGTTGGGCTCCCTGCCTCCCCCCGGCGGGGCAGGGAAGGCTGCGGAGGCAGGACAGGGAAGGCCCGTGCGCTACTCGTCACCGGCAGTGGCCGGCTGGACACCGTTCGCCAACCCAGGGAGTCGTTGGCGGGCCGCGACCTGCACCTTTACCTCGATCCGATCTCCGTGCGGGAGTGGTGCGCCCATGCCAGTGACTCGGCCTAGGCCGCTGGGGGCACCATCATTTGTCGAACTCGTTCTTGTTCGTTGTTGAAGTATTTACTTAAGGTGGGAAAGAACCTCCCGTATCACATTGGAAAAATCCCTGACAACAACTTCTTCGCTAACAGATGTATTATACTTTTTTGCCACAAGTATATCATAGCTCTTTTTGTTTTTTGTCGTAACTCGGCTCAGGTCAAGATATGTTGGGCTAAATGGAGCAACGCCGCACTTGCTGATTAACTTGGTGATTCCAACTGTGGAATCCCTGGTGAGTGGCTGAAGAAAGCGGCAGTACTCATCTGGTTCGTCAAAACCTCTCTGCTTGGGTGTGGAACTCATCACACCCGCAACCCATTGACGATCTTCAGCCGCAATGTCCAAACCCCCATTGTCTGCTTCGTCAAGCAAGAGCCTTAAACTCATGACAAGATCATCTGCAGTGGCACAATTCCCTTTCACGGTTGAGGTTTCACGACAACGAATGAATGTGCTGCTTTCTGGGGCGTTCTTTGCCGGAACGGAATAGGTGATCCCAGAATTGACAACGATATAGGAAGGGGACGCAACAGCAGGACCAGTGCTCATCATCAAGCGGTTCAATTCGAAATTAGATAGGCCGAGTTGCTTTGCTCGTGCACCAATGTTTTTGAAACCAAGAAATGTCATTAGCCTGTTGGTTGCGGCATTGTCAGATATAACAAGCATGGCTTCAATGTCTTTGGCAAAATTGTATGTCTTATCACTTGTGCTGGCTTTATAAGTGGCATTACGTTGCCAGTTGTTTTTGTGAAGCGCTTCCAATATCTGGCCCGCGATCATCACTTTAATCGTGGATGCAGGGTTGAAAAATCCCCGATCTCCACTGTCGATTAGGCCATTTGAATTTGAATCAATGTAGGTGGCGTTAACATTGAGGAGTGGGGCGTAATTTGGGTCTGACGAATCCCGGATAAGAACGATAAATCCTTTGCTTCTCAACAGTTCTTCCAGCCTCTTGGTGGGTGCTTCAGATGGCGTTTCTTCACGTGTATTGCCACCCTGGGCATCGGCAGGTTGTGGCTGAGTGAAAAGAAGACTGAAAATGAGAGAACAAGCCAATGTTATCGAGCTGGTAGCCTTGATGAGCGTGTGGCTGGTAGACATTGCTGATGGGGATTAGGGATGGGATTTGATGTTAAGCTCATACCCAGATTGCTTCAGGGATAAACTTCCGCCGGAAAGATTCGTGCATAATAGGCTCTCTTTAAGGAAGGTGCATCTGATGGCTCCTGATATGAGTCTTGTTCTTGGAAGGATGGTGTTTTTGGTAAAAAAGGCCATGCTGTCCGTGCGCTGTAAAGCAAAAGCCTTGCCTATCTGAGGTAAGAAAAACCGTAGTTCATTGCAATCTGTTGGTTGACATTGAATGCCACCTCTTGAACCCGGAGTGATGATTAAGTCACAGGAAAGACCTCTAGGATCAATCTGGCAAAAAATATTGCGCGAAGAAGTCTGGAAGCGGTAAGGTTCAGCCTGCACACGAACGGAGCTGGCGAGGAGGATAAATATGCAGCCCACCACTAGGGGGAGCTTCCTAGTGGTGGACATGCAATTCCCTAACAAAGCAGGCCTATTCTTGTGTGTTCTAGGGCGTGGCTTGGAAGAGCTTATCCCAGGTATCTGGCCCGACAATCCCATCTTCTTT
>JBKDSY010000078.1:0-56882 GCA_046340755.1 Cyanobacteriota bacterium
GCATCGAAGCGCACCTCATCATCGAAATCGGCATCGGGGCCGCTGGCCAGGGAGCGCCACCAGGCAACGGCCCGGTCCCAGGCTTCATCCTTGGGAGCATGGGGGCGACCCCGCAGGTCTGCAAACGTGACCTCATCGGGATTGCAGTAGCCCACCCGGGCGCCACCCTCGATGGCCATGTTGCACAGGGTCATCCGTTCCTCCATGGAGAGGCCCGCAATGGCCGGACCAGCGAACTCATAGGCGTAGCCCACACCCCCCTTCACCCCGAGGGTGCGGATCACATGCAGGATCAGATCCTTGGCATACACACCGTGTTGCAACCTTCCATCCACCCAGAGGCGACGCACTTTCAGCTTCGACAGGGCCAGGCTCTGGCTGGCGAGCACATCCCGCACCTGGCTGGTGCCAATCCCGAAGGCGATGGCACCGAAAGCCCCGTGGGTGGAGGTGTGGGAATCGCCGCAGGCAACGGTCATGCCGGGCTGGGTCAACCCCAGCTCAGGGGCGATCACGTGCACGATCCCTTGACGGCCACTGCCAAGGCCGTGGAGTGGGATGCCATGGGCGGCGCAGTTGGCCTCCAGGGTGGCGAGCATCTCTTCCGCCAGGGGATCGGCAAAGGGCCGGGCCTGGGAGGTGGTGGGCACGATGTGGTCCACCGTGGCCACGGTGAGCTCGGGATGCCGCACCCCCAATCCCAGGTCGTTCAGGGCGGCAAAGGCCTGGGGACTGGTGACCTCATGGATCAAATGCAGGCCGATGAAGAGCTGGGTGCCACCGCCGGGCAGATCAGCCACACGGTGCAGTTCCCAAACCTTGTCGTAGAGAGTGCCGGCGCTCACGGGGGATCCCGAAGGGGGGCCTCCACACCCTAGTGGGACGTCCCCCGCCGTGATTGCAGAGCTCGCCGCAGCCACTCCTGGCTGGATTCACTTGGTTGGCTGGCAGCCAGAGGTCCATGGGTGTTGGCGCTCCGCCGATCCACCGGGGAATCAGAAGCGGGCGGGGGGCAACTCTTGCGCCTCCTTGTGAAACAAGCCATTGAGGTAGTGGCGCGCAACGGCCCGGTCCTTAGCTCCGTGTTGAAACAGAAACCCCGCCAAGGCCGCCTGCATCAATCGATATTGATCCCACTGCGGGTGAAGACGAATGAACTCGCGCATGGCATCAAAGAGGTCTTCGGGCATCTGGTTTTCGATGCTCACGCTGCGGGGTGCATGGCTGGGAATGGACGGCATACGGGGCCCCACGAAGACCCCACCATCACGCCACAGCGACCAGCCAGACGTCAAAGCATGAGTCGCAACTCAGGTCTTATCTGTCTTGTCAATAGAATTGAGTGTCGGAGCCTGCCCCATGGCCCGAGGCTGCGAATGCGTCCCCTCGGTCGTCGTCCCTTCCCCGGGCGTCAAGGGGAAAGCCGCATCCCACAGCGCCGATGCTCCGGAAGGGGCACTTGCCTCCTTGGATCTGCCCCCGGGCCGCGCAGATCTGTGGAAAACCCCATGTATTTCTGTGGATAACTTGCTCAATCAGTGGAAAACTCCACTCCACAGCATTCGTGATGGATCAGCCAAGGCGGCTGAAGGCATCCCAATCAACCCACCTCTCCGCTTGACAGCGGATGTGATGGGCAAGCCTTCAACCCTGACGTCAGCGCTGGGCGATGGATCAACCGTGCCCTTGGAGCAAACTCAGGCGCAGGCGGTTCAGGGCTTCTCCCACGCTGTTGGCTTGGATGGCCTCTCGGCCCCGGCTGGCGCCAAAGCGAACGCCTTCGCTCCAGCCCGCGAACGGTTCCGGCCCCACCACGGCCACATGCACCAGGCCAACAGGCTTCTCGACCGACCCTCCGCCAGGGCCCGCAATGCCGGTGGTGGCCACGGCCCAGTCGCTATCGAAGCGTTGTCGCACCCCCTGGGCCATGGCCAGGGCCACGGGATCACTGACGGCTCCCCAACGATCCAGCAGGTCAGCAGGCACGCCAAGAAGCACTTTCTTGGCCGTGTTGGCGTAGGCCATCACCCCCCCCAGCCAACACTGGGAGGCGCCAGGCACGGCGGCCAGAGCCGCTCCCAGCCCTCCGCCGGTGCAGGATTCCGCCACCGCCAGGGTCTGCCCGCGCCGCGTCAGTTCTTCCAAAATGACCGACGCCAGGCTCTCGCCATCCGCCCCGAAACAGGCCAGGCCGATCCGCCTCCGGATCTCCCGCTCCACAGGCTCCAGGAGGGTCCTGGCTTCCAAGGCATCGGCCCCCCGCGCCGTGACGCGCAGGGTCACCTGCCCGCCCCCGGCATAGGGCGCCACCGTGGGATTGGCCTGGGCCAACAGGTCGGCCACCTGCTCCGCCAGGAGCGATTCACCAATGCCCCAGACATGCAGGCGACGGCTGAGAAACACGCCTTCCGCGAGCTTGGCCTGGCGCAACCAGGGAATGGCCGTGGCCTGCCACATGGCCCGCAGTTCCGAGGGGACCCCGGGGAAGGTGAGGATCGTGAACCCCGGCCGGGGGCTCCAGATCATGCCGGGCGCCGTACCCGTGGGATTGGGAAGAACGGCTGCCCCCTCTGGCAAGAGGGCCTGACGCCGGTTGCTCGCTGCCACGGGTCTGCCTCGGGCCCCCAGCTTGGCCTGGATGTCGGCCCACACCTCGGCATGCTCCACCAGGGGAACGTTGAACGCCGCCGCGATGGCCTCCGTGGTCAGGTCGTCGGCGGTGGGGCCCAGCCCTCCCGTGGTGATCAACACCCGGCACCGTTGGGCCGCCTCCCGCACGGCCGCCATGAGCCGTTCCCGGTTATCGCCCACCACCTCCTGGCGATGATGGGGCACCCCGAGGGCGGCGAGCTCCTGGGCCAACCAGCGGGCATTGCTGTTGAGGATGTCCCCCAACAGCAACTCCGTTCCCACGCAGAGAATCTCCGCGCTCACGGCCCCCCCCCTGACCCCGGGGCAGTCTGGCCACGTTCCTGTTGCAGACTTCGGCGGGTGAGCACCACCGCCGCCACGAGCACGGCCGTCGCCAACCCAAGCCAGAGGAACCGCATCTCGGCATCGGCCACCACCAGGGCCAGGGCAGCCAACCACTGCGTGAAGGCATAGATCATCAGCACGGTGCGGCGATGGCTCAGGCCTGAACGCAGGAGCCGGTGGTGCAGATGGCGACGATCCGGGTAAAACGGTGAGCGCCCTTCCCGAAGACGACCCATGATCACGGCCGACATGTCGGCCAGGGGGAGGGACAGGATCAGGAGCGGAAGCAGCAGGCTCACGCTCGTGAGCCCCTTGGCCGGGCCCACGATGCTGATGGAGGCAAGGGCGAAACCGAGGAAATAGGAGCCCCCATCGCCCATGAAAATGCGGGCTGGATTGAAGTTGTGGCGCAGGAAGCCCAGGCAGGCTCCAGCCAGGGCGGCCGCCAACAGCCCGGCGGCGGGTTGCTGCAGGCTGAAGCTCACGGAAAGAAGGGCCACTGCGGCGATGCCGCTCACACCCGCCGCCAGACCATCCAGACCGTCCAGCCAGTTGATGGCGTTGGTGATCCCGGCCAGCCAGATCACCGTGGCCACCAAGCTCACCGCAGGCGGCAGCCGCAACAGATGGTCCAGTCCACCCTCAACCCAGGGCAGGTGGAAGGGGAGATCGATATCGCTGATGCGCACGCCCTGGCTCCAGACAGCCATGGCCACCGCCACCTGTCCCACCAGGCGGGGCAAGGGGGGTTGGGCAAAGAGATCATCCCCCAGGCCAATCACGAAGTAACAGAGGGCTCCGGCCAAGGTGGTCCAGATGAGTTGATCCTTGTCGGGAGGCAATTCGGCGAATCCGCCACAGACCCAGGTGACCATCAATCCCAGGCTGAATCCCACCACGATCCCCACCCCCCCCAACCGCACCATGGGAAGGGTGTGTTGCTTGCGGGGATCCGGCGGATCCACCAGCCCCCACTGCAGGCCAAGGGAACGGATGACCGGAACGACCAAGGCTGTTCCCAGGGTGGCGACCGTAAAGGTGAGGAGAGCCGCCGCGTTCGGAGTGGAGGCGAGGGTCACGGCAGCTGCACGGTGAGGCGGCGTTGGAGGAGCGGCGGGCTCCTCCGCCAGGAGGGAAGGATCGGCCTAAACCGGCTGAAGCTCACGCTGGCCGCCATAGAGGGGGAAACGTTCGCAGAGGGCTTGAACCCGCTCACGGCACTGCAGTTCCACGGTGCTGTCCTCGGAGTGGAGGAGCCGATTGGCAATCACTTCGGCCACATCCAGGAAAGCGGCTTCATCGAACCCCCGGGTGGTGAGGGCGGCGGTGCCCAGGCGGAGACCACTGGTGACGAATGGCGACTCCGGATCAAAGGGCACGGTGTTTTTGTTGGCGGTGATGTTGACCTCGCTGAGCAGGGCGTCAGCCACCTTCCCGGTGAGACCAATGGAGCGCAGATCCAACAACACGATGTGGTTGTCGGTTCCACCACTCACCACGGCAATGCCCCGCTCCTGCAGGCGCTCCGCCAAGGCTTTGGCATTGAGCACAACCTGACGGCAATAGGTTTTGAAGCTGGGCTGCAGCGCCTCTCCGAAGGCCACGGCCTTGGCAGCCACCACATGCTCCAGGGGACCACCCTGCACCCCCGGGAAGACGGCTTTGTCGAATTGCTTCCCAAACTCCGCGTCGTTGCAGAGGATGAGCCCCCCCCGGGGGCCCCGCAGGGTCTTGTGGGTGGTGGTGGTGACCACATGGCAGTGGGGAACGGGGTTGGGATGCTCTCCTGCGGCCACCAATCCGGCGATGTGGGCCATGTCGGCCAGGAGGTAGGCGCCGACTTCGTCGGCGATCGCGCGAAACCCCTCGAAGTCGATGCGGCGGGGATAGGCGGAGTAGCCGCAGATGATCAGCTTCGGCCGATGGGCCAGGGCCAACTGGCGCACCTGGTCAAGGTCCAGCCGGTGACTGACGGGATCCACCCCGTAGTGCACCGCCTTGAACCACTTCCCCGAAACGTTCACCGGGGAGCCATGGGTGAGGTGCCCCCCATGGGAAAGATCCATGCCAAGGATCGTGTCGCCGGGCTGAAGCAGGGCCAGGAAAACGGCAAAGTTGGCCTGGGCGCCGCTGTGGGGTTGCACATTGGCCCAGGCAGCCTGGTAAAGCTCCTTGGCCCGCTCGATCGCCAGCTCCTCGATGCTGTCGACAAACTCACACCCCCCGTAGTAGCGCCGGTGGGGGAGGCCTTCGGCGTATTTGTTGGTGAGCACCGATCCCTGGGCTTCCATCACGGCACGAGAGGCGAAGTTCTCGCTGGCGATGAGCTCCAGATGGGTTTGCTGGCGCCTCAACTCTCGGCCGATGAGCGCGGCGATGGCGGGATCCTCGGTGGCCAGGGGCGCATCAATCGGCGAAGGCATGAAGGCTGGGCGCGTGACTCAATCGTAGGCAAGGGCCCGGCCCTTCGTCCGTATTCTGGGTGATCGAAAAAAAAGCCGCCCTGGTGAGCGGCTCCTCTGACGCGCCTGGAGAGATTCGAACTCCCGACCCTCTGATCCGTAGTCAGATGCTCTAATCCGCTGAGCTACAAGCGCCAACCCCCTCATTCTCACCAGAGAGGGTGCCCATCCGTCAACCACCCCCCCGCAACTTCTCCATGCCCATTCGCTGGTACGGCCCCGCTGATCCCAACGACCCCACCTACCGCCACTTTGCCCGGGTGGTCAATCTGACGCTGCATGCCGCCCTCTTCGCCTCCATCAACAGTGGCCTGTGGTTTGTGGAGGGCCTGCGGCACCCGTGGGCGCACCTGAACTGGTTCACCCTGGGCTGGGCCGGAGTCTTGCTCCTCCATGGCAGCGTGGTAGTGAGCCTTCGGCCCAAGTCCGACCCGCCATCCACACCATGACTCTTGCCGCAAGGGACCTGGAAGACCTCACCGCGTCATTGGCCGACAGGCTCTATGTGGAGGTGGCCAACTGGCATCTATACCTGGGTGACGCCGGCCTGGCGGCCACCCTGGCCCAGGAGTGCGCCGGGCGTTTGGATCAAGGGGCCGCCGTCTGCGCCCGCCAGGCCCTGGAAGCCGTGCAGGTGCCGATTGGTGGCGGCGCCACCCGTCTCCCCTTGGCTCGATTGATTCCCACGAGCCAGCTGCGCGACCTGGAGGAACTTCTGGAGCCCTACTGCTGACGCCCTCCTCTACCAGGTCCCACCAGCCCGCAACCCCCATCGACCGATAGGGTTACCCCACCTGGGGATCCGTCGTGCTGATCATCGAGGTCACCAACGCCAAGGATGTGGTGCGCAAGCGCATCGGACGCCTGGGCAGCCGGTTGATCGGCAAGGTGGTGGATGCGGAGGCGCAGGTGGAGAAAGCCCTGATCAACGAGCTGGAATCCGCCTTCAAGGATTTCGGAATCGAGGCACGCATCCTTTCGATTGATGGCCCCCAGATGATCGGTCGCTCTCGCCTGGAAATCCCCTTGCAGGTCAGGGAAGAGCGGGACGTGCGAACGCCCTAGCCCCGGCGGAGCCGAAGCCCGCGCATCACCTCCCTGACTTCCTCCACCCCTGCCCAAGAGCCCAGAACGCCGTACAGACCCACGGCCAGGGCAGCGCTGATCCCGTTCTGCAGTAGCAGGCCCATCAGGTTGTCTGGCCACTGCACCCGGGAGGCGAGCACCCAGGCCATCAACCCGGCCACCAGGGAGGCCACCAGCAGCTTCAGGCTGTCGTTGCTCCACCGCCGCAGGGGCATTCCCCCCAGACGCCGGTGCAGCACAAGCAGCAAGCCGATGGCGGTGATGATGTTCACCAGTGCCGTTGCCAGCACCAGCCCCGGGGCACCAAAGGACAATTTCGGCAGGGCCAGGCCCATCCCGGGAATGGGCCCACCCACGAGCAGCCAATCAAAGATGGCATTGAGTCCAATCCCCCCCATCGACCAGCGGAAGGGGGTTGTCGCATCACCAAGGGCATAGAAGACCCTCACCAGCACGTCACGCGCCAGGTAAGCCGGCATGCCCACCCCGTAGGCGGCAAGCAGCGAGGCCACCAGGACAGCGGCGCGCTGATCGAAAGCTCCCCGCTCGTACACCAGGGCCACGATCGGTCCTGCCAGCCCCACCATCAGGGCTCCCAAGGGCAACATGCTGGCATTGGAGAGCATCAGACCCTGGCGGATGCGAGCGATCAGCTGGGGGCGATCGTCCGGCCCTGTGAGTCGGGAGAAAACGGGCAGGAGCGGCACCAGCAGGGCATTAGACAGCAACCCCAAGGGGGTTTGCACCAGCAGGCCTGCATAGCCCAGGCCAGCGGCTGCTCCTGTGATACCGGAGGCAAAGAACAGATCCACAAACACGTTGATCTGAAGCATTCCGGAGGAGAGGGTCGCCGGCCCCATCACCTTGAGCACCTCCCTCACGCCGGGGTGACGCCAGTCCCACACCAGCTTGAATTGATGCAACCCCTGCCGGGCCAAGGCAGGCAACTGGATCAGCCACTGCAACACCGCCCCGAGGGTCGTGGTGCCCGCCAGCACGATCCCCCCCAACACGGCTTCCGAAGGCAGGGTGATCGCGGCGCCCAGGTGCCACCAGAGCAGGCCGATCCCCCCAATCACCGCCAGGCTGGAAAGCAGGGGGCTGACCGCGGGAAGCCAAAACTCCTCGGCGGCATTGAGGGCACCAAAGCCCAGACCGATCAGACCGGCGAAGAGGGCCATGGGGGCCATCCAGCGCATCTGCAGCACGGCAATGTCGTGCCGCTGGGCATCCAAGCCTGGCCCCACCAGGTTGATCAAGGGATCCGCTGCTCCCACGAGCACCAGGGTGACGACGATCAAGGCGGCCCCCACCAGGGTGTTGATGGCCGCCAGCACGTGGGCGCCCTCGTCGCGGGGCCGGCGGGCCAGCACGCTCACCATGGCGCTGTGGAAGGGCCCGTTGATGCCCCCCAGCAAGACCAGGAGAAACCCCGGGAGAACGTAGGCGTAGTTGTAGGCGTCATAGGCGGCGCCAACGCCAAAGGCCGCCGCGATCACCTGTTGACGCAACAGGCCCGCCACTTTGCTGAAGGCCGTGGCCACAGCCACGATCAGGGCGATTCGTTTGAGGGATGGAGCCATCCGGCCGGGCACGAAGCCCCACGGGTCGCACGGCAGTATGGCGGCCCGCCCCGCGCCACCCTCCCCGCTCCGCGATGCCTCCCCCGTCACCCAGAACCACCACGGCTGCAGAAATCACCGAATCCCCCGTGTTGCGGCAGGGACCGCTCGTGGAAGGCCTGCTGCGCCGTCGCTACAAGCGTTTTCTTGCCGAGGTGGAGCTGCCGGGGGGGGAGCTGGTGACCGTCCATTGCCCGAACACTGGCCCGATGACCGGCGTCCTGCTCCCAGGGGGCCGGGTGCGCTTGCGGCACGCCCCAGCCCCCACCCGAAAATTGGATTGGACCTGGGAACAGGCCGAGGTGCCAGGGACCGACGGCCAGCCTGTTTGGGTGGGTGTGAACACAGCTCTGCCGAACCGTCTCGTGCGAGAAACCATTGAGCAGGGCTTCCTGGAGCCGTGGCTGGGCCCCATCGGGTCCATCCGGGCCGAGGTGCCCTACGGGAAGGGCCGCAGGAGCCGCATCGATTTGTTGCTGCAGCCGGGCCCTGGAGCAGGGGACCATCGGCCGATCTACGTGGAGGTCAAGAACACCACCTGGTGCCTTCGGGATGTCGGCCTGTTCCCTGACACGGTGAGCGAGCGGGGCCAGAAGCATCTGGTGGAGCTGATGGGGGTCTTGCCGGACGCCCGAGCCGTGCTGGTGCCCTGCCTGAGCCGATCCGATGTCCATCGCTTCGCCCCGGGGGATAGCGCCGACCCGCGCTACGGCACCCTGTTCCGCGAGGCCTTGGCCGCGGGCGTGGAGGTGCTGCCCTGCCGCTACCGCTTTGCCGCCGACACGGTGTTCTGGGAAGGGGTGGCCCCCGTGCTGCCCCATCAGCCGACTTGACGCCGCCGTCAGCCACGATCCCAACGCCAGGACGCATCCCATAAAGTCGTGGTGGTTTGTCGCGAGTCTCCATGGATACCCACGCCTTCAAGCGTGCCCTCCATCATTCGGAGCGCTATAACCGTCGCGGCTTTGGCCTGGGCGAGGAAGTGGCGGGCAACCTGCAAACCGCCTACCAAAGCGACCTGGTGGCTCGCATCAGGGACAATGGCCATGGATTGCAGGAAGGTCGACTCACGGTCAAGCTGGCCGAGGCCTTCGGTTTCTGTTGGGGGGTGGAAAGAGCCGTGGCCATGGCCTATGAAACCAGACGGTTTTACCCGAAAGAACGCATCTGGATCACCAACGAAATCATCCATAATCCCTCCGTCAATCACCACCTCCGCGAGATGGATGTCTATTTCATCCCGGTTGAGGAGGGTGTCAAGGACTTTTCTGATGTTGCCTCTGGTGACGTCGTCATCCTTCCGGCCTTTGGCGCCACAGTCCAAGAAATGCAACTTTTGAACGAGCGAGGTTGTCACATCGTTGACACCACCTGCCCCTGGGTTTCAAAAGTGTGGACGACGGTTGAAAAGCATAAAAAGCAAGCTATTACTTCCATTATCCATGGCAAGGTGAAGCACGAGGAAACCTTGGCTACAAGCTCCTTTGCCGGCACCTATTTGGTTGTTTTGGATCTGGCTGAAGCCCAGATCGTTTGCGATTACATCCTGGCCAGTGCCTCCGGGAACGCTCCTTCACCGGAGCAACGGCAGGCCTTTATGGCCCGGTTTGCAAAGGCTTGTTCTCCCGATTTCGACCCCGATCGCGACCTGCGGCATGTGGGAGTCGCCAATCAAACAACGATGTTGAAACGGGAAACCGAGGAAATCGGCCGTCTATTTGAGCGCACGATGCTGCAACGGCATGGCCCCAGCCATCTTTCTGATCACTTTGTTGCCTTCAATACCATCTGTGATGCCACCCAGGAACGCCAAGATGCCATGTTCTCCCTTGTGGAAGAGCCCCTTGACCTGATTGTTGTGATCGGCGGCTACAACTCTTCCAACACCACCCATCTCCAGGAGATTGCGGTCAGCCGTGGCATCCGCTCCTTCCATATCGACACCCCGGAGCGCATCGGCCCTGGCAATCAGATCACGCACAAACCCCTCGGAGCCGACCTCGCCACCGAACGTCCCTTTTTGCCGGAGGGAGACATCCGCGTTGGCATCACCTCCGGCGCCTCCACACCGGATCGGGTGGTGGAGGACGTGATTCAACGCCTGATCCACCTCAGCGCCGCCGGAATGGGGAGGGGAAACGCCAGGGTGCCGTCCTAAGGTCCCTGCCTTGCCTTCAAACCGGCCCCAGCGCACCCTCCGTTGTCCGCGCTTTACAGAGTCCTAGGAGCCCCGTTGCCTACGCCTTCCCTGGTGTCCAGCCCAACGATTGACAGCCTTTCTGAACCCGACCGCCAGGGGGAGATGCATCCCGCGGGAGGGGAGCAACCCACGGAGAGCCCCGCCTCCCGCCCAGGGGATGGACTGAATCTCTCCAGCCTCCGCCAGGTCTTCGGCCAAGACCAACAGGTGTTTCGCTACGCCAGCGCCTTTTCCGATCTGATGGAGATGCGGGCTCCGGCAGGCGTGGTGGCGAGCTACCTGGATCTGCACCAGGGCTGGTTTCAAAGCTGCGCCAGCCCCATGGGGGTGGTGCCCCTGGGGGAGCGAGGTTACATCCTGAGTCTTGGTCGCTTTGGCAATTTCGGCTTCGAGGTGGAACCTCGGATCGGATTGGAGTTATTACCGAGAGACAACGGGGTTTACTCAATCATCACGGTGCCCGTGCCCACCAACGACCCCGCCCTGGCTGGGGTCTACGACGTGGAATTCAATGCATCCCTTGAGCTCGACGAGGCCGGTCCCGAGGTGGCCCATGAGCTCTCCCACGAGGATGTGGACCGGCTGATGGCCCACACCCTGGTGCGCTGGAAGCTCGATCTGGCGGTGTGGATCCGCCTGCCCTCCATGCTCACCCTCCTGCCGGATGGACTGTTGCAGAACAGCGGGGACCATCTACTGCGACAAATCGTGCGACAGATCTCCCGACGGCTCACCTGGAAGGTGCAGGAGGATTTCCACGCCCGACACGGCATCCCCTGCCCGCCGCGACGGCGCGCCCAGTTTTAGGGCCACGCCCAGCATCGGCGTCAGCAACGCGGCCCCCAAGGCGCTCAAGAACTGGTCAAGATCTTGTTGACGATCTGCATGCCAGTCACGGCTTGCCAGAGGAAGAGGCTCATCAAAGCCATATTCAGCCCCACATGCACCTTGCGGGCCACCAGATTGCCCTGCTGCATCAGGGGGGAGAGGGCCGCCGCCATGGCGATCAATGCGGTCATGGCAAGTCCCACCAGCAGATGGGGGCCGACGAAGAGTTTGCCGTTGTTGAGGTAGGTGACCGCCATGCCCCCCACCGTGCCCAGCACCATGAGGGCGAGCAACAGACTCCCCAGGAGGTAGTGGCGACGAGCGAATTGTCCCTTGATGAGCTGTTTGCGCTCTTCCGGGTCAGCCGTGCGGGTCTTCTTGGCTTTCAGGCCCAGCACCATGGAATAGGCCGCCAGCCCGAGCAACCCCCACATCAGCACGGGGTGGAGAAAGTTGAGGTTGCGGGCCAGATCCGGGGGGATCAGATCAGTCATGGCAAGGGCGGGCCGGTTCCAGGCGAAGCTACATCGTGCCGAGGATCAGTGCAGGAAATGCCGACGGCCCGTGGTCACCATGGCCAGGTCCAGGGCATCACAAGCGGCGATGCTCTCCCCGTCCCGGAGGCTGCCGCCAGGTTGGATCACGGCGCGGATGCCCTGGTCGGCTGCGAGACGAACCGTGTCAGCAAAGGGGAAAAAGCCATCACTGGCCAGCACGGCCCCCTGGACAGCTTCGCCAGCGGCCTCCAGGGCCAGCCGGGCGGCGCCTACGCGGTTGGTCTGGCCCGCGCCAATGCCCAAGGTCCGCCCACCGGCGGCCACCACAATGGCGTTCGACCGCACGTGGCGCACCACCTGCCAAGCAAAGCGAAGATCCCGCCACTCCTCTTCACTGGGTTGGCGCTGGCTCACCACCTGCCAGGCCTCGGGCTCAACGGCGAGATCATCCGTCTCCTGGGCGAGGACCCCGCCCAACAGAGAGCGGATCTGCAGCCGCGGAGCCCCATCCACCGCCTCGCCGGTCAGCTCCATCACCCGCAGATTGGGCTTGGCCGCCAAACACTGGCAAGCAGCTTCGCTGTAGGCGGGGGCCACGACACATTCCAGAAAGAGGCTGGTCAGGGCCTCCGCGCAGGCCGCGTCCACGGGACTGTTGAGGGCCACGATGCCACCAAAGGCGGATATCGCGTCAGCGTCGAGGGCACGACGCAGCGCCTCCACCCCTGTGGCTCCCGTGGCCACTGCGCAGGGATTGGTGTGCTTGATCACCACGGCCGCTGCAGTCGGCGGTGGGATCGGGTGATCGCCGTAACCGAATTCCCGTACGGTCTGCAAGGCGGCCTCCAGATCCATGAGGTTGTTGAAGCTGAGGTCCTTGCCCTGGAGTTGGCGGGCCGCCCCCCAACCCACGGAAGGGGAGCCATACCAGGTGGCCGGCTGGTGGGGATTTTCGCCGTAGCGCAGGCGCTGACGCACCGGAAGCGCCAGCTTCAGGGCCTCCTCACCGCCACTCTCTTGACAGGGGGCGTCTGAGGCCTCCTGGGCCAGTCGGTCGGCCCACCAGGAACCAATGGCAGCGTCGTAGGCCGCGGTGTGTTGAAACGCCGCCAGCGCTAGGCGCCGACGCAGGGCCCCATCCACTTGGCCAGCCTTCAGGGCCTCGAGAAAGCCTGAATACTGACTCGGATCCGTCAGAACCGAGACGTGGCGATGATTCTTTGCCGCGGCGCGCACCATGGCCGGGCCACCGATGTCGATCTGCTCCAGGGCCTCCTCCCAGCGGACGTCGGGTTGGGCCACGGTGCGCGAAAAGGGATAGAGGTTCACCACAACCACATCAATGGGCTGGATGGCTCGGGCCTCCAAATCTTTTTGGTGAGCAGGATCATCCCGATTGGCAAGAATGCCGCCGTGGATGGATGGGTGGAGGGTTTTGACGCGCCCGCCCAGGATTTCCTGGGCTCCGGTCACGTCGGCCACCGGAGTGACGGGCAATCCCTCGGCCGCCAGGGCGGCGGCGGTGCCGCCACTGGAGATGAGTCGGTAACCCTGGGCCAGCAACCCCTGGGCCAATGGCAGCAACCCCTGCTTATCCGACACACTAAGGAGGGCGGTGGGTGCCATAAGCCGCGGTTGGGGTTGGATATGGCCAACCTAAACAGACGGCCAGCGCGGTTCCCGTTGCGGGGGCCAGCCCTGCAGGGTCAGGCACCTAACCCAGATAGGCCACCAGAAACCAGCGCAACTGGATCACCCAGATCAGCAGGGCGAAGAACCCGAGCATCCCAGGGGCAAACAGCGGCGTTCGATGGCCGGGAAGCAGGGTCGTCAGGGCTCCAATCCATCCCAGAACCACCGATGGCACGAAGTGAATGGCATAGACCCAACCATGTTGGGAGATCGACTGAGAGAGTAAGGGGATCAGGAGCCATGCCTGACCAGCGGCCAACACCAAAAGCACCTTGCGCTGGAGTCCAGGGAGTCGAGCCAGCACCACAACGAACAGCACAAGGCCAATGATCCAGACAGCAGAGTGTTCGTCATAGAGCTGGCTCTTGCTCAGTTGTTCAGGAATACCGCCAGAGCGCTGATCAAAGATGAAGTTGAACGCATCCAACACACCATCCTGCTGCACCATGTCTGATGTCAAACCCATGCGATCGATCAACTTGCTACCAAAAAGCCTTTGCGGAATCAGCAGATTGGCCGCAATTCGTTGCATCCAATACAAGCCGATGCCCACCAAGGCCCCAGGGATCAAGCTACGCAAGCCTTGGCGCAGGCGAGCCGCGAGAGGAAAGAGCTGAAGCAGAAACAAAGAGACCAGATTCACCACTCCAAGGATCGGGTAAATCCATGAGGCCATCAAGCCCAGTATCATGGCCATCCGAGGACGATCGGGCCCCAACCCTTCTCCACCCTCGCCAGCCCATCGACCCAAGGCCAACACCGTGGCAAGCCAGAAGGCCAGACCAAGATAGTCGGGTTCATCAATCAAGCAGAAGCGCAACATCGCTTCATTGCTGATCGTGATGGCATAGGTGCACACAAACACGAGGGCGCCTGGGATCGGGCTCTGCCAGTTGGCACCCCGCAGGGGAAAGCACAAGCGAGCGATCCCACCAAGCAGAAGCCCATTGAGGCTGACCAATCCCAAGGAATAGACAGTTTTTAACGTCGGAAATCCTGCTGATCCAAACAGGATGTAGCCACCCCAAAGCGGGAAAAGATGCAGCGGCGTCTTGCTTTGATAGATCTGGTCAGGCACCACATTTGCCGGGAAATATCCCTTCCCCCAGGGGAAGAATCCCAGCATCGACCAAAAACCGTGATTGACCCAGGCCTGAACAGAGTTCAGTCCTTCGGAGCCAAAATCGAAGAGATGGGCAAAAAGATTGGAATCCAACAGCCGCCAATCGGTGACTGCGGTGATCACCACAATGGCCAGGGGGGCCAGCCAATCCCTCGGTTGGCCTGGCCAGTGCCGAAGCAACCAATGACGGGCCCCTTTCCACACCTCACCGCTGGAGCTGGGCAGGGGCGTGGTGCTGTTGTCCGCTGGCGGCTGGGTGGTCATGGGCGACCGTCGGGTTAGGAGAGAGCCTGGGCCCATCTTCCGTCAACCTCACCCCCCGCCCCGTGACAAGGCAACCTAGGCGAGAGCATCTTGACCCCTGCCATGCCGATCGACCCGACCCCGGACACCGCCCTGATGGCGGGACCCGCCGGAGCGGATCAGAGCCTGGTGCTACTCCATGGCTGGGGAGCCGATGCGGACGATTTGATGGATCTGGGCAGCGAACTCCTGGGGCCGGATGCCGCCAACGTGCTCGTGGTGGGTCTGCGGGCACCGCTGCCCCATCCCGGAGGAGTAGGGCGCCAGTGGTATGACCTCGGCCTCCCGGGGTGGCCCCAGTTGCCAGCCGCCAGGGTCGACTTACTGGATCGTCTCCAGTCGCTGGCCCTGAGCATTCCCATGGAGCGCACTGCCCTTCTGGGCTTCTCCCAGGGGGCGGCCATGGCCATTGATGTGGCCGTTGGCAGCGGGCTTCCACTGGCCGCCATTATCGGCTGCAGTGGCTACCCCCATCCCGGCTGGAAGCCCCGAAAGCCGCTGGCACCGATCCTCTTAACCCACGGCAGGGAGGATCCGGTGGTGCCCTACGCGGCCTGCAAAGATCTGGACCAGCGCCTCAGGGACAGTGGAGGCCAGGTGCGGACGCTGCCATTTACCGGGGGCCATGGCATTGACCCAGCGCTGTTCCCTGCCATGCGGGAGTTTTTGGTTGACGCCTGGCAGAGATAACAAGGATTCGAAGGCCGGCAGCTGATTCAAACAAAGGCGTATTCGTATTCCTCCACTTCCTCCCAGTCGTCGGCCGCCAGGGCTTCGATCCCCTCAAAGAGCACATCTTCGCCAATGCGATCCACGATCAATCGCAAGGAGGGGAAGAGGAAGTGGTTCTCCTCCGCGTATTGGGCACTGAAGAGGCCCTTCTCGCCCCAGAAAAAACGGTCGGTGGTGTGCTCATTGCGCCTCACATTGAGAATGGCAGGGGGCTGCAACTCACCCTCCGCGATGAAGCGGCGAGCAGCTGTCACCGGTTTGTGAGATCCCGTCTCCAAGTTGAAAGTGGGAACGTGGGCCAGCACACGCTGGCCGGCGAGACGACGGCGGCTGATCCGCTTGCGCTTTTTGGACATGAAGAGACACTCCTGGGGGGGGAGTGAAGAGAGAGGGGAAGTGTGGGGGGAGGGCGGGGCCCGCGCCGGGTCGAGCATGGGCTCGCTCTGACGCATTACCGGGTCGCTTGAGGCGGCCCACGGCCCTACGTTCTGTCGTCCGGGAAGCGATCGGGGAAGATCGCAGCCATTCGCCGGAGGCGGTGACCCACACGGACAGCAGAGGCTTGCACCTGCCCCTGCTGTAGCCTGCCTGCAAGAAGATTGCAACCTTGGCCGGAACAGCTGAACAACTCCCCCCAGGCCGGGACTGGGAAGTAGTGGTCGATACCAAGATCCTAAAGCTTTTTTTCGGTTTTCACCCGTTTCCAACATCAAGTTTTTTTAAGGCCGCCCGTCCGCCTGGCCCATTGCCCTTGTGACGCCCGTTTCCGAAAGGTTCCTGTCCCTCCTTCACAGCCAGCTGCGGCAATTTGTCGACTGTCCAGAGGTGGAGGCCCTGGTGGTGTACGTCACGCACCCCGGTCCGGGCGGCCTACCCAACCTGATTCCCCTGGGTCAATGGCCAGAGGAAGCACGGCAGCTGGTGGCCGTTGGCACCGACAGCCAGTTGAGGGTGCCCGCCGAGCAACGGCGATGGCTCCCCCTTCGCGATGGGGCGGGCCTCCTGGGGGCCCTGCAGGTGGAAACCCGCGAAGCCACCTGGTCTCCCCCCCTACGACAACGACTGCAGGGAGTGGCCATCTGCCTAACCGAGGCCCTCCGCCTCGATCTCGAGCAACAGCGCCTCCAACGGCGGGTCGAAGCCCAGGAAGAACAGTTGCGTCTTTTGGTGCACCAGCTGCGCAACCCCCTTACGGCCCTGCGCACCTTCGGCCATCTGCTTCTGCGACGGCTGAAGGATGACAGTGACAGCCGTGGCCTGGTGGAGGGCCTGCTGGCGGAGGAGCGACAGCTCAACAAATACGTGGATGCCATCAGTGCCCTGGCCCCGGCCGAGGGCCTCCTGCCCGCGGCTGGGAGTCCCGACCCGTTGCTACTGCCTCCATTGCTGTCAGGCCCCCGGGGGGAAACCCTGGCGGATCTGGTGGCCCCCCTTCTCCAGCGAGCCGCCGCCACCGCCGCCCTCCAGGGTCGCCCGTGGCGCCCCCCCGCCGCCCTGCCCACCTGGGAGGGGGACGGCAGTGCGGTGGCCGAAATCTTGGCCAATCTCCTGGAAAACGCCTTTCGCTACAGCGCCTCCGCAAGCCCGGTAGGCCTCCACTGCGGTGCCACGGCCGCCGGGCCTTGCCTGACCGTTTGGGATGGTGGCCCCCCCATCCCCGAGGACGAACGGGAGCCCATTTTTCAGCGGGGGGTGCGCGGTGCCCAGAGCCAGGGCAAACCGGGCACCGGGCTGGGCCTGGCTCTGGCGCGGGATCTGGCCCGCCAGCTCGGCGGAGACCTTGAGCTGGTGATTCCCCCAGCCCTGGTGGACCCAACCCTGCCCAGCCATGGCAACGCCTTTTGCCTCACGTTGCCGGCCAGTGCAGAGCCGCCGCGTTGAGGGTCAAGGCCAAGGCCTCGGTCCACTCCACACAGGCCCCATAGCTGTCACCGCTGTGCCCCCCCAACCGGCGCCCCAACCAGCCCGGCACCAGCAGTGCCGGCAGCACCCCCACCAACCCAACGGGGGCACGGCCTTGAGACAGGCCCAACACCACCAGCCCGACCCCAGCCAGGAGTCCCGGCCGGGTTTCCGCCAGCAAGCCAGCCCAGTGCTGGCGATGAAACCCCGCCGATCCATGGGGTTGGAGGTAGGGAAACCAGCCCACCGCCAACAGCGGTGCCATGCGGCCCCAGAGGGCGGCCCAAACCAAGGCCCAGGGAGCGTGACCATCCAAGCTGGCCAGAGCTCCAGCCTTGAGCAGCAACAGCACGGCCAGGGCCTGGGCACCACTGGCTCCCACCCGGCTATCGCGCATGGCCTCCAGCATTCGATCGCCTGCGCCCAGCCCGTCCGCCGTGTCCATCGCCCCGTCCATGTGCAGGCCACCGGTGAGCAACAGAGCCGCCACCAACACGAGGCACACCCGGGTCAGCAGGGACGCCTCGCCCTGGAGCCCCCACCACAGCCCAGCCTGCAAGCCACCGATCACCAGGCCAATCCAGGGAGCGAACCGGGCGATGCGCTCAAACCTGGGACGAATGCCGGGCCAGGGGGGAAGCACCGAGTAAAAGATCCAGGCCCCGGCAAGGTCCTGGAGCCAGGGGGGAGGAACGGGTGGCGTGACGACAGCCATGACAGACCGGATCCACCCTGCCACGCCCGCCCGGTGGCCAGGGGTGGGCAGACGCGTAGGGTCGAATCCCGCCATGAGGATCGTTGTCAGGCCAGGCGTTCACTTTTTCCGTGACAGCCCGCTGCCCCCGCACGCGCGCCCGCCGCGGCCAGTGGCAAACCCCCCATGGGGCTGTGCACACCCCTCGCTTCATGCCGGTGGGCACCGCCGCCACTGTGAAAGGGGTCAGCATCCCCCAGCTGGCGGAAACGGGGGCCGAAATGGTTTTGGCCAATACCTTCCATCTCCACCTCCAGCCGGGTGAGGCCGTGGTGGCCGAGGCGGGTGGCCTGCACCGGTTCATGGGCTGGAGCGGGCCCCTGCTGACCGACTCTGGCGGGTTCCAGGTGTTCAGCCTGGCGGCCATCAACCGCATCGATGACGGCGGGGTGGCCTTCCGCTCCCCCCGCGACGGATCGTCGATCCTGCTCACGCCCGAACGCTGTATGGCGATCCAACAGGATCTGGGCGCGGATGTGGCCATGGCGTTCGACCAGTGCCCCCCCTACCCGGCGCCTGAATCCGCGGTGGCCGAGGCCTGCCGCCGTACCCATCTTTGGCTGGAACGCTGCATTGCCCACCACCGGGGAGGTGCCCAAGCGCTTTTCGGGATTGTGCAGGGCGGCTGTTACAGCCATCTGCGCCTGGAGTCGGCGCGGGTGGTGGCCTCCATGGATCTGCCAGGCATTGCCGTGGGTGGCGTAAGCGTGGGGGAACCGGTGGAGGAGATGCATCGGATCGTGGCTGAGGTGGCCCCCCTGCTGCCCGAGGATCGGCCCCGGTATCTCATGGGCGTGGGCAGCCTGAGGGAGATGGCGGTGGCGGTGGCCCACGGCTTCGACCTTTTCGACTGCGTGCTGCCCACCCGTCTGGGCCGCCATGGCACGGCCCTGGTGGGGGGGGAGCGCTGGAATCTGCGCAACGCCCGTTTCCGCCACGACCACACGCCCCTGGAGCGGGGCTGTCCCTGCCTGGCCTGTCACCAGCACAGCCGGGCCTATCTGCACCATCTGGTGCGCAGCGAGGAGATGCTGGGCCGCACCCTGCTGAGCCTCCACAACCTCACCACCTTGTTACGGTTCTCGCGCGCCATGGCCCAGGCGATCGAGGAGGGCTGTTTTGCAGAGGATTTCGCTCCCTGGGAGCCAAGCTCCCCGGCGGCTCACACGTGGTAGGTTCCAGCCACCGCAAAGGATTCCTCAGGCATGGTCCTTCCGCTGCACGCTTTCGCCCAGCTTCCCGAGGCCTATCAGGCCTTTGCCCCCTTGGTGGACATTCTGCCCATCATCCCCCTCTTCTTCCTGTTGTTGGCCTTCGTGTGGCAGGCCTCGGTTGGCTTCCGCTGAGCACGGCCCGCATGAAGGCCGGTAAGGCCAACATGCGCCGCCAACGGGTGGGCTCCTGAATGAGCCGGTAGAGCCATTCCAGGTGCACCCGCCCCATCCAGCCGGGTGCCCGTTTTTTGACGCCTGCCCACACGTCGAAGCTCCCCCCCACCCCCATCCAGAGACCGATCAGGGGGTGGGGCAGGGCCTGAATCCATAATTCTTGGCGCGGCACCCCCAGGGCCACCAGGGTGAGGTCCGGCTGCATCGACAGGAGACGCGCCTCCAACTCCGGCCAGGCTCGGGGATCCCCATAGCCGTGGATGGCCATCACCAGTTGGAGCTCAGGGATTTCCTTGACCAACCTGGCGCAGAGACGTTCCAACACCTCCGGAGTCGCCCCCACCAGGGCCACCCGCCAGCCGGCGGATGCTCCATGCTCCAGCAGCTTGCGGGCCAGCTCGATTCCTGGAGCACGGCGCACCCGGATACCCTGCCGCCCAAGGGCCCACACCACGCCAGCCCCATCGGGAATCACCAGATCGGCCCCGCGGATGGCTCCCTCCAAGGCAGGGTCCTCTAGGGCCGCCATGGTCATTTCGGCATTGAGGGTGACGATCTGCCCACCCCCCCGGCCATGGAGGGCTACTGCGGCGGCGAGAACGTCATCACAAACATTCACCGGCACGCCCAGCACCGTGGCTTGGGGATGGGTGGTGACGCTTGTTGCCATGGAAGGGGGCATCGCGGAGGAGAATCTATGGCTGCGAATGGGTGGACCAATCCGTGGGGACCAGTGGCGGTGAGAGGACGGCTGAGGTCAGCGCTCCTGGCCGGGAGGCCCTTGCGTTTCTAACTCGCCTGGACAGCCAGATCGACGCCGTGGTCTTGAGCCGGCAGCATCCCTTGACGGGGCTGCTGCCGGCGAGCACCGCGAACACGGTGCATGGCAACTATGGCGATGCCTGGGTGCGCGACTGCGTCTACTCGATCCAGTGCGTCTGGGGCCTGGCGATCGCCCATCGGCGCCTGGAGGGGTCAAGCCAGCGGGCTTTTGAGCTGGAGCAGCGGGTGCTGCAGCTGATGCGGGGCCTGCTGCTGGCCATGATGCGCCAGGCCCCCAAGGTGGAGCGCTTCAAGCGCAGTCTGCGCCCCCTGGATGCCCTCCACGCGAAGTTCGACACCGGCTCGGGAGCAACGGTGGTGCCCGATGACGGCTGGGGCCATCTGCAACTTGATGCCACGGCGGTGTTTCTGCTGCAGTTGGCCCAACTGAGCCGGTCCGGCCTAGTGGTGGTGCAAACCAGCCACGAGCGGGATTTTGTGCAAAATCTGGTTTATTACGTTGCCCGCGCCTATCGGGTGGCCGATTACGGCATCTGGGAACGGGGTGACAAGAGCAACCACGGGTTGCCGGAACGCAACGCCAGCTCCATCGGCATGGTGAAGGCCGCCCTGGAGGCCCTGGAGGGCATCGACCTGTTGGGACCCCACGGTGATGGCAGCTACCGGCTCACGATCCCCCAGGATGCGATTGTGCGACTACGGCGGGCGTTGCGCAGCCTGCTGCCGCGGGAATCGGCCAGCAAGGAGGCTGACAGCGCCTGTCTATCGGTGATTGGTTATCCGGCGTGGGCGGTGGATGACGAGGATCTGGTGACCCGCACCCGCGCCAAGATCCGGCAAGACCTCGGGGGCGCCTACGGCTACAAGCGCTTCCGGCGCGATGGCCATCAGACCATGATCGAGGACGTGAGTCGGCTGCACTACGAGCCGGAGGAACTGGCGGAGTTCGAGCACATTGAATGCGAATGGCCCCTGTTCCTGGCCTATGAGCTGCTGACGGCCTGCTGCGAAGAGCGCTGGGAGGAGGCCCGGCGCTGGCGGCGGCGGTTGGCGGAGTTGAGCGTGGAGGTGGACGGGGTGCCCCTGCTGCCCGAGCTCTACGTGGTGAGCGAGGGGGCCATCGCCGCCGAACGGCGCAATCCCGGCAGCCAGCCCCGCCAGCCCAATGACAACGTGCCCCTGCTGTGGACCCAGAGCCTCACCTGGCTGGCGGATCTCCTGCTCCATGGCCTGATCACCCCGGACGACCTGGACCCGATTGGCAGGCGCCGGCGGCAATCCCTCGGGGCAGAACGGGTGTTGGTGGCCCTGGTGCCCCAGGAAGAATGGATTGGCCAGCGCCTGGCCGCCGCCGGCCTGCCGGTTCAGGCCGCCAGCACCAGCGGCCCGCGGGTGGCCAGTTCCCGGGAGCTGGCCCAGCGCATGGCCACAGTGGGCGCCAATGGTCGGCTGGGGCTGAGCGGCCACCCGCCCGTGCGGATGGAAACCATGGCGACCGCCCGGCTCTATCGCCACAACGGGGAATCGCTTGCCTTCCAGCCCGCCGTGCTGGAGGAAGACACGTTCTATCTAGCGGATGATCCCCTGCAGCTGGTCGACACGGTGGCCAGCGAATTGCGCCTGTTGCGGCGCCACTGGCGAGGCGACGGCCTGCCCTTGCTGCTGATCCCCATCGCCAGCGGCCCCTTCCGACAGAATCCCCAGGCCTTTCTCGATCTGGGCCAAAGCCTGGTGTCCGGCGAGGTGGAGGGGGTGCCCGTTCGCCTCGGATCCCTGGAGGCCTTGGCCGCCGAGGCCAGTTGGGTGGACTTGCCGAGCCAGGCCATGGCCGCCTGTCGGCTCGTTCGCTCCCGCCAGACGCTGCTGCCGGCTGGCCTGGGCCACCGACCGCTGACGGCCCGCCAGGAACAGGAGCTGGAAGACACCTCCGTCGGCGCTCTGATCGAGCGGCTGTGGACCAGCACCTCGCTGCAGGAGCAGGCGGAGGTTCTGGAGTTGCTGGGACGGCGCCTCGGGCCCGGCGCCCAGCTGCGGGGGCCAAGCGGCGGCTCCACGCCCCGGCTGATGGCCCTGCTGGAGGAAGTGTATCGACGGGGCCTCCAGGAGGGTGACTGGACCGTGGTGCGCCGCACGGCGGGGGTGATGGGGCTCGTGCACCCCCAACTGGAAGATGCGCTCACGGATCTGCTGGTGCGGCAGAAGCAGGTGGTGGTGGGCCGCAACTACACCAGCCAGTCGCTCATCAGCCAGCCCCAGGGCAGCAAGATGATTGCCAGCATGATCCGACGCTTCAGCGGTGAGGATGCCCGGGAATGGATGCTGCAGCAGGAGCTGTTGCTCGCGATCGACAGCCTGGCGCGGCTGGAGCCTAGCCTGCTCAGCGGCAGCCTCACCGTTCAACTGGGGCAATTGGTTTTACTGCTCACCAGCGAGCTGGCGGCCGAGGCCAACCTCAGCCCGAGTGACGCCTTTGAGGACCTCTGCGCCTTGCCCCCCCATGCCATCCGTCGTCGCCTGCGGACCGTGCTGGCCGACGTGGAACACGCCAAGACCGCGCTGCAACGCAAGGAGCAGCTGCACCTCAAGGGGGCGCGGGTGCGTTGGCAGGTGCCCGATCCCCTGGAGGATCTGCCCCGGGGCGACTGCTGGCTGCAACACCGCCTCCGTCTCGGGGCCCTGCAACGGGTGCCGCGGGATTTCTATCCAGGCATCTGGGATCTCCTGCACCACTGCCGCGGCATTGTGATCGGCGACAAGCTGGAGCGCCGCAACCGCCTGGAGAGCGTGCCGTTACTGAACGATCTCACCCCGGGAGAGCGCAATTTCGCGGCCCTGGTGGAGCAGTTGCTGGGCAAAATCGAGGCACCGGAATACAGACAGCTCTGCACGGAAGCCTTGCTGACGCTGATCGCTTTTGTGGCTGCCAACCCCCGGGTGCGTTTCGAGGATGATCTAGCTCTGGATGTGGTGATCGGCCACGCCGTACGTGTGGGCTGGCAGCAGCACCACCCCTTGGCCAGCCTGGGAGAGTATGGCCAGCACAAGGCGGACGCCTGGAATGCTTTTTATCGCTCCTCGCCCGCCCAGTGCCGCCGTTGGCAGTTGCAGGCACTGCAGCAGCTCAGCCGGGCCGGCGAGCCCAGTGTGGCGCCGGCAGCGCGGGCGCGGGCAGCCTAGGGGCCTGAATCCGGAGCGGGATTGGGGCGCCCCTGCAGGGTGATCCTGCCGCGAGGGGCCCTAGATGGGCTCCTCCAACATCATGCAGAGATTGGGCCGCTCCACGCACTGCTCGATCAGATCAGCCAGCTGGAGGGCCCGGGACGCCTGCAGGCCATCCACCGCCGGGGTTTCCACACCGCGCACGCACTGGAGAAAATGTTCCAGTTCCGCGTAGAGCGGCTCAATGGATGTGGTGCTGACTTCCTCAATAAAGCCATCATTGCGATACACAAGTTCACCGTGATCCGCACTCACCGTAGTGGTTGGACGGCGATGGATACGCAGGTTGTGCTTAAGGAAATCGGTTTCCATTAGGCTATTCCGGCAATGGGTGTACAGCCGGCGCACCTTGCGATGGGCCATCTTGCTGGCCGTCAGGCTGGCCACCACCCCGTTGGCAAATCCCAGGGTGGCATTCACGTAATCGATCGGCCCTTCTCCGCTGCGCCCCCCCGCCGCGGCCAGGCGCACCACCGGCGAGGCGGCCAATTCCAGCACCAGGTCAATGTCATGGATCATCAAATCAAGCACCACCGACACATCGTTGGCGCGATCGGGATTGGGGCTGTGGCGCCGGGCCTCCAGGACCACCACTTCCTCCCCAGCCACCACCTTGAGCAGCTCCCGAAAGGCCGGGTTGAAGCGCTCGATGTGACCCACCTGCAAGAGCCGGCCGGCAGCTTCCGCCGCCTGGATCAACTCCGTGGCCTCCTCCTGGGTGGCGGCAATCGGCTTTTCGATCAAGACATCCACCCCGGCCCGAAGGCAGGTCGTGCCGACGCTGTGGTGCAGGAGCGTGGGCACGGCCACGCACACCGCCTCCACCTCTCCTAACAACGCGCGGTAGTCGGCAAACCAGCGGCAGCCAAACTGCTCGGTGGCCAGCTGTCCCCGGACCTCATCCGGGTCCGCCACGCCCACCAGCTCAGCATCCCTCAGGAGGCTGAGCACCCTGGCGTGATGCCAACCCATGTTGCCGATGCCGATGACCCCTACACGCACAGGGTTCATGGGTGCTCACGGACACGAACGCGCATTATCAGCGATCCCCCCCACCCTCTGCCTCTTCCGGGCTCGGAGAAGAACCAACAACAAGCCGGCCAGGCCCAGCCAGCCCAGCACGCCACCCACCGGATTCGGGTTGCTGCCGCCAGGGCCCACAAGCCAGGTGGGTGTGTCGGACCTAACCACCAGCGCCCCCTGCTGCAGGGCAAACCAGCCCCCCACCAGCCCACCATGGAGGCCCACCGCGCCCCAGAGCAAACCACCATCCGCCAATCGCTGCAGGGCCAGGGCCAGCCCAAGCAAAGCCAATCCCCCCAACAACCCGACCAGCCCCACCAGTCCCAGGTCAAAGCGGGCATGCACCAGGCTGAACAGCAGCGCCTGGGCGATGGCCGCCCGGGGACGGCCCAGATGGAAGGCCAGTTCCCCCCAGAGCCAACCACGGAACAACAGCTCCTCGGCAAAGCCCACCCCCAGTCCCAGGGCCAGGGCATTGGCCAACTGGGACCAGGAAAGATCCGGCTGCGAGCGGGCCATCCCGCTCCACAGCAACAGCACACTGATCGGCGCCAGCAAGGCAAGGGCCTTCGCCCCGCCCCCCAGCACAGCCAGGCCGGCCTTCAGCGGGGGACCAATGACCCCCAGGCGACGCCAAGGGGCAGACTCGTGCCACACCTGCCGCAGGCGAAACGGCAGGCTCAGGATCAGGGCCAGCAGGGCCCAGGGAGCCGCGAAGAGGGGCCAGGCGGTGTCTGGGAGCCCCAGGCCGCGGGCAACAAGCTGTAGGGCCAGAAATAGACCCACCAGGACCGCGGGGTAGCCAACCGTGCCGCGCCAGGTGGAGCCGGCGCGCACGGCTACTCCTCCGGCTCGATCGTGCTGGTGAGTCCCTTCGCCTTGAGCGTCTCGCAATAAAACTCTGCGGGCTCCAGGTCGCACACAATGACGAGGCCCACTCCTGTGTTGTGGGCTTCCAACATTACGGCGATCGCGTCCTCCTCGCTGAGGCTGGGGACCACCTGGCGCAAGGTTTTCACCACGTAGTCCATGGTGTTGACCGGATCGTTGTGGAGCAGCACCCGATAGCGGGGAGAGGGCTTGCGCACCCGCTCAGGCGCCTTTTCCATCACGGCAGCACCCCCCGTTTCCCGGCCTGGCGCCTGGGAGGCCTGCGGAGCGGGGACAATTGTTCGGTCAGCCATGGCCCAAGGGGGGAGTGGGAAAACGAAGGGTCATTGGGTCGAAGATTCATGCTAGGCGGGGTGGGGGCCAAAGACCGCATCTTGAGGAAGGTGGGAAGATCGGGTCACGACAATTCCGGCATGGCTTTTCTTCACCCCAGCGATCGCATCTTCGTAGCCGGCCACCGTGGCATGGCGGGCAGCGCCATCTGCCGCGCCCTGAGGCGCCAGGGATACGCCGAACCCTCCCAAGGGGGAGGCCTGCTCCAAGCCAGCCGGCAGGAGCTGGATCTGCTGGATCCTGGGGCGGTGGCGGCCTGGATGGGGCGCCATCGGCCCGATGTGGTGGTGCTGGCCGCGGCCAAGGTGGGCGGCATCCATGCGAACAACACCTTCCCGGCCGACTTCCTTCTGGACAATCTCAAGATTCAGAACCATGTGATTGAAAGTGCCTGGCGCCTCGGCGCACGGCGGTTGCTGTTCCTCGGCAGCAGTTGCATCTATCCCAAATTCGCCCCCCAACCCATCCGGGAGGAGGCCCTGCTCACGGGCCCCCTAGAGCCCACCAACGAGTGGTATGCCATCGCCAAGATCACGGGAATCAAGCTCTGCGCCGCTCTGCGCAAACAGCACGGCTTCGACGCCATCTGCCTGATGCCCACCAATCTCTACGGCCCCGGCGATAACTATCACCCCACCAACAGTCATGTGCTGCCTGCCCTGATCCGTCGCTTCCATGAGGCCACGGAGCGCGAGGAGCCGACGGTCACCTGTTGGGGCACGGGCACGCCCCTCCGGGAGTTTCTGCACGCCGATGATCTCGGGGAGGCCTGCGTGTTCGCCCTGGAGCAATGGAATCCCGAGACCCCCACGGCTCCCCGGGACGAGGCCGGTCAACCCCTTACCCACCTGAACGTGGGCACCGGCGTTGACCTCACCATCCGCGAGCTGGCGGAAGGGGTGGCGAGGGCCACGGGCTTCCGGGGGGAGATTCTCTGGGATACCAGCCAGCCCGACGGCACCCCCAAAAAGCAACTCGACGTCAGCCGACTGGCGGAGCTGGGCTGGCGCGCCCGCATCCCCCTGGCCGAGGGGCTGCAACACACTGTGGCGCTGTTTCGCGAGCAGCTCAGCCAGGAGCTGGTGCGGCTCTGAGCGCCCGGCGCCTCAACTCGCTAGGGCCCCCTGGATGCGGCGCATGGCCTCGTTCACGTTGTTCCGGCTGTTAAAGGCGGAGAGGCGGAAGTACCCCTCGCCGGCGGCGCCGAATCCGCTGCCCGGCGTGCCCACCACATGGGCCTGGCTGAGAAGCAGGTCGAAGAAGCTCCAGGAGTCCACCCCTGCAGGGGTTTTCACCCACACATAGGGGGCCTGCTCCCCCCCATGCACCTCCAACCCGGCCTTGGCCAGCTCCCGGCGGATGATCGCGGCATTCTCCATATAGAAGTTGATCAGAGCCCTCACCTGATCTTGGCCCTCAGGGGAGTACACCGCCTCGGCGCCCCGTTGCACGATGTAGCTCACGCCGTTGAACTTCGTGCTCTGGCGCCGGTTCCACAATCCCCAAAGCTCGACCGGCGTGCCATCGGCCTGGGCGCCCATCAGGCCGCGGGGCACCACCGTGAAGGCGCAGCGCGTGCCGGTGAAGCCGGCATTTTTGGAGAAGGAACGGAACTCAATGGCACAGTGCCGCGCCCCATCGATCTCATAGATGGAATGGGGCAGTGATGGGTCCTGAATGAAGGCCTCGTAGGCCGCATCAAACAGGATCAGGCTGCCGTTGGCGCGGGCATAAGCCACCCACTCCCCGAGCTGCTCCCGGGTGGCCACCGCCCCGGTGGGATTGTTTGGAAAGCACAGGTAAATCAGATCCACCTTCTCAGCGGGAATCTGAGCGGTAAATCCATTCTCGGCATTGATCGGCAGATAGGTCAGCCCGCCGTACTGCCCCATTTCATCAGCCTCGCTGGTGCGACCCGCCATCACATTGCTGTCCACATACACCGGATAGACCGGATCCGTGACGGCGATGCGGTTGCCTTCCCCCAAGATGTCGAGAATGTTGGCACTGTCGCATTTGGAACCGTCGGAGACAAAGATCTCCTCCGGGTCCACCTCGCAGCCCCGGGCCTGGAAGTCGTGGCGGGCGATGGCCTCCCGCAGCCACAGGTAGCCCTGCTCGGGCCCGTACCCATGGAACCCCTCACGGGTGCCCATTTCATCAATGGCGGCCTTCATCGCCGTGCGGCAGGCCTCGGGCAAGGGTTCGGTGACATCGCCGATGCCCAGTCGGATGATCGGCGCCTCCGGGTGGGCTGCGGCGAAGGCCTTCACGCGCCGGGCGATTTCCGGAAACAGGTAACCGGCCTTGAGCTTGAGGTAGTGACCGTTGACCTGGACCATGACATGCGCGCAGCCCGCTGCGGGCTCGGGGAAACTGGGCGCGATTGTCCTATGGCGCGCCACCCCCCGGGGCCCGGGGCTCTGCATACGATCAAGGCTCTGCTGCCGCGGCTGCCGTGTCTGCCTTCACCCTGCCGCCTGCTATTGCCCCCCGCCCCGTGACGGTGGTGGACATGGCCCAGCTGATCGATCTGGACATCGGCAAACCCGCCCGCTACCTCGGCAACGAACGGGGCGTGCGCCACCGGGATTGGGACCATGACTGGAAAAAGGCCGGGGTTCGCTGGGCCCTCACCTACCCCGAGGTGTACGAGGTGGGGGCCAGCAACCTGGGCCACGTTCTTCTCTATTCCATCCTCAATACGGTTCCCGGCCAGCTGTGTGATCGGGCCTACCTGCCCGCGGCCGATCTGTCCCAGCGCCTGAGGGAGCGAGGCGTTCCCCTGTTCGGGGTGGAAAGCCGCCGCCCCCTGGCCGCCTTTGATCTGCTGGGCTTCAGCCTCAGCTACGAGCTCTCGGGCACCAACATTCTGGAGATGCTTGATCTGGCGGGATTGCCTCTCCACGCGGCCTGCCGCGGCGATCGTCCCCTGAACGATCCCGCCTCTCCTCCCCTGATCTTTGCTGGAGGGCCCACCGCCACCAGCAATCCGGAGCCCTTTGCCGCCTTTTTTGACTTCATCGCCCTGGGGGATGGGGAAGAGCTGCTGCCGGAGATTGGCCTGGTGGTGGCGGAGGGTCGGGCGAACGGCCTTGGCCGCCGCCAGCTGCTGCGGGATCTAGCCCAGGTGCCGGGCGTGTACGTGCCCAGCCTGTACGGACCCGGAGAGGACGGGGTGACGATCGAGCCCCTGGAGCCCGATCTGCCCAGGCGCATTCGACGCCGCACCGCCACGCCGATGCCCTACTACGCCACTGGCCTGGTGCCGCATATCGAGACGGTTCACGACCGTCTCACGGTGGAGATCCGGCGGGGGTGCACCCGTGGCTGCCGCTTCTGCCAGCCGGGGATGCTCACCCGTCCGGCACGGGATGTGGAGCCCGCCCAAGTGGTGGAGGCGGTGGAGGAGGGCATGCGGCGCACGGGCTATGCGGATTTTTCCCTCCTTTCCCTGAGCTGCAGCGACTACCTGTCGCTGCCGGCGGTGGGAGTGGAGCTGCGCAACCGGCTGGCGGAGCACAACATCAGCCTCACCCTCCCCAGCCAGCGGGTCGACCGTTTCGACAACCATATTGCCCACATCCTTGGCGGCACACGACGGGCAGGACTCACCTTCGCCCCCGAAGCGGGCAGCCAGCGACTGCGGGATGTGATCAACAAGGGGCTGAGCGATGCCGACCTGCTGCGGGGGATTCGCACGGCCATGGGCAACGGCTACCGGAAGGTAAAGCTTTATTTCATGGTGGGACTGCCTGGAGAAACCGATGGGGATGTGGTTGCCATTGCCGACACCTGCCGCCGCCTGCAGCAGGATTGCGCTGATCTAGGTCGGTTGGCACTCAACCTGACCATCAGCACCTTCACGCCCAAACCCCACACCCCCTTTCAGTGGCACAGCGTGGATGGGGCGGAGATTCGCCGGCGGCAGGAGCTGCTGCGACAGGCGCTGCGGGGCCTACGGGGGCTGAAGGTCAATTTCACCGACACCCGCTTGGCCGCCATCGAGGACGTGATCGGCCGCGGGGACCGTCGACTCTCGGCGGTGATCGAGGCAGCCTGGAGGGCTGGAGCCGGGCTGGATGCCTGGTTTGAGTCCGCCGAACGGAGCCATGGGGCCTGGACCGCCGCCCTCGAGGCGGCAGGCCTGGGGCAAGGCCAGCGGGCGCTGGAGCTGGGGGATTGGACGGCGGCCGAAGCCCTGGCCGCGGGCGATCTGGACGCCTTCTGCCGCCAACCCCTCCCGTGGGACCATCTCGATACTGGAGTGGAAAAGGCCTGGCTGGCGGAGGATCTGCAGCGGGCCTTGGCAGCCGCGGAGGTGCCGGACTGTTCGTTCGCCGCTTGCAGCCATTGCGGGGTGTGTGGGCCGGAGTTGGGCCACAACGTGGTGATCCCGCCAGCCCCGGTGCCCCCGGCCCTGCCTGATCGCAAGCCCCCCAGTGACCGGATCTGCCGCCTGCGTCTGGGCTTTCGCAAAATCGGGTCTTTGGCCTGGATCAGCCACCTCGACACGATGCGCCTGCTGGATCGGGCCCTGCGCCGCAGTGGCTTGCCCGTGAGCTTCAGCGGTGGGTTTCACCCCCTGCCGCGGTTGCAGATCGCCCTCCCCCTGCCCCTGGGCGTGGAGGGCTTCGGGGAATGGCTGGATCTTGAGTGGGCTGAGACGCTAACGGCGGCGGAGACCCGGGAGCGTTTGCAACGGGAGCTGCCGGAGGAGTTCCAATTGCTCTCCTGTGTGGAAGTGCCCGTGGCGGGGCCAAGCCTGTCGCAGGAGTTGACCGCCGCCCTCTGGCGGTTTGAACTGCGCCCCCTGGAGGGAGGGAAATCAACGCCTGCGCAACCCGAAGCCACCCCGCCCAGTTCTCCGTGGCCCGGGGCGGAGGCCTGGGAGGAGGCCCTGGAGGCATTGAGGGGGAGCGAACACTGGATTTGGCATGACAAGGACAAGAAAGGCCGCCCGCGCCAACGGGACTGCCGGCCCGCCCTCCGCCAGGTGCGGCTCCTCCACCACGACCAGCAGCAGCCCTTGGTGGCCCTGGAGCTTGAGACGGCCCTCGACCAGCAGGGGTTTGGAGTGCGCCCCGAGCATCTCCGCGGCTGGCTAGGGGAGCACTTGGAGCGGCCCCTGCGGCTGGCGCACCCGCGGCGGGAGGCACTGCTGTTGCGACCGTGCTAACGTTTAAATGCTTGGTAGGAGGGAGGGCGCGCCCCATCTCCTCACAGGCTTTTCCGGCTTCCCGTGCTTTGACATCTGTCAGGCAAGTCCTTAAGGGAGGCACGCCGCACCAGCCAAACAAAGTAATTTTTTGCCACATTTCGGGGGAGCCCATCTCTTTCGACCCTTTGATCAGCCTCCAGGGGTTGGTCTGATGTCGGCACATTGAGTTTGTCGGTTCGGTTGGCCGAGACTTCTGTCGTCAAGCGTGATGGAGGGCGAGGCTTGATCCTCTCAGGATCGCTTTGAGGATCGATTGGTATTTCCACGCTCGTTCTGACGTTTCAACGCAGAGCATCACAGAGACAACTTTATTTCCATGCCCCAGCAGATCGTGATCGCCGAGCAACTGCGCATTGCCGCGGTGCTCAGTGACGACCGTGTCGATGAGCTTGTGGTGGCCCAGGGCCGCTACCAGATCGGCGATGTTTACCTCGGCACCGTGGAAAATGTGTTGCCGGGGATCGATGCGGCCTTCGTCAACATCGGCGAAAGCGAAAAGAACGGATTCATTCACATTTCCGATCTTGGCCCTCTCCGGCTACGCAAGGGAGGGGCCGGCATCACTGAGCTGCTCGAACCCCGCCAGAAGGTCCTGGTGCAGGTGATGAAGGAGCCCACCGGCAGCAAGGGGCCACGGCTCACAGGGAATCTGAGTCTTCCGGGCCGCTTCCTCGTGCTCCAGCCCCATGGCCAGGGGGTGAATATTTCTAGACGGATCAGCAGCGAAGCTGAACGCAACCGTCTGCGTGCCTTGGGGGTGCTCATCAAGCCACCGGGCTCGGGCCTGTTGATCCGCACAGAAGCGGAAGGGGTGGGCGAGGAGCTGTTGATTGATGACCTGGAAGCACTGCTGCGTCAATGGGACGCCATCCAGCAGGCAGCGGAAACCGCGATACCTCCGGTTCTGCTGAACCGGGACGAGGATTTCATCCACAGGGTGCTGCGCGACTTCTATAGCCCTGAGGTGGTGCGGGTGGTGGTCGATGCGCCCGAAGCCGTTGCCCGGGTGAACGGCTTTTTGGGGGAGGAGCAGGCCCAACTCACGGTGGAATTCCACGAGGAATCCACGGAAATGTTGGAGCATTTCCGGGTCAATGCCGCGATTCGTGATGCCCTTCGCCCTCGCGTTGATCTTCCCTCCGGTGGCTACGTGATCATCCAGCCCACCGAGGCGCTGACGGTCATCGACGTGAATTCCGGCTCGTTCACCCGCTCAGCCAATGCGCGGGAAACCGTGTTGTGGACGAACTGCGAAGCAGCGACGGAAATCGCCCGCCAACTCAAACTCCGCAACATCGGAGGGGTGGTGATCATCGACTTCATCGACATGGAGTCACGCCGGGATCAATTGCAGCTCTTGGAGCACTTCACCCAGGCTGTGCGCAATGATTCCGCCCGTCCCCAAATCGCCCAGTTGACGGAATTGGGGCTGGTGGAACTCACCCGTAAACGCCAGGGACAAAACATTTACGAGCTATTTGGTCGCACCTGCCCCAGCTGCGGCGGTCTGGGGCACGTCGCCGTGCTGCCTGGCAGGGACACCCTCCAGCCCCTGGCCAGCCTGCCCGGTGTGGTGCGCACCGTCCCCTCCGCCCGCCCGGATGCCGTCGCCGCTGTCACCACCGCCCCCCCCTCGGAAACCTCGGGGGGACGCCGACGACGGGGCGGACGCGGCGGACGGGGTGGCGATAGCGCCGAGGTCAGCCTGGTGCCCACCGCCAATGGCACCACCCCTCAACAGGGTGAGGGCCAGGAGGCCCCTCGGCCGGAGTTGGAGCCCACAAGCCGGCGCCAGGAGCTGGAGTTTGTGGCGGTTCCGATGGATGCCCACCAAGAAGAGGTCTTCGGATGGATGGGCTTCAATCCAGCCCTCCTGCTCGATCCCGTCCCCATAGGCGACAACATGGTGATGCGGGTTGTGCGGCCTGGCTGTGATCCTGATGCCGTGCTGGAGGAGGCCCGCCAGCAGGCCAGCACCTCCGGGTCCAGGCGGCGGCGGCGGGGGGGCCGTGGTGGAGAGAGTCGCTCCCCGGCTGGCGAGATCACCACCGGACTTCTGGATGGTGGGGATGGGGACGCCGAAGATGGCCAGGCCCCCCTGGCCCTGGCCATCCCTGCCGACATCGTGACCGTAGAGGTGCCGTCCCACCGTCGGGTTGGCGAGAGCCCAGAACCGGCAACCACCGAGGGGGCCGAGCCCGAGGAGGGTGGCGACGATCAGACGTCCGACCCGCGCCGCCGCCGCCGCCGTTCATCCGCCACGGTGTGACCCGGGAGGAGGGCCCGGGAGGGGACCTGGCCGGTGTGGATGAGGTGGGTCGGGGCTGCCTGTTCGGTCCCGTGTTCGCCTCGGCCGTGATGCTGCCGCCCACGGCCGAGCGCTTCTTGGTGGCGGCCGGGCTGACCGACAGCAAGGCACTGAGCCCCCGTCAGCGGGCGAAACTCGTGCCCTTGATCCACCAGCTGGCTGGATGCTGGGCCATCGGCCAGGCCAGCGCGGCGGAGATCGACCGACTCGGGATTCGCGGCGCCACGGAGCTCGCCATGGTGCGGGCCCTCCAACGGCTGAACCAGCCCATTCGACTGGTGGTGGTGGACGGCATCCTGCCGCTGCGCCCCTGGTGCGGGAGCCAACGCACCCTCAAAGGCGGTGACAGGCTCTGCCCAGCAATCGCGGCAGCTAGTGTACTGGCCAAGGAGGAACGGGATGGTCTGATTCGACGCCTGGCCCCACGGTTCCCTGGTTACGGCCTGGAGCGCCACGTGGGGTACGCCACCGCCCTCCATCGCCAAGCCCTACGGGAGCAGGGCCCGACGGTGCTGCATCGGCGCACGTTTCTTCGGAGCTTGATCCTCCCCTGAGGCCCGCCATCAGCAACCCAGCCCCTGGCTGCCACACCATTGGTGAAAGTCCAGAAGGAGCTGGTGGCGTACTCGATTGCGCATGCTCAGCAGGATGCCCTTCAACACCGAGCGCCCGGTGGCCTCCAGAACCGGTGGGGGCACCAGCTTCAGCAGGGGGGGTTGGCTGACGCTCACCGCCAGGGTGGCCTCCCCCTCCAGCCCCCGGTCGGAGGCCTCCAGCCACGACCGCAAGCCAAGACGGAAGTCATCCACCAGCCCCAAACCCTCCAGCTGGCAGTCCACCGCCTCCAGCTCCAACCGGTCATCACGATGGTGGGTCTGCAGGTCGACGACAGGCTGGATCTGCAGTTGGAACACCTGCACCCGCGTCACCCTGTAGCGGTAGTGGCCGGGGCCCAGGGACTCCAGCTGGGAGGGATCCAGCAGGGACGCCACCACCCGTTGTTCCTCCCTGAGGTATGACGGCAGCAGGGCGAGGTGCTCACGGATCGGGAGAACAAGCTGCTGGCTGGAACTGAAGGCCAGTGGCATGGCCAGGGGAAGCCGGCAGGGCATGATCCTATCCATCACCCCCTTGCCCTCACCATGCGTCTCGCCTATCTGGGTCCAGCCGGCACCTATGGCGAACAGGCCGCAAAGCACCTAGCGGCGTTGGAGGGAATCCAGGCCGAGCTGACCCCCCAGCAGGGGATCCGCGCCGTCATTCAGGCCCTTGCGAACGGCACCTGCGAGGCGGCTGTGGTCCCCGTGGAGAATTCCGTAGAGGGCGGGGTCAGCACCTGCCTGGATGCCCTCTGGGAGCATCCAGAGCTGGCGGTGCGGCGGGCCCTGGTGCTGCCCATCCGTCACGCCCTGCTGGGCAGCGGCCCCATGGAGGGCATCAGCGAGGTGCTCTCCCATCCCCAAGCACTGGCCCAGTGCGCCCTTTGGCTGGGGGCCAACCTCCCAACCGCCCTGCAGCTACCCACTAGCTCCACCGCGGAAGCGGCCCGCCTCGTAAAAGGGAGCCGGTTTCGCGCCGCCATAGCCTCCCGGGAAGCCGCCCGGGACCATGGCCTGGAGGTGCTGGCCTATCCCGTCAATGATGTGCCCGGGAACTGCACGCGCTTTCTGCTCCTGCAGCGCTGCCAGCGGGACGAAACGGGACCCTTCGCCAGCCTGGCCTTCTCCCTGCGCTCGAATCAACCTGGGGCTTTGCTGCAAGCTCTCGTCTGCTTCGCTGCCCATGGTCTGAACATGAGCCGCATTGAATCCAGGCCGTCCAAGCGAGAGATGGGGGAATACATCTTCTTTGTCGACCTGATGCTGCCAGCCGACGGCGGGGCCCCCCTGCACCAGGCTCTGGATCAGCTACGGCCGCTCTGCGAGCACCTAGCGCTGTTTGGCTCCTACCCGGTGGATAGCCTCTCCCCGGTGGACGACCCAGCGGAGACCTAAGGCGGGCCGGATTAGCTATCAGCCTCGTGGCACGGGAGTTTGCGCCCTCGAAACACGCCAAACTGCATCAAACCATGGCGAAACGCCCAGTCCATGAGCATGATCGTGGGGGTTTCGCGCAGTCCTTGAAGCACGGCTCCCGGCCCCAAACCAAGGATGGCGGCAGGACGGCGCAGCCCTTCCAGAATGGAGTCTCTCCAGGAAGGCACGGTGGCCCCTGTCCAATCTGCCGTCTCCACCACCAGCCCGCCATTCCAGGGGCTGGCTTCCAGGTTCGCCGCGAGGGAGTCGATGCTGGCGAATTCAGGATGGGCCCACTGCTGGAGAAGCTGGCGCATCACCCAACCCTCCAAGGGGGTCAGAGGGCCTGCGGAGGGATCGCGCCGATTCCAATCGGCAATGGCCAGCCGCCCTGCGGGCTTCAAGACCCGTAGGAGCTCATCCACGTAGCGTTGCTTGTCGGGCATGTGGGGAGACGCCTCCACGCTCCAGACCGCGTCGAAGTGTTCATCGGCCAAGGCCATGTCGAGGGCGTCCATCACCGCGAAGCGACAGCGGGAGGCCAGCGAGGTGGGCGTCAGAGCCCGCGCCCTGGCAATTTGCGCCTCGCTAATGCTGATCGCCAACACATCAAGGCCGTAGTCATGGGCCAGGATGCGAGCGCTGCCGCCGATCCCACACCCCACATCCAGCACCTTGCTACCCGGGGGAAGTTGATCGAGACCGCTCCAACGCACCAGCTCATGCACGAAGTCCACCTTGGCTTGGCGAAAATCCCGTTGCCTGGGAGGGATCCCGTAATGACCCAGGTGCACATGGTCTCCCCAGAGCCGCTCCAGCAGGGCATCGTTGGTCCAGCGGTCATAGGCCTCGGCGACGCTCTGGGTGCCGCGAAAGCGACGGGGGGATCGCAACCAAAAAAAGAGGCCGACCACCACGACGGCCAAGCCGAAGACTCCGAGGCCAATGGTGAAAAAAGCGTTGGCCCCAACCAAGGCGCTCACCCGTTGGCCTCGTTCCTGTCCTCGGTCGAGAACGTGTCTTTGAGGACCGTGCGAGCGGCCAGCTGACGACGGGTCTGATCCAGGAGGTTGAGTTCTTCCCGCAGGCGGTCGCCGGTGTCGGTGATCTCCAGGAGGGCCTGTTGATGGTCGGCAACGGGCCCGCCGAGGTGGGAGCCGATCCAGAAGGAGAGCTCCCGCGGGAGATCAGGTAGGTCGTTAGGGAGAACCGTGGTTTTACCGACCAGCTTTCCTGTCAACTCCACGACATCCCGTAAGGCCTGGGTCACCTCCACGGTTAACCCCTGGAGTTCCTCGGTGGTGTTGGACACTTCATCCTCGATCCAACTCACCATCGCCACCCGAAAGGGTGTTTCCCGCAGGATTTTCAGCACACGAAACCGTTGCTGTCCCATGGTGACGATGTTACTTCGATCGTCTTCCAATCCCTGGCAGTGCAAGATCTCCGCACAGCAACCAATGGTGGCAAGGCGCTTCTCCTGGGGATCCCAACGGACCACCCCGAAGCGCCTGTCCTCCGCCATGACCGTGCGCAGCATCATGCGATAGCGGGGCTCAAAGATATGCAGGGGCAACACCTCCTGAGGGAAGAGCACCACATCTGGCAGGGGGAAGAGGGGAAGCTCCCTGACGGCAAGATCGATCACAACTGGCACCCCAGAATCGGCAGGGAAGTCCCATGGGAGGTACGGCCGGATCGGACGGAGAGCAAACCTTGCACCTGCTCAAAAAAAGAGTGAGATGATCCTAGATCTATCCGGATGGGGCTGCGCCTCGGGTCAGAGCTTGACCTCAATATCCACACCACTGGGAAGATCAAGCTTCATCAAGGCATCAATGGTTTTCGAGCTTGGGCTGTAAATATCAATGATGCGCCGATGGGTACGGGTTTCAAAGTGCTCACGGGAATCCTTGTCCACGTGAGGAGAACGCAAGACACAATAGATTTTGCGCTTTGTTGGCAGGGGGATTGGGCCAATGGCCGTAGCAGCTGTATGGTCTGCCGTTTCAATGATCTTGTCACAGGAGAGATCCAGCATCCGGCGATCAAAAGCCTTTAATCGGATACGAATCTTCTGTTGGGGAATGGTGGCGGAGGTCATGGACTAGTAGCCGTAGCGAGAAGAGGAGTGAGTTGTCGAGGTTCGATTGGAGGCTCCCGGCGGGGTGGAGCAGGCCACATCCGCCGGGATGAGGTCAGGACCTCACTCCACAATCTTGGACACCACGCCAGCACCAATGGTGCGGCCGCCCTCTCGGATGGCGAAGCGCATGCCTTGCTCAATGGCCACCGGACAGATCAGCTCAGCACTCATCTTGATGCGGTCGCCAGGCATCACCATTTCCACATTGGTGCCGTCGTCAGCAGTGAAGGCAGTGATCTGGCCGGTCACATCCGTGGTGCGGATGTAGAACTGGGGACGGTAGCCAGCGAAGAACGGGGTGTGGCGACCACCTTCTTCCTTCTTGAGCACATACACCTCACCTTCGAACTTGGTGTGGGGCTTGATGGAGTTGGGCTTGACCAACACCATGCCACGCTCGATGTCGTCCTTCTGGATGCCGCGGAGCAGAAGGCCAACGTTATCGCCGGCCATGCCCTCATCAAGGAGCTTGCGGAACATTTCCACACCGGTGACGGTGGTTTCACGGGTGTCTTTGATGCCCACAATCTGGACGGTTTCGCCAACCTTCACCTTGCCGCGCTCGATCCGGCCTGTGGCCACAGTGCCTCGGCCTGTGATGGAGAAAACATCCTCCACGGCCATCAGGAAGGGCTTATCGATCTCACGCTCGGGCTCGGGGATGGACTGATCCACAGCCTCCATGAGCTCATCAATCTTGGCTTCCCACTCCTTATCGCCCTCCAGGGCCTTGAGACCGGACACCTTGATAACCGGAATGTCATCCCCAGGGAAGTCATAGCTGCTGAGCAGCTCGCGCATTTCCAGCTCGACCAACTCAAGGATTTCCTCGTCATCCACCATGTCGCATTTGTTCAGAGCGACCACCAGGGCGGGAACACCCACCTGCTTGGCGAGGAGGATGTGCTCCTTGGTTTGGGCCATGGGACCATCGGTGGCGGCAACCACAAGGATGGCTCCATCCATCTGGGCCGCACCCGTGATCATGTTCTTGACGTAGTCAGCATGACCGGGGCAATCAACGTGGGCATAGTGGCGGTTCTCCGTCTCGTACTCCACATGAGCCGTGTTGATGGTGATGCCACGCTCACGCTCTTCGGGAGCACCATCAATTTCATCGTATTTTTGCGCCTTCGCCATGCCTTTTTTGGACAATACGTTGGTGATGGCGGCAGTAAGGGTGGTTTTGCCGTGGTCAACGTGGCCGATGGTGCCGATGTTGACGTGGGGCTTTTTCCTTTCAAACTTCTCGCGAGCCATGGTGAAGAATCGGGGGTTTAGGGTTTGGGTTGATGGGGTTGAAGATCAGGAATTGCCCTGATTCTTAGAGATGATGGCCTCAGCCACATTGCGAGGAACTTCCTCGTAATGGCTGAACTCCATCGAGAAAATACCCCGACCCTGGGTCATGGATCGGAGCTGGGTGGCATAGCCGAACATTTCGGCCAGCGGCACCTTGGCCTGGACCTTGGACTGCCCATCGTCGACGGATTGTCCTTCAACCTGGCCACGGCGAGAGGATAGATCACCGATGATTGAGCCAAGGTAATCCTCGGGAATCTCAACCTCCACCTTCATCATCGGCTCAAGAAGAACAGGATTGCACTTCTTGACGCCATCTTTGAAGGCCAGGGAGCCGGCAATCTTGAACGCCATCTCCGAAGAGTCGACGTCGTGATAGGACCCATCCACCATGGTGACTCTGACGTCAATCATGGGATAACCGGCAATCACGCCGGATTCACAGGTTTCCTTCATGCCTTGCTCTGCGGGGCCGATGTATTCCTTCGGCACCACACCTCCAACAATTTTATTCACAAACTCAAAGCCGGACCCGGGCTCACCAGGTTCCATTTCGATCACGACATGGCCATATTGCCCCTTACCACCTGTTTGCCTTGCAAATTTGCCTTCGCCTTTGGCACTGCCCCGAATGGTTTCGCGGTAAGAGACCTGAGGAGCACCGATGTTGGCTTCTACTTTGAATTCCCGTAGCATCCGATCCACCAGGATCTCCAGATGCAGCTCACCCATACCGGCGATCACGGTCTGGTTGGTTTCAGGGTCAGTGGACACCCGGAAGGTCGGGTCCTCGTCGGACAGGGATTGAAGAGCTTTGCCAAGTTTCTCCATGTCGCCCTTTGTTTTGGGCTCCACCGCCACGGAAATCACAGGCTCGGGAATGAAGAGGGATTCAAGGACAATGGGATCTGTTTCCACACACAGAGTGTCTCCGGTTGTGGTGTCTTTCAATCCAAGAACGGCACCCAGATCACCAGCACGGAGCTCATCCACTTCTTCCCGTTCATCCGCTTTCAAGAGGATGAGGCGTGAAATACGTTCTTTTTTGTTCTTGGTGGAGTTGAGCGCGTAGCTGCCCTTCTGAAGCACACCGCTGTACATCCTGACGAAGGTCAGCTTGCCGTAGGGGTCGGCCATCACCTTGAAGGCCAAAGCACTGAAGGGGGCCGCGTCATCACAGGCTCGACTTGATTCAGTGCCATCAGGAAGCAATCCCTGGATGGGCGGGATGTCAACAGGGGCTGGCAGGTAGTCCACCACCGCATCGAGAACGAGCTGAACCCCTTTATTTTTGAAGGCCGAGCCACACAGCATGGGCACCATGCCGTGATGCACCACACCATTGCGGATGCCCGTGATCAATTGCTCTTCCGTTAACTCGCCATTTTCAAGAAATGCTTCCAGCAACTCCTCATCTGTTTCCGCAACGGATTCCATGAGCTTGAGGCGCCATTCTTCAGCCAGATCCGCGAGATCCGCAGGAATGGCTTCCTCCAGAATGTCGGTTCCTAGATCATTGGTGTAGATGATCGCCTTGTTGCGCACCAAATCAATAATTCCCTTCAAATCACCTTCAGCGCCAATCGGAAGCTGGATTGGCACAGCGTTGGCCTTGAGGCGATCCTTGATTTGCTCATAGACCTTCAGGAAGTTAGCTCCTGTTCGGTCCATTTTATTGACAAAAACAATTCTGGGGACGTTATAACGATTTGCCTGTCTCCAAACTGTTTCCGATTGGGGCTGTACACCACCGACTGCGCAGAATACCGCCACCACACCATCGAGAACCCGCATGGACCGTTCAACTTCAATGGTGAAGTCAACGTGGCCAGGAGTGTCGATGATGTTGATGCGGTGATCTTTCCAGCTGGTGGAAATGGCGGCTGCGGTAATGGTGATGCCGCGTTCCCGCTCCTGCTCCATCCAGTCGGTGACAGCGGCTCCATCGTGAACCTCTCCCATCTTGTGCACCACACCGGAATAGAAGAGGATTCGTTCGGTCGTGGTGGTTTTGCCCGCGTCAATATGCGCGGCGATGCCGATATTTCTGACGCGATCCAGGGGATAGGCGCGGGCCACGGGGTCGTCTCCGGGGGGATAGGCGGGAAAAAAGCGGGCGGTACTCTACAGAGTGGTTGAACGGGTCTGGGCCGGATCAGCCCTTGGTTTCCGGCTCAGGCTGAAGATCAGTAGCGGTAGTGGGCGAAGGCCTTGTTGGCTTCAGCCATCTTGTGGGTTTCTTCCCGTTTGCGCACCGCGCTGCCCGACTCATTCGCCGCATCCATCAGCTCACCAGCCAACTTTTGGGACATGCTGCGACCATTGCGAGCACGGGAGAAGTTCACCAACCAGCGCAGGGCCATGGCCGTGCCCCGTTCCTGACGCACCTCCATCGGCACCTGATAGGTGGCACCACCCACCCGACGAGCCCGCACTTCCACAAGGGGCGTGGCGTTGCGCACCGCGGTCTCGAACAGTTCCAGGGGATCACCACCGGTGCGCTCATTGATCAGGGTGAACGCATCGGACAGGATGCGCATGGCAGTGGATTTCTTGCCATGCTTCATCAATCTGGCCACCATCATGGCGGCCAAACGGCTATTGAACTGAGAATCCGGAAGGACGGGACGCTTTTCAGCGGCGTTGCGGCGGGACATGGAAGGTGTTGGGCAGGGCAGCGAGGAAAATCGAGATGGCGGATCAAGCCTTGGGTGTCTTGGCGCCGTACTTGGAACGTGCCTGACGCCGGTCTTTCACGCCCGCGGTGTCCAGCGTGCCGCGAATGATGTGGTAGCGCACCCCCGGCAGGTCTTTGACCCGGCCGCCGCGAATGAGCACGACGGAGTGTTCCTGGAGATTGTGGCCGATTCCGGGGATGTAGGCCGTGACTTCAAAGCCGGATGTGAGACGCACCCTGGCCACCTTGCGCAACGCCGAGTTGGGTTTCTTCGGTGTGGAGGTATAGACACGGGTGCACACCCCCCGGCGTTCCGGGCAGGCGCGAAGGGCTGGAGACTTGGTTTTGCGCGTGAGACGCTGCCGCTCGGTGCGGATCAGCTGCTGAATGGTGGGCATCGAGGGCCGAAGGACTGCTCGGGTGATCGTGGTCGGACGTCCGACCATTGATGACAATCCATCACCTTACTTCCCCGTGGTCCGGCCTCCCTTGAGGGGGGTGAAGGCTGCACCACAAGCGCAGGGGCGAAGTCCTTCTGGCCCCCGCATCACGAAACCGGCCCCACTAAGGTCACCCCGATGGTCGAGCTGCAGACCCGCCAGCAACTCGTGTTGCAGCGGGGGGGCAAACAGGGTGACGCCATCGGCCCGGGCCACTGGACTGCCAGCCAGATGGCCCGCACGCAGACGAATGACCCATTGCTCACAAGTGCCCGGCAACAGGTCGATGTGCATCATTCCCGGCGTGCCGGCCACTGCCGCCTGGCGGCAGAGCTCGGCGGCGGCGGCTGGAGTGAGACGGAGGCTTTGGCCCCTGGGCACGACGGGAAGGGAAGCGATCAGGCCAGTCTTACAGCCACCACCTCAGGACCCCGCCGCCGCCGGGGCTGCAGGCCCCATCCCCTGGGCAGGAGCGGGGCCCGGCGCGGCGCCATCGCCGGGGGCCATGGCTCTGGGCACCAAGCCCACCCCGTTGTGCACCGCGGACACCACGCCACGGCCCTTCACCGTGTGCAAACCACCCATCACCAGACCCGTGGAGCTGCCGCCATCCAGGTTGAGAGCATCCCGCAGCCCTGCCGCAAGCAGCACCTGAGCTGTTTCAGCGAGGGTTGGCCCTTCGTCATCCACCCCCTGGAGGGTGAGCAACCAGAGATATCGGCCATCGCTGGCGATCACCGTGCGGGGCGCACCTTGGCGCAGAAAGGCTGATGAGAACCCCTCGGCCTGACCATCCAAAACCACACGCCCGTCTTGAAGCAGCAGGGGACCGCCGCCCACCACATTGCTGGCCGACCCCACCGGGTGGGTGGGTTGGCTGGAGAACTGGAGGCGGGCGCCCTCGCCCCAGGGCAGGGGGGCGCCGCCTCGGGCCACCAGGAGCTCCTCCCCAGGCCCGAGGGACACCCCCGCTGCGAGGGCACCGCTGGCATAGCGGCGTTGGACGATGCCATCCCGCAGGAGCAGGGCCTGCTCGGATCCGCTGAGGGAGCGGTAAGAGGAGCCCCAGTCAGGCGTGTATCGCGCCAGGCCGGAGCGCACGAAACCGCTGTTGACCACAAGCACCGGCCAGTCGCGGCCGCTGCCATCGCTCACCGACTCCCGCAGATCCAGCCGCCCGAAGCGAGGCAGGGCCGAGGGTTCCCAGGCCACCACCCCGCGGTTGAGGATCGGGCCTGACAACCAGCGTCCCTGGTCGCGCAGGGCCCCGAGGGGCAAGCGGCGCACCCGGTTGAAATAGCCGCCGTTGATGGCCACCAGCGCGTCGTGGCGGCGTGCCAGCAGGGGGAGGGTCGACAGACCTTCCATGCCGGCCCCCCGGCTGAGGGCGCGCAATTCCAGGGAGCTGCTCACGGGATCGATGCGCACACTGTTGAGTCGCAGCCGTCGCCCGCCATGCACCACGGTGTCTTGACTCCAGCGCACCTCGGAGCCCAGCAGGGCTTTCAGGCGGGGATCGAGGGCGCCGCCAGGGGCGGTACCTCCCACGGAAGGGGGCGCACTGGCCGGGGCCAGATCAATCACCACCCGGGCCGGATCTCCAAGGGTGAACACCCGCAGCGGCGTGGCGGAAGCCTTCAGCAGCCAGCCCTCACCGTCCTGCTGCCCGGCAAGGCCCAGGCGGCGCAGGTCATCGGCGACGGACGGAGACAGCTGGGCCGCCAACCAGACAGGCCCCTCCCCGCCCCGCACCACGGCGGGACCGCTCAGATCCAGCACCAGGCGGCGCCCCCCCTGGGCCGGGGCGCTGGACCGCACCTGGCGCACCACTGGCAGCGGCATCCGCAGGCGGAGTTCGGCACCATCCAGTCGGGCGCTCAGGCCGTCGGGCGCCAAAAAAGGGGCCACGTCGATGGCCACCTCGTCGGCCAAGGAAATCTGCTGGGCCGTTGGCACCACCTGACGCCGCCCAAACCACTCCAGCTCCAGGGCGCCATCGACCAGGGCGCGGCCGCTGAACCCCAACTGCCCCTGGAGCACCTCCAAGGGCAACCAGAGCTGCCGTGGACCCGCGTCGGCAGGCCCCGCCCAACGCCAGGCAGCCCGCTGGCGCTGGCCATTGATGCTCAACACAAGACCCTGCTGGACCCCTTCCGCCCGGGGAGCCTGGAGGGGGACCGGCCCCCCAATGGCTGGAGGCGACGGCAGGTCGTCGGCCGATGGGGGCGGCGGCGGTCCGAGGAGGCGGGGCCCGGGACCTGCCGACAGGGGGATGGGCCAAGTCGCCAGAAGGACCGTCACCAGGCCAAACCAAAAGCGTGGCTTGCGCATCGTCCCCCCCATTCAGCCAACTCAGATCCTGAAAGGTAGACCCGGTGAACGGCGCTTGAATGCGGCTGCCTAGGATCCTTCATTGAAGACCCACGCACGGGCTCCGTCCCCCGGTGCGGCAGGCCATCCTGCTGTCAGCGGCAGCCCCCCACAGCCCATGCCCCTCCCCTCCAACACCAACCGCTCCGCAGCCCCCCGGCCCGAGGGCGACAGCTTCTCTCCAGAGGCGCTGATTGGTGAAAAGGATGCCTGTGGGGTGGGATTCATCGCCCATCTCGGCGGAGAGTCAAGCCCTTGGATCCTGCAACAGGCCCTGCGGGGACTCCGCTGCATGGAGCACCGCGGCGGCTGCGGAGGCGACGCGGATTCCGGCGACGGGGCAGGTCTCCTGACGGCCATCCCCTGGGAGTTCCTGGAGGCGGTGTGGCCCCAGGTGGCCACCATCAGCCGCCAGAGCGTGCGGGGGGTGGCCATGGTGTTCATGCCGGTGGACGCCGAGCGCCGCCGGGTGGCCCGCGAGATCTGCGAGCAGGAGGCGGAGCGGCTTGGCCTGCGTTGCCATGGGTGGCGAACCGTCCCGGTGAACGAGGACACCCTGGGACCCCTGGCGCGCCAGACGGCACCCGTGATTGAACAGTGGCTTCTGGAGGCACCGGAAGCCTCCAGCGCCGTGGCGGATGACATTGATGCCGTCGAAGCTCTCCTTTTCCGGCTGCGGCGGAGGGCGGTGGATCGGGCCCGGGAGAATTGGGGCAGCGGCACCACGGAGCTCTATTTCGCCTCCATCAGCGCCCGCACCCTGGTGTACAAGGGCATGGTGCGATCGGAAGTTTTGGATCGGTTCTACGCCGACCTGCGCGATCCCCGCTTCAGCGTCAATTTCGCCGTTTACCACCGCCGCTTCAGTACCAACACCCTGCCCCGATGGCCTCTCGCCCAGCCCATGCGCCTGCTGGGGCACAACGGCGAGATCAACACCCTCCTGGGCAACATCAACTGGGCCAGTGCCGCCGAGGCCAACCTGGAGGTGGTGTGGGGGGAAGCCGCCGCCGACCTGCGCCCCTTGGTGAACGCCGCCTTCAGCGATTCCGCCAACCTGGATGCCACCCTCGAACTGATGGTGCGCAGCGGGCGGCCGATCACGGACAGCCTGCTGACCCTGGTGCCCGAGGCCTACCAGGGCCAGCCGGACCTGGACGCCCGACCGGCCATCCGGGCCTTTTACGAATACAACGCCTGCCTGCAGGAGCCCTGGGACGGTCCCGCCCTCCTGGTGTTCAGCGATGGCCGGGTGGTGGGAGCCACCCTCGACCGCAATGGCCTGCGCCCGGCCCGGTATTGCATCACCCGCGATGGATTCGTGGTGATGGGATCGGAAACCGGGGTGGCGGAGCTGGAGGAGGCCCAGATCCTCGAGAAGGGGCGCCTTGGTCCAGGCCAGATGCTGGCCGTCGACCTGGTGAAGCGTCGGCTGTTGCGCAATTGGGATGTCAAGGCGGAGGCGGCCGACCGCCATCCCTACGCCGCCTGGCTCGCGGAACACCGCCGCATCTTGCCCGAGGGTGCCTGGCAGGTGGAGCGGCAGTGGGGTGACCACGACCTGCTCCAGCTGCAAACCGCCTCGGGCTTCACCGCCGAGGACATGGAGCTGGTGATTGAGGAGATGGCCTCCCAGGGCAAGGAGCCCACCTACTGCATGGGGGACGACATTCCCCTAGCCGTTCTCTCCAGCCGCCCCCACCTGCTCTACGACTACTTCAAGCAACGCTTCGCCCAGGTCACCAACCCGCCGATCGACCCCCTGCGGGAACGGCTGGTGATGAGCTTGGAGATGCACCTGGGCCGCCGGGGCTCGGCCCTGCGGCCCGACCCGGCCGGGGCCGCGGTCCTGCGTCTGGACACCCCCGTGCTCAACGAATCCGAGCTAGCCGCCCTGGGCGACCAGGGGCTGGGGGTGGCCACCCTCTCCACCCAGCTGCCGGTGACGAGCGGCCCAGCGGGTTTGAAAACGGCTCTGGACCGGCTCACCTTTGAGGCGGAGGCCGCCCTGCGGGGGGGCAACCAGATCCTGGTGCTCTCCGATCGGGTCGAGGGGGGCATCAGCGCCCTCTCGGCCACCATTCCGCCGCTCCTGGCCGTGGGGGCCGTGCATCAGCACCTGCTGCGGCAGGGATTACGCCTGCAGGCCTCCATCGTGGTGGAAACGGCCCAGTGCTGGAGCACCCACCACCTGGCTTGCCTGATCGGCTATGGCGCCAGTGCTGTGTGCCCCTGGCTCGCCTGGGAAACAACGCGTCACTGGCTTGCCCATCCCAAGACCCAATCCCTGATTGAGCGGGGCAAGATGACTGCGCTCTCCATGGAGGCCGCGCAAAAGAATGTGCGCAAGGCCATGGAAGATGGCCTGAGAAAGATTCTTTCAAAGATCGGCATCTCTCTACTAGCCAGTTATCATGGAGCCCAGATTTTTGAAGCCATCGGCATTGGTGCCGAGCTCATCGATCTGGCCTTCAAAGGCACCACCAGCCGCATTGCCGGCCTCAGCCTGGCCGATCTGGCCAGCGAGACCCTGGCCTTCCACAGCAAGGCTTTTCCCGAGTTGAACCGCTCCAAGCTGGAGTTCATGGGATTTGTTCAATACCGCACCGGCGGGGAGTTCCACATGAACAGCCCAGAGATGGCGAAGGTGCTCCATGCCGCTGTGGCAGCAGGACCGGGGTATGACCACTTCGCCACCTACAAGAAACTGCTGGAGGGTCGGCCGCTGACGGCCCTGCGCGACCTGGTGGAGCTGTCGCCGGCGCCCGCTCCCCTGCCCCTTGACCAAGTCGAGAGCGTGGAGAGCCTCTGCCAACGCTTTTGCACCGGCGGCATGAGCCTGGGAGCCCTCTCCCGGGAAGCCCACGAAGTGTTGGCCGTGGCGATGAATCGCATCGGCGGCAAGAGCAACAGCGGCGAAGGCGGTGAAGACCCTGTGCGCTTCGTCACCCTCGACGATGTGGATGGCAACGGCCTCTCCCCGACCCTGCCCACCCTGCGGGGACTGCGCAACGGGGACACCGCCTGCTCCGCCATCAAACAGATCGCCTCCGGGCGGTTCGGGGTCACGGCGGAATATCTGCGCAGCGGCCGGCAACTGGAAATCAAGGTGGCCCAGGGGGCCAAGCCTGGCGAGGGGGGCCAGCTTCCCGGGCCCAAGGTGGATGACTACATCGCCGGCCTGCGGCACAGCAAGCCGGGCGTGCCCTTGATCTCACCCCCTCCCCACCACGACATTTATTCCATCGAAGACCTGGCACAGTTGATCTTTGATCTGCATCAGGTGCATCCTGCGGCCAAGGTGTCCGTGAAGCTGGTGGCGGAAATCGGGATCGGCACCATCGCCGCTGGGGTGGCCAAGGCCAATGCCGACGTGATTCAGATTTCCGGCCACGATGGCGGCACGGGAGCTTCTCCCCTGAGTTCGATCAAACATGCCGGCAGTCCCTGGGAACTGGGTCTGACCGAAGTGCACCGGGCTCTGCTGGAGAACGGTTTGCGGGAGCGGGTGTTGTTGCGCGTGGATGGCGGCTTGAAGACGGGCTGGGATGTGGTGGTGGCCGCCCTGCTGGGAGCGGAGGAATTTGGTTTCGGCTCGGTCGCGATGATCGCCGAGGGCTGCATCATGGCCAGGGTTTGCCACACCAACAACTGCCCCGTTGGTGTGGCCACCCAGAAGGAAGCCCTGCGCAAGCGCTTCACCGGAATTCCAGAACATGTGGTCAATTTCTTCCTGTTTGTCGCCGAGGAGGTCAGGCAACTCCTGAGTGTGCTTGGGGTGGCTCGCCTCGATGAGCTCATCGGCCGCAACGACCTGCTCCGCCCACGCCAGGTGCCCCTGACAAAGACCACCTCCCTGGATCTCTCCTCCCTGCTGGGGCCCATGCCCCAGTCGGACGACCGGTCCTGGCTGCGCCACGATCCGGAGGCCCATCGCAACGGTCCCATTCTGGAGGACCAGCTTCTGGAAGACCCCGCCGTGCTCCACGCCATCGAACGGCACGGCCAGGTGGATCGCTCCCTGGCGATCGTGAACACCGACCGCAGCGTCGGCGCCCGTCTCGCGGGCGAGATCGCCGGGCGCCATGGGGACAAGGGATTCGCTGGACAGCTGACCCTCACCCTGACGGGGGCCGCCGGCCAGAGCCTGGGGGCCTTCCTGCTCCAGGGCATGCACCTGCGCTTGGTGGGAGAGGCCAACGACTACGTGGGCAAGGGCATGAACGGGGGCTCCATCACCCTGGTGCCCCCGCCCGGACGCACCAACCCCAGTGAGCACGTGATCCTGGGCAACACCTGCCTCTACGGAGCCACGGGCGGGGAGCTCTATGCCCGGGGTCGAGCCGGGGAACGGTTCGCCGTGCGCAACAGCGGGGCCAAGACCGTGGTGGAGGGCACCGGTGACCATTGCTGCGAGTACATGACGGGTGGCGTGGTGGTGGTGTTGGGGCGCACGGGTCGGAACGTGGCCGCGGGCATGACGGGAGGCGTGGCCTTCCTCCTGGATGCGGAGGATGCCCTACCTCGGTTGCTCAACCCCGACACCGTCGCCATCCAGCCCCTCACCACGCCTGAGCAGGAGACCCTGCTCAGGCCCCTCCTGGAGGAGCACCAACGGCGCACCGGAAGCCTCCAGGCGGCGGCCATTCTTGAAGACTGGGCCACCTGGCAACGCCGGTTCAAGGTGCTGGTGCCCGCCAGCGAGCTGGCGACGGTGGGGTTGGCCCCACGGGAGCAGGTGGTGGCTTAAGACCCACCTCCCCCCGACAGCTGTCGATGGCCTGGCCAGGAATCCCCGCTCAGCGGGGGTGGTCGCGCATCAGGCGATGCACCTCGCCGGCGTGGTAACTGCTGCGGGTGAGCGGGGTGCTCACCACCTGCAGGAAGCCGAGGGTCTGCTCCCCATGGTGCTGAAAGTGGGCGAACTGCTCGGGCGTGACGAAGCGCTGCACGGGGAGGTGCTTGGGGCCAGGGGAGAGGTATTGGCCGATGGTGACGATGTCGACCCCCTGGCGCCGCAGGTCGGCCATCACGGCGATCACCTCCTCATCCCGCTCCCCCAGGCCCACCATCAGGCCGGATTTCACATAGGCCCTCGGCCAACGGTCGTGCACCTGCCGCAGCAGGGCCAAGGAGCGGCCGTACTCCCCCTGGGGACGCACCTGACGGTAGAGGCGGGGCACGGTTTCGATGTTGTGGTTGAGCACTTCGGGCGCCGCGGCCATCACCTGGGCCAAGGCCTCCGGATCCCCGCAGAAGTCGGGAATCAGCAGCTCGATCGTGGTGAGCGGCGAGCGCTGGCGCACCCGCTCGATGCAAGCCACGAATTGGCTCGCCCCCCCATCCACCAGGTCATCGCGGTTGACGGAGGTGATCACCACATGGCTCAGGCCGAGGCGCTGAACCGCTTCGGCCAGGCGTTCCGGCTCGGTGGGATCGAGGGCACGCACGCTCCGGTCAAAGTCGATGTCGCAGTAGGGGCAGGCCCGGGTGCATCCCGGCCCCATGATCAGGAAGGTGGCGGTGCCGCCCGCGAAGCACTCCCCGATGTTGGGGCAACTGGCCTCCTGGCAGACCGTGTTGAGCCGCAGATCCTGGAGCAGGTCGGCCACCTCACCAATCCGCTGGCGTTGGGGCGCCTTGACCCGCAACCACTCCGGCTTGCCCGTTGGCGGGCCTGCCCGATCCATCTGGCCAGCCGCGGGCGCAACGGGTGTGATGGAGGCCTGGGCTGGGCCGGTGGGGAAAGAAGACGGGGCGGTTGACAACGGGCTCTCCACGGATACCGCCGAATTCAAACTAGGCCATCCTTGGGACCCTAACCGTCGGCCCCTGGCGGCGGACCACCCGGAGACGCGGCGCCATCTCGTAAAGTGGTGTCTGCGGGATGTAGCGCAGCTTGGTAGCGCACTTCGTTCGGGACGAAGGGGCCGCAGGTTCGAATCCTGTCATCCCGATTTTCACTTCCCCGGCCCGGGGAGATACCCCCTCGGGGTCAACAGGAATCCCTCCTGCTCCCGGGTTTGGCTGTTGCCCACCAACACCAGCGTGAACATGTCGACGGACTCCTCTGGAAATGTGGCCAGGGTGTGAACGCTCAGGCGCTCCTCGTCGCGGGACAGCTGGCGGGCCAGGAGCACCGGGGTGGACGGCGGACGGTGGGTGAGAAGGATCTCCCGGGCCCGTCCCAGTTGCCAGTGCCGGTCCTTGGAACGGGGGTTGTAGAGCGCCAGCACGAAGTCGCCCGCCCCCGCCGCCTCCAGCCGCCGCTCGATGCGGGGCCAGGGGGTGAGGCGGTCGCTGAGGCTGATGGTGCAGAAATCATGCATCAAGGGAGCACCGACGCGGGCGGCGGCCAGCTGCAAGGCGGAGACACCGGGATGCACGGCAAAGGGGGGGCGATCCAGTTCCGGCAGCTCCCACCACAGCTCCAACGCCAGGCCAGCCATGCCATAGATGCCGCTGTCCCCGGAGGAGACCAGCGCCACGGCGAGCCCCTCCCGGGCCAGGGCCAGGGCCTCGGCGCAACGGCCACGCTCTTCGGTGAGGCGGCCATCCAGGCGGAGCTGGTCGGGGCGACGCAGGGGTTCCAGAAGGTCGAGATAGGGGCCATAGCCCACCCAGACGCCGCAGCGGGCCAACACCCGTCGGGCCTCCAAGGTGAGCAGGTCGAGGGCCCCGGGGCCGCTGCCCACCAGGTGAAGGGCGCCCCTCTGAGGCGCCCACTGCCGTTCGGCCAGGGCGATCGCCAGGGTGGCCGCCCCCCGTTCCCCCCCGGTCGCCTTGGCGATCCGCTTGCTCACCAGCAACCGCTCCAGGGGAAGGGTTGACGGGGGGCGTCCGGGCTCCGCCTCGGCCTCCGCCGCAGCCAGCAGGGCTCCCGCCTCGGCCACGCTGGCGGTGCCCATCTCCTGCTCCACCACGGGGGAGGGATGGGGCACCGCCACCTGGGCGAGCCGCTCGGAGCTGTAGAGGCGCAAGGGCCAGCCCCGGCGGGCCGCCAGGGCCAACAGCGCCTCCTCATCCCCTTTTCGGGTGCAGCTGGCCAGACCAGCCACCGCCTCGGGGGCCAACCCCTCGGCCTGCAAGGTGGCGTCTACAAGGCTCTCCAGGACAGGGAGGCTGGTGTGCCGCTCGCAACCCATCCCGAGCCACAGGCAGGGGGGATGCCAGCGGCAGCCCTCCCCCCGGCGCACGGTGATCGCCAGGGGGCTGGCCTCCACGGGCGAGCGGGTCACCCGGAGCAGGCCCCGGGCAGCCTCCAGCTCCGGCCACCGGCTCTGCCCGCCTTCCTGGCGCACGGACCAGGCCGGGGTCTCCCCCTGGCGAGCCGCGTTTCGCATCAAGGCCGACCAGTCGCCCTCGCCCCGGCGCCAGCCCCAAGCGGTGCCGAAGGCATCCAGGGCCAGGCGGCCCTCACTCGCCGACTGGCCGGTGAGGACCACCGTGCCGCCGAGCAGGGCGGCCAACTCGTGGGCAAGGGCCTCCCCCCCCGCCCCATGGCCGCCCACCAGGGGCACCACCCAGCGGGCCTGCGGATCCAGCACCACCACGGCGGGGTCTGAGCGCTTGTCGGCCAGTAGGGGCGCCACCAGACGGGTGACGAGGCCGCAGGCCCCGATGGCCACCAGGCCCGAGATCCGAGGCCACTGCTCGGCCAGCCAGGCGTCTGGCCGCTCCTCGCCCTGGGGCCAGCGGATGGCGAGCCCATCCCACGCCTGCTCCAGTTGGCGGAGCAGGGGCTGGGCGGCGGGGCTGAAGCCGATGGCCGCCAGGGGTTTGTCGCCTAGGGAAGGGGAGCTCATCGGCCCAGGCGCTCCCGCAGCCGTTCAAAGGGGCTGGGTCGGGAGGGTCGCCGGAGGGTGCCGTCGGGGTTGAGCTCCGCTCGGGCCGGGAGTGGGGACGCGGGGGATTCGCTGGGCGCAACGACGGGCGCGGGGAAAGATGTGACGGGAACCGGGGGCGGGGCCGCTGGGGTTTGGGGTGGAGCGAAGGGGGTCAAGGAGTTTTGGGGAGGGGCGGGAGTGGCATGGGCGGTGGGGGCGGCGTCGACAGCTGACGCCGAAGCTTCGGGTGAAGGGCCTGGAGCGAGGGGGGCCGGGCTTGCGGGTTGGTCCGCTGGCGCGGGTTGGGCCCCGCTCTCGGATTGGAGCTCTGCGGCTGGTTGGGGCGTGGGCGGAGGCTCCGCGGCAGCCGGGGGTGGCGAGGGGTCGACCGCGGGGCCGACCGTGGCGGCGGGGGCAGGGCTCCCGTCGGGATTGTCCGCGGCGGAAGCGTCAGATTTGTTTCCGGCAGGCTCTGGCGCTGTAGGGGCTGGAGCAGGGGTGGGTGCAGGGGCGGGGGAGAGCAGGGTTGGCGACAGACTCGCCGAGGCATTCGGACCTGACGGGGATGCGGAGGGAGCGGTGGACGCAGCGGTCCCCCGCGGATCAAGGGGTTCGGTGGATGGTGCGAGGGGGGCACCGACGAAGGGGGCGGGGGAAGAGGCCGGCTCGCCCCTGTCCGGGGTTTGTGCCTGGGGCGGAATCGCTTGGGGCTCGGGAGCCTGGGGCTCGGAAGGGGAAGACTCGGGAGCCTGGGGAATGGACGCCTGGAGATTCGCGGCTGGGGGCTCGGCGGTCGCGGGGACGGAGGCCGGGACACCGCTGACTGGGGCAGGTAGGCCGCTGACCGTAGGAGAGGGAGAGTCTGAGGACGCACCAGGACCCGGGGCCGTGGCAGACCGGGCGTGGGCCGCAGGAAATCGGCCAACCGCTGGGGCCTCGCTGACGGTGGGAACGCTGGGGCCGGGCTGGGCCTCGGGCGGGAGGTTGATCCCGGGCTCGGAAGGACCTACTGGCGCGGAGGGACCTTTGGGCCCGGAAGGGATCGTGGTTGCTGACGATTCCATAGGCGCGGCCTGGACGGCAGAGGCAGAGGGGCCGGCGGTATCGGGCCGGCCGCCAGTCGCGGAAGGAACCGAGGGACTGGGGGGAACCGGGAGAAGGGGGTGGATTGGTCGGGGCGGCGCGGACTCATCCGCCGTGGGGGTGGAGGGGGCGAGGGCCGAAACCGGTTGGTCGCCCAGCAAGACCGCCAGTTCCAGGTCCGTGGCGGGAGCGGACGGCCGCCGCGGGGGCCCGGGGCCGCCCGGCGGGGAGACGATCACTTCCCGCAGAAGGCTGTTGAACGGTGGATTGAGCGGGGCACCCTGGCCATCGAGAAGTTCGAGCAGGAGGGCATTGCTGCCCGGTTTCCAGCCTTGGAGCCAGAGGGGCACCTGCTGATCAACGAGCACGCTTTCCCCATTCACGGTGAGTCGGAGCCGCCAGCCCGAGGCATCGCCTCGCAGCCCCTGCAACGGGGCATCCACCAGGAGCCAGTCGACCAGCAGGGGCCCCCCTCCCGCCTGGCCCATGGGGCTGACGGGGATCAATTGGGGGGTGCCAGGGGCGGGCAGGGTGGCCGGATTGGGGGCAAGGCGATGCAGACGACGTTGTTGGAACGCCAGGGGGCTCTTGTGGGCCTCACCCCAGGGTTTGGCGGCATAGACAGTGATCAGATGGCTGCCGGGGGATAGGGGGGGCATCTCCACCGTGGTGTTGACGATGGGGCGGGGGGGCTGCCCATCGAGCTGCACCACCAAGTGGGGGCCCAGCCCCAGGGGGCCCGCATCCACCAGTGGCCAATCGGTCACGTCCAAGCGAAGGGTCCAGGGGCCATCGGGGAGCAACTCGCCTTCGGCGGGGGCCAGGATGCGCACCTGGGGATCTCGCTCCTCCAGGGCTTCCCGCGCCCTCTGCACCCACCCGGGGGGAGAGACCTCCCGCAACTGGCCGCCCCTGGTCCGGTCAGCGCTGGCTCGGGACGGGACGGCATCACCCCTGCCGGGGAGACGCCAGCCCAGGGCCTCCGCCGGGGAGGCCAGGACAAGGAGCTGGAGGAGCAGGGCCAGGCCGATCGCCCGCGCCAGCCACCGACGGCCATGCCGACCTGCCACGCCGGTCCTCCCCGGAAAAAAGCCATTCTGCTCAGGGGCCGGGCCGGGTCCCCGCTTCTGCCGTGGCCCGAGGGTCGCCGGGGAGGGACACCCGCGGAGGGGTCGGGGGCGAAAGCGATCCTTCGGAATTTGAGATGGCGAAGAAATCGGCCCAGATATAAAGAACTATCCGGCAGACGCCTGTTGCAGCCTTGAAAACGCCGGGATTGAACCTTTGTAACTAGCCACCAAAAAAGCTTGTTTTCGACCCCTATACTTCCGCCAGCGGTCCCCTGTCGGGGCCCAAAGCGCCAGTCGACCCAAGGGTTTTGCCCTGGTCAACTGGAGCCCATGCGGGATTGGTCGCTTGCGGCCCTTCCCGCGTGGGCCCCACCGATGGCTCCGGCACTGCCGGGTCGCCATTGAAGGGGTGGACCACCACCTCGATTCCGTCCCTCGAGGAACCTCTCGATGACCATCAGCCCACCAGAGCGTGGGAAAAAGGCGGAGGAACTAGTCGACCGGAACCCTGTTCCGGCAACGTTCGAGCTTTTCGAGAAGCCCGGGCATTTCGACCGCTCCCTTGCCAAGGGTCCCAAAACCACTACCTGGATTTGGAACCTCCACGCCAATGCTCACGACTTCGACAGCCACACGAGCGATCTTGAGGAGGTCTCACGCAAGATCTTCAGCGCTCATTTCGGCCATTTGGCCGTCATCTTCATCTGGTTGAGCGGCGCCTTCTATCACGGTGCCCGCTTCTCCAACTACAGCGGCTGGCTGGCCGATCCCCTGCACGTGAAACCGAGCGCGCAGGTGGTTTGGCCGATCTTTGGCCAAGAAATCCTCAATGGTGACGTGGGTGCCGGTTTCCACGGCATTCAGATCACCTCCGGTCTCTTCCACGTGTGGAGAGCCTGGGGCTTCACCAATGAGTATCAGCTGCTCTGCACAGCCATCGGCGCCCTGGTCATGGCCGGCCTGATGCTGAATGCCGGTGTCTTCCATTACCACAAGGCAGCCCCCAAGCTCGAATGGTTCCAGAACGTTGAGTCGATGCTCAACCACCATCTGGCCGGCCTGCTTGGACTCGGATCCCTGTCTTGGACGGGCCATCTTCTGCATGTGTCGCTGCCGACCACGCAGCTGATGGATGCCATTGATGCCGGCCAACCCCTCGTGCTGAATGGCAAGACCATTGCCTCGGTGGCGGACATTCCGCTGCCCCACGAGTTCTTCAACCTGGATCTGCTCACCCAGCTCTATCCGGGTTTTGGAGCGGGCATCTCCGCCTTCTTCACCGGCAACTGGGCCGCCTACAGCGACTTCCTCACCTTCAAGGGGGGGCTGAACCCAGTCACCGGCAGCCTGTGGATGACCGACATCGCCCATCACCATTTGGCGATCGCGGTGCTGTTCATCGTGGCGGGTCACATGTACCGCACGAATTGGGGCATTGGCCACAGCATCAAGGAGATTCTCGAGGGCCAGAAAGGCGATCCCCTGCTTTTCCCGGCTCCGAACGGGCACAACGGCCTCTTTGAATTCCTCACCACCTCTTGGCATGCGCAGCTGGGTCTGAACCTGGCCTTGCTGGGTTCGCTCACGATCATCGTGGCGCACCACATGTATGCGATGCCGCCCTATCCCTACATCGGCGTTTCCTATCCCACTCAGCTGTCACTGTTCACCCATCACATGTGGATCGGTGGCTTCCTGATCGTTGGCGCGGGCGCCCATGCGGCCATCGCGATGGTGAGGGATTACGACCCTGCCAAGCACGTTGACAACGTGTTGGATCGGGTGCTGAAGGCTCGCGACGCCCTGATCAGCCACCTCAACTGGGTGTGCATCTGGTTGGGCTTCCACAGCTTCGGCCTCTACATCCACAACGACACCATGCGTGCCCTGGGTCGTCCCCAGGACATGTTCAGCGACACCGCGATCCAGCTGAAGCCCGTCTTCGCGCAATGGATCCAGGGCCTGCACGCCGCTGCCGCCGGCACCACCGCTCCCAATGCCCTCGCGGGTGTGAGTGAGGTATTCAACGGTTCCGTGGTGGCGGTTGGCGGCAAGGTGGCCGCGGCGCCGATCACCCTGTGAACGGCCGATTTCATGGTGCACCACATCCACGCCTTCACGATCCACGTCACGGTGTTGATCCTGCTGAAGGGTGTGTTGTATGCCCGCAGCTCCCGCCTGATTCCCGACAAGGCGAGTCTTGGTTTCCGTTTCCCTTGCGACGGCCCCGGCCGTGGCGGCACCTGCCAGGTGTCGGCATGGGATCACGTGTTCCTGGGACTGTTCTGGATGTACAACTCCCTGTCGATCGTGATCTTCCACTTCAGCTGGAAGATGCAGAGCGACGTGTGGGGCACGGTGAATGCCGATGGCACGGTGTCACACATCAACAACGGCAACTTTGCTCAGAGCGCAATCACCATCAATGGTTGGCTGCGTGATTTCCTGTGGGCCCAGGCCGCTCAGGTGATCAACAGCTACGGCTCGAGCTCCAGCGCCTATGGCCTGATGTTCCTGTTCAGCGGCCGCGGCTACTGGCAGGAGCTGATTGAGTCGATTGTTTGGGCTCACAACAAGCTGAGGGTTGCGCCGGCGATTCAGCCCCGGGCG
>JBKDSY010000079.1:0-12567 GCA_046340755.1 Cyanobacteriota bacterium
GAGAATCTTAAAGCAGTAGAGGCCGCCGCCCAAGAACGGCTAGATGACCTCAAGATGGCCGTTTCAGTCTCGGATATCGTTTCTGCCGTGATTTTTGACAGATCGGTATATGGGCAGTTTAATCCCATGTTTAAGTCTTAATGAGAAGCATGGCGAAGTTCAAAATACTTTGAGGCGTATATCTATTGGCTCTTAAAACAGATGCATTTTACATCTGTGAAGGATGGCAAACATCCAGATACAGAAGACGGGAGTTTAGGCTGGGTTCTATGCCGAGATCTCTACCCGCTTCTGATCTTGAGCGTTATGCCCTAAAAACCGATGCTTGAGTTTTCCGCAACATCACTTGACGAACTCAGAAGACTGCTCAAAAGCAACTCTGATTCAGGCAACTTCTGTTTCCGCGGGCAATCGAACAGTTCTTGGGGGCTCGTCCCAACAGTGTTCCGTGGTATCGAGTCGTTCCCTGACTGGGAAGACCAAATGGATTCCATCCACAACTCAGAGCGAGACTGTCATCGAGAGTTCCGCGATGAGTGTGCCAAGGATGACTTGGGCTTTCTTGACACGCTTGATTGGCTGGCTTTTGAGCAGCATCACGGTGCGCCAACACGACTGTTGGATTGGACCCACCAGCTTAAGATCGCAACATTCTTTGCTGTGGCCGGCAACGACTCGGAAGACGGAGCAGTGTTTGCCTTTGATCTAACAAAGTTCCCATTTCACAAAGGGCTCGGTCGCCAGCATCCAAATGGCGGATTCGATCTTGAGCGGATTCGCAAATACTGTGGCGGTGTAGAACCGCTGTTTACACAACCGGCATCTCGGCCAATTGACCCAAACACCGGAATATATCTCGATGAAGAGAGGCCAATTCCAGAGTCTACATTCGTAATGTGGCGGCCATCGCGCAGCCATAATCGACTTCAGCAGCAACAAGGTCTACTGAGCTTTTACCTATCGTTCCGTGCAAATGATTTCGAGGTTGATCTACTACCATACTTTGAACTGGTCGAACAGCGTAGCGGCGAGGCGTTTCTTTATAAAGTCACTCTTCCTTTTTCATCTAAAGAGTCAATTCGCTTAGATCTTTGCCAGGAAGGTATCGATGAATTCTCCGTATATGGCGGCATGGACAACCTCGGCAAGCGTGTCGCACGCAGACACCAAGACAGACTATCCAACTTAGGCCCAAATCGGTCCAACAATGCAATACACCGGAGCCGCTAATCCAGCGTTTCACATGGATAATCACTTGTCGAGGCTTGGCGATTGCGGTGGTTAATGGCGTGCAATACCCTATGTGGCCTTGATCTGGTACTGAGACCACGCAAGTCTCATGCGTTCTCAATTATCATGAAATATGTGAGAATGTGCTGATCAATGGCAAGTGCGTATTGCCTCAAGAGCTTAAGGTCTTCAATTGATGTCTTCAGCTGATAGCTACGTCGCCTCCCATGAGCGATATCATTTCTTATCTCACGTATACGAGCAATATTTTCATCCATTGATTGATCATGAGGTAGACCAAGGGCATCAAATACAATCTCATTGATACGGGCTGCTCTGAACCCACTCTTGCTGACAGCATCGGCAAGTTTTTTTATCCCATAAGCAGATGTCATTTGAGAGGGGAAAACAAAGCATTTACCTTCAAGTATCTGAATGCACTTCTGATATTTGCCGTCCTTTCCTCTCTTGCGAGTCTCGTTTAAAGGTTTAAAGTCGGGAAATTTTCCTATTCTATCGGAACGCATCGCAACCCCAGATCTACGTCGTGCCATGGCAAGGAGTTCTGTAATTCCTCCATGAAAACGAAAAATCTCGTTGACTACATCTTGGATGTATGACTCGAAGTGACTAAAAGCTGAAATAAGCATGAATCTTCCCAGGGTTTCCTTGTATGTTGACTTAATTTCCCTCAGCCGATTGAAACCTCCAGGCTTTCCAAAATGATCAGGATCAGGAATCTTGTCGGCAACCTTGTGATCCACTGCTTTCATGTATGCATTTAAGGCAGGGACCGCATGGCACGTTAGATATGCGTAGTCAAGTGACTCTTGTATGTATTCCCGCAGGAGCAAATATGACTGGGTATTGATAAGCATTTATGGAATCGAGCGCACTTGGCTTGACATGTGGTCCTTGTCGTGGCACGATTAGGTTGCATCACTAGTGTAGCGGCAGCACCTCTGCTCTCCAATGCTTTCAAAACAGAGAGCAATCTAAAGCAGAGAGTTCCAGTTCGACTCTGGGGTGGTGCATTTATTCATGAAGTTATGTCAAGGCTCTGTAATTTGTGATCAGCAAACAACCAGATACAGACGGATGAAACTATGGATAGCTCGGATGCCTGATTTCTTGTCATCTTCTGATTTGGCGAGTTAGCCAGAGTCGAGCCAACGGTCGATGTCTGCACAAGTAGCTAAAATTTTATAACGTATAATCCGTGACACCATATTTCGCGCAAAGCTTATTAAGATTGAGAACACTTGCGGCATGGACGGGTTTAAGCCTGTTTTTGTGTAGGGTGTTGGTTGCAGGTAGACGATAACTGTTTTACTGGAGATCAACAAAGAAGAAATTGCTGCACCTTGCGATTGATGCGAAGTTCAGCGACTCACTTATTCACCGCATAACTGACCATGATGCCTGCAACGATCACAGGCATAGTAGATTTGCCTTAATTTCGGCCAATTCTTTAACTGTCAGTGACACTGTAGGGTCTGCAATACCAATCCACCCTTATTTGCGCCGAAGCGCAAACACAAATAGCCCATCTAACAGACAATCTGCCATCAGCCCCTCGCTCCAGCAGCCCACCCATCATGTCTACCCCTCAGAACGATCAACGTTGACCACCAGGGCCCACCCACAAGGGCAACCTCAAAGGCCTGCCCTGTTGCGCAGTCTTTCCCTCAGCGCGCTTGTTCTTCTGGGAGCAGCGGAAGTCGCCGCCCAAGACGCGGTGACGGTCACACGAAAGGATCAGAGGACTGTGCCCCTCACCGCCTATCTCCCCAAGCGTGCGACCTGCCGTGGTGTCGCCGTCATCTCGCCAGGTGCCGGTGGCTCCGAAAGGGGATACCAGTATCTCGGCGAAGCCATGGCCTCCATGACACTCCTGGCCGTTGTTGTCGGGCATCAGGAAAGCGGCCGACTAGCTTTGCGACAACACATGGTCGGTCACGGCCTGCGCCAGGGTCTGTTGGCGTTGATCACGGATCCAGACGCCTATCGCGGAAGATTCCTCGACATTGCCGCCGCCAAACAATGGGCAGCCGCCAAGTGCAAAGGTGGCAAATCCGTATTGATTGGCCACTCCATGGGTGCGGCAACCACCATGATGGAGGCGGGTGCGCGGAACAGGCTGGGCGTCAAAGGATCCAACGGTTTCACCGCCTATGTGGCCTTGTCTCCGCAAGGGCCTGGCCCCATCTTCCCGCACCAGGCCTGGTCCACCATCAAGCGCCCTGTTCTCTCCATCACGGGAACACGGGACCGGGGCCTTGATGCCGGCTCTTGGACGACACGCACCCAGCCCTTCACCTCCATGCCCGCCGGCTGCAAGTGGCTGGCCGTCCTTGATGGGGCGACCCACATGGACTTTGCCGGCCAGGGCCCATCGCGCCGGACCGAGGCGCTGACCATCCACGTCATCGGCGCCTTTCTCGCTGGCCTTGATCGAGGGGATTGCAAGGCCCCAAGGTGGCGCCCTGGACTGAACGTTCAGTCGAAATGACCATCGCCCTCCTCAGCAGCGCCCGCCGCCCCCCTCCATAGGATCGCCCCGCCAGCCGCTCCCCGCCCCCATGGCCGTCGCCGCCCCCGCCGAGCCCCTCCTCCTGCCCGGCGGCGGCAGCCTGCGGGGCACGGTGCGGGTGCCGGGCGACAAGTCGATCTCCCACCGGGCCCTGCTCTTTGGCGCCATCGCCGAGGGGGAAACGCGCATTGAGGGCCTGCTGCCCGCGGAAGATCCCCTGAGCACCGCCGCCTGCCTGCGGGCCATGGGGGTCACCGTTTCCCCCATCCGCGCCGGCGAACCCGTCAGCGTGCAGGGCGTCGGCCTCGATGGGCTCAAGGAACCCGACGACATCCTCGACTGCGGCAATTCCGGCACCACCATGCGCCTCCTGCTCGGCCTGCTCGCCGGCCGGGCCGGGCGCCACTTCGTGCTCACCGGCGACGCCTCCCTGCGGCGCCGCCCCATGCGGCGGGTGGGCGGCCCCCTGGCCGCCATGGGCGCCGAAATCCACGGCCGCGAGGGCGGCAACCTGGCGCCCCTGGCCATCGCCGGCCGCACCCTCCAGGGCGCCACCATCCGCACCCCCGTGGCCTCGGCCCAGGTGAAAAGCGCCCTCCTGCTGGCCGCCCTCACCGCCGACGGCCCCACCACCGTGATCGAACCCGCCCTCTCCCGCGACCACAGCGAACGGATGTTGCGCGCCTTTGGCGCCCAGCTGGTGGTGGCCGGCGCCGGCGGCACGGAGGTCACCGTCACCCCCGGCGCCACCCTGCGGGGCCAGGCGGTGGTGGTGCCGGGCGACATCAGCTCGGCGGCCTTCTGGCTGGTGGCGGGCGCCATCACCCACAGCGCCGCGCTCACCGTGGAAAACGTGGGCCTCAACCCCAGCCGCACCGGCATCCTCGACGTGTTGGCGGAGATGGGCGCCGCGATCGAGGTGCGCAACCCCCGGGTGGTGGCCGGTGAACCGGTGGGCGACCTGCACGTCTGCCATGGCCCGTTGAAGGCCTTCGCCATCGGCGGGTCGTTGATTCCCCGGCTGGTGGATGAAATCCCCGTGTTGGCGGTGGCCGCCTGTTGCGCGGAGGGGGTGAGCACCATCACCGGCGCCGAGGAGCTGCGGGTGAAGGAAACCGATCGGCTGGCGGTGATGGCCCGCCACCTGCGGGCCATGGGCGCCCGGCTGGAGGAGCACGCCGATGGCCTCACCCTTCAGGGCGTCACGCCCCTTCACGGCGCGGAGGTGGCCAGCGAAACCGACCATCGGGTGGCCATGAGCCTGGCGGTGGCTTCCCTCGTGGCCCGGGGCGACAGCCGGCTCCACGACAGCGCCGCCGCCGCTGTCTCCTACCCCGGCTTCTGGGACGACCTGGCCCGCCTGCGCACCGCATGAACCCCCTGAAACCGCGCATCACCGGCGATGGCAGTTTCAGCTTGTTTTGCGAGGCCACCGGCGAGGGGTTTCACTGCGCGGAGGGAGCCAAGGCGGAGGCCCAGCGGGTGTTTGTCGCTCCGGCCGGGCTGGAGCGCTTCGCTTTCGGCTCCGCCCTGAAGGTGGTGGAGGTGGCCGTGGGCACCGGCACCAACACCGCCGCGCTCTTGGAGGCCACCCAGGCCCGGGGGCTGGAGCTGCGCTGGTGGGGCCTGGAGCAGGATCCCCGCCCCCTCGCCCTCGCCTTGGGCGACGTCACCTTCGGGAGCCAGTGGTCAGCCTCCGCCCTGGAGGCCCTGCGCCAACTGACCGCCAGCGAGCGATTGCTTTGGGGAGACGCCCGCCGCCGCCTCGCCGATCTGCCGCCGGAGCTGACAGGGGCCTGTGATCTGGTGCTGCTGGATGCCTTCTCCCCCCAGCGCTGCCCCCAACTCTGGAGCGTGGAGGTTCTATCCCGCCTGGCCCGCCTGCTCCGCCCGGAAGGACGCCTGCTCACCTACAGCTGCGCCGCAGCGGTGCGCCGGGGCTTGGAGCAGGCGGGGCTGCAACTGGCGGCGATCCCGGCGGCCCCCGGCGCACCGTCCCGAGGGGAACGCTGGAGCGGCGGCACGGCGGCCAGCCCGTCGGCCCTCCCCACCGGGCACCTCCAGGCACTGAGCCCGATGGAGCGGGAGCACCTGGCCAGCCGGGCCGGGGAGCCCTACCGCGACCCCACGGGCCAGGGCCAGCGGGAGGAGCTCTTGGCCCTGCGGCAGGCGGCCCAGGCCCGCAGCCCGGCCGAGCCCGCCAGTGCGTGGCGGCGGCGCTGGGGGATGGGGGCACGTCGGTAGATTCCCGCCAGTGACCCAACCGCACCGATGCTCGCCATCGCCATCCTGGCCGCTGGAAAGGGGACGCGCATGAAGAGCCGGCTGCCGAAGGTGCTCATGCCCCTGGCGGGCTCCACCCTCGTGGAGCGGGTGCTCCAGAGCGCGGAAGCCCTCCAACCCGAAAGGCGGATCCTGATCGTGGGGCACCAGGCGGAGCGGGTGCGCCAGGCCCTTTCGGGCCACGCCGACCTGGACTATGTGCTTCAGGAGCCCCAAAACGGCACGGGCCACGCCGTGCAGCAGTTGCTCGGCCCCCTGGAGGGCTTCACCGGGGATCTCCTGGTGCTCAATGGCGATGTGCCCCTCCTGCGCCCCGAAACCCTCACGGCCCTGCTGGAGCGCCACCGCAGCAGTGGCGCGGGCGTCACCGTGCTCACGGCCCACCTGCCCGACCCCACCGGCTACGGCCGGGTGTTCACCGACGAGGAGGGCCGCATCACCGCCATCGTCGAGCACCGCGACTGCGACGCCAGTCAACGGGCCCACGGCCTCACAAACGCGGGGATCTATTGCTTCCACTGGCCCCGGCTGGCGGAGGTGCTCCCCCACTTGACCAGCGACAACGACCAGGGAGAGCTCTACCTCACCGACACCGTGGCCATGCTCCAGCCCGCCCTGCAGCTGGAGGTGCTCGATCCGCGGGAAACCAATGGCATCAACGACCGCTTGCAGTTGGCCCAGTGCGAGGCGGTGCTCCAAGACCGGCTGCGGCGCCACTGGATGGCCGAGGGGGTCACCTTCACCGATCCCGCCAGCTGCACCCTCAGTGACGGCACCCGCTTCGGTCGTGACGTGGTGGTGGAGCCCCAGTGCCATTTCCGCGGGGCCAACGCGATCGGCGATGGCTGCCGCATCGGCCCCGGCTGCCTGATCGAAAACAGCACCCTCGGTGAAGACGTGGAGGTGACCTACGCGGTGGTGCGGGAGGCACAGGTGGCCAAGGGCTGCGGCGTGGGGCCCTTCGCCCAGTTGCGAGCCGGCGCCGTGTTGGAGGAGGGTTGCCACATCGGCAACTTCGTGGAGGTGAAGAACAGCCACCTGGGGGCGGGCGTCAAGGCCAACCACCTCAGCTACCTGGGCGACGCGGATGTGGGCGGGCGGGTGAACATCGGCGCCGGCACCATCACCGCCAACTACGACGGGGTGCGCAAGCACCGCACCGCCATCGGCGCCGGCAGCAAAACGGGCGCCAACAGTGTGTTGGTGGCGCCGATCCGTCTGGGGGAGGGGGTCACGGTGGCCGCCGGCTCCACCCTCACCGAAGATGTTCCCGCCGGTGCCCTCGCCCTCGGCCGGGCACGGCAGGTGGTGAAGCCCGGCTGGTCCCTGCCCGGCAACGGCGCCTGAACCGCCCTACTCCGCCTCGCTCACCAGATCGAGGAGAAGCACCTCCGTGCGGGGGCCCATACGGAAGGGAAGCAGGCTGTGGCCCACGCCCACGCTCACGCAGAGCACCCGATCCTCCGGGAGGGCATAGCGCCCTCCCGGATAGCGGCGGGAGAGGGTTCCGGAGGCCGCCACGGGCGCCCATCCGCCGGGGAGGGTGATCTGCCCCCCATGGGTGTGGCCGGCCAGGGCGATGTCGAAGGGACGATCGCCCGCATCCAGCAGGCCCGAGGGCTGGTGGATCAGGAGCAGGGTGACCCGGCTGGCGTCCCAGTGGGCGGCGGCGGCGCAGGGCCTTCCGCCCAGGTGGTCGTCCAGGCCCACCAGCAGCACATTGCCGAAGGGCTCCGCCAGGGGAACGCTGCGGTTGCGAAGCACCGTGATGCCATGGGCTTCCAGCTGGGCCGTGATCGTGCCCACATCCGCGCCGTGGTCATGGTTGCCCATCACGGCAAACACCCCGGCCGGGGCCCGCAGGCGCCGCAGGCTGGGGAGAACGGGCTCAAGGTCTTGGGCCCGGGAACACACGAAGTCACCCCCCAGAAGAATCAGATCCGGGGAGGCCTCCATCAGCGCCTCCACGGCGGAGGCAATGGTGCCCGGGGGGGTCATGCGTCCAGCGTGGAGATCCGAGGCAAAGGCCACCCGCAATAGATGCCGCTCCCCCAAAGACTTGGCCAAGGGGATCTGCTCCCGCCAACGCCGCACGGCCGCCGGGCCGATCCCCCGGGCCCGGCCCCGCGACTGGCAGAGCTGCTCCCCCAGGGCCAGCAACAGGAGCATCGGCAGGGGTCGGCGCCAGCGACGCTGGGGGGGAACGGCATGGGACTCCATGGGTTGGTCCTCCGCTAGGGCCTTTGCCCTGCAGTCTTAGGAACGGATCCTCTCCGAGGCAGGGTCAGGGGATCGACCGTTCGTCAGCGATTCCTGCCAAGGCGATGAACCACCGAGGCCAACGCCTGTCAACAACCCAAGCGTTGGACATAAATGTTTCCAAACCCTTCCCAAAACCATCACCTGCCCAGCTGTGATCACGGGCAGTGAGAGCCAAGGATCCGGAAGCTCCATGCTACGTTTTGCCCTGCCTAATCCATCCAAAAGACCGAGTCGGCATTGACGACCAAAACCGTATCGTCTGCTACACGGCAGGGTCGCCCCGGGGCGCCAGCCTTGTGGGATCAGGCACCACGTTCCCCATGCACAGATCGAGGGATTGGGGCCCTTCCCCCAAGGAGAGCCATGTCCAGAGTTGTGATGTAGGGATGAGCTTTTCTTCTCGTTTTCCTCGATTCTCTTTCCCAGCTTTGTCTGCAACGCCTGCGATTTCTTTTCCCCGAACCCACTGACCACGCAGGACATCGAGCCCATGAATTACTTTTCAAAATTCCTCGAGGCCCAACAGGCAGGCAACACCAAAGATGCCATCGTCTGGGCATTAAGAATTATTGATACTCCCTATCCAAGCTCCCTCCAAGAAACCGCACGCCAATACCTACAAGCCGCAGGTGCCGAACACCTGCATCAAGTCAGCAGAAGTGTCAGCAATCTGCATGCACTCCTGAGCAGAAAACAAACCTTTCAGGATTTTCACGATCCCCACAGGTGGCTTCCCTGGAGACTCATTGCTGACAGTCTGGATCTACCACAAGACCAAGCAACATTCGAAAAGATCCTCCATGACCATGAGCAACAATTTTGCACAACAGGTCAACCTCCGCTACAGGGCATTCAACAAATTGAAAAGCGCAAGGTTGAATCCATCATTGCTCCTTACTTCGATGCTGATGCCTATCGTGAATTCCATATTGATTTACGCGGCTACACCACTGAAGGTGCCTTAACCCACTACTCCATCCACGGAGCCAATGAACAAACCCGCTGTCCCAATCCAGTCTTCCGGAATGAGGAGTTTTTTAATCTTTATCCTTGGACCAGAAGCACGAAATTAAATCCTCTGTATCTGTTTATTCGCTGGCCCGAGCAGTTTCCTGATTATGTGGACGTTGTTCTCGCGCGCTGCGCGGTTTGTCTCAGCACCCAACACACTGGCGGCCAAAGGGAATTCACAAAGTACAGACATAATCCGCAGGCGATCAACGACTACCATCGCATTCTCTTCCTTGTCCGCGAACTGACAGATGCCAAGAAAAGGTTCGTTCCAAATCTGGATCATTTGAACATCCATGTTGTCATTCCTGACTTTACGGAGGGCGGCGGTGGGCACATGACAATCTTCCGGATGATTCTCAACCTGGAACGTGCAGGCCATCAATGCACCCTATGGATTAAAGATTACCATCCCAATCGTCATCCCGAAGGGCCAACAAAAAGTGCCACGGACCACTATCAGCCCATCAAGGCCAGGGTGTTGCCGCTTTCGAGCCATTTTGCCTTGACCAGTGGTGATGTCTTGATGGCCACAAGTTGGGACACGGTTGACATCGTTAATAGTCACAAAGGCTTCGTGGATAAATTTTATTTGGTTCAAGACTATGAACCCTTCTTCTTCCCCAGAGGCTCGGAAGCTCTCAAGGCAGAACTCACCTACATGTCAGACATCAAAACCATCTGTGCCAGCACTTGGTTGGATCAGATGATGCGAGATCGCTTTGGCAAAGTCTCCACACACTTTGATCTATCTTTTGATCCAAGTATCTATTTCCCTCCCACCCCTGCCAAGCGACCCTCCGGCTCCCTCCTCTCCCACAACCGAGAAGACCCTACGGATCCAAGACCCGTCATCCGCATTGCCTTCTACGCCAGGCAACGAACCGCGAGACGGGCCGTCTCCATTGCCCTAGAAGGGTTATCGCTTGTGCATCAAGAGAATTACAGGCTGTGTGTCGAGCTGTTTGGAGAAGAAAAAGGTCAGGTGCATCTACCTGAAAATGTTGTGGGTTTTGATAATGGCATCCTCCGTCCCAGCGAACTGGCTGATCTCTATCGATCCTGTGACATTGGTCTCACGTTTTCAGCAACGAATTATGCCTTGGTCCCCCAGGAGATGATGGCCTGCCGCTTGCCGGTGATTGAAATTGATAATGAAAGCACACGTGCCATCTATCCTGAAGACATTCTTCGCTTTGCCAAACCCTCTGCCCAATCCATCGCAGAGGAAATTGATCGCTTAGCCCAAAATCCATCGTTGCGCAAAACCATCGCCGACAAAGCACTGGAATGGGCCCAGGAAACCAGCTGGGAAAAGTCATTCGCCAATGTCAATGACTTCATCTGCCGGGAGGTGGGCAGCCGCGCGTCGGGTTTGAAACTATATGCCAACTATGTCGACTTTTATACCAGTTCTGCCCATACGGCCATCAAAATCAGCAAGGTGGCCAACCCCCTGGTCAGTGTGTTGATTCCAACCCTCAATGGCGGCGACCTCTTACTTAATGTTGTCAAACGAGTGCTGCAGCAAAACATCGATGCCGCCTTTGAAATCATCCTCATCGACAGCGAATCTGAAGATCACTCGATTGCGGCACTCCCGGAAGATCCCAGAATTTCGCTCTACGTCATTCCCAGATCAACCTTTCAACATGGCCGCACCCGCAACCTGGGCGTGGCCCTTGCCAAGGCGCCTTTTGTCGCTTTTCTCACCCAGGATGCCATGCCAGCCAATCGCCAGTGGCTGGCCCATCTGGTCCAACCCTTCCAGGATCATGGGGATGTCGCAGGAGTCTTTGGCAGACATGTGGGTCATGAAGAACATCCTCCATACCTGAAAACATGGATGAATGATCACTTCAAGAATTTTGCCGATCACACGCTCTACAACAAACAGGATGATCTTCGCAGATACTATAAACAAAGCCCAGAGTATCGTCAGTTCATGCATTACTACTCAGACAATAATTCATGTCTACGAAAGAGCACATGGCTCGACTATCCCTATCCAGATGTTGCCTACGGGGAGGACCAACTCTGGGCGGATTGGCTGATTCAATGGGGCCTCACCAAAGCCTATGCCCAGTCTGCCGTTGTCATGCACAGTCACGACTACACACCCCAGGAAGAATTTGAACGCGCCTCCACGGAAGCCCATTTCTTCCGCCTCCACTATGGCTATGACTTGTCCCAAGATCGCCTGACCCTGGAAGAGGGCCTGGCCTCGGAGGCGGCTCGAATCATTAACTCCCCTGATGAGTCGCTGCAGAAGCACCGCCTGCACCTGTTGCATCTATTGCGGGCCAAGCGTGAGGGCTATCTGGATGGGGTGACCCAGGCGGTCCGTGAAATCCGAGGTGCTAAGGTGAGAAGCAAGTGAGGCCAGTGAAAAACTCACACTTACATGACAACTGAATTTCAATGATCGTCCCATGATTGTGGAATCACGAAAGCCTGAATTTGGAAAAGCTTCTATCGATATTGTTCTGTGCGCAACCCAGCGATGTGGTTCAACTTTAATTGTCGAAGACATGAGAAATACTGGCATCTTGGGCAAACCGGAAGAATACTTTATTCCCTGGACGGATCATCTGAGCAAACCCGATTGGGAACAACCATTCGCCTCTGTTTGTCAACGAGCCAGGGGAGACAATGGCGTGTCTTCCATCAAGATCATGGCCAATCAACTCCCTAGTCTTGATGCCTGTCTTGCCACATTTGTGCGTTCAGAAAGGGCTTGCGATTTCCCCTCTGTTGCCACGATTTTCAAAAACTCCCACTGGGTGTGGTTAAAACGCGACAACATTGTTGCCCAAGCCATTAGCCGTGTCATTGCCAAGCAAACTGGAATTAATCATGCAACCAGCAAACCAGACGATCCCCATTTCGCTGGCAATCTTCTGAAAGGTTATAGCAGCGATTACAATAAAGCCACCCGTTATCGCTACGAATCCATTCTTGCGGAAGTCATCTCCATCTCCCTGGAAAACCTTTGCTGGAAACGGTTCTTCCAGTCTGCATCGATCAAGCCACTCGTGTTCACCTATGAAGATGTGATTCAAGATGCTGCCATGAAACACTTGGATCAAATGGCAATCATGAATCAGCTGCCGATTCCTACCACCAAGCTGGAAAGGAAAATGGTCAAGCTATCCAACAAGGTGAATCAGGAATGGGAAGATCGTTTTTTCTCTGATGCAGCGAAAGCCAAATACAAAGTCAGCCCAGAACTGCTTGCATTGGTCTAG
>JBKDSY010000080.1:0-13314 GCA_046340755.1 Cyanobacteriota bacterium
AGAGAGCATCCGCGTAAGTTCAAGCAAATCCTCGAAAACATAGCAACAAAAATTCCTGATCTGCAGAGCATTGATACTCAACGGAGCCCCGATGGAAGGCTGTTGCTTAGGTTTCACGATAAGGGATTTGAAGATCCATTCTATGTACATCAGATGTCTGATGGCACGTTGAAAGTCTTTGCTTATCTCTTGCTTCTCGAAGACCCATCTCCACCTCCATTCTTATGCGTAGAGGAGCCAGAGACTGGTCTTTATCGTAAGTTACTAGAAACGCTGGCCAATGAATTCAGAGAGCATGCAACTGGAAGAAAAGCCGGTTCGCAGATCTTTATTACTACTCATCAACCCTATTTTGTCGACGCCTTGTCCCCAGAAGAGGTCTGGATTCTTGAAAAGGACTCATCTGGGTACTCTCAAATCAAGCGAGCTAGTGATGATCACCTAATTTCCTCTTTGGTGGCCGAAGGACTACCACTAGGCGGACTCTGGTATAGCGATTATTTAGACAAGCGCTAAATGACCCACTTTCAGATCCTGGTTGAAGATAGTTCAGGTGAAGCGTTGCTTGGTCATATAGTGCCAAATATTATTGGGGAAGGCAACTCATACGAGATTAAGCACTACAAAGGCATTGGGCGGATACCGGCTGGGCTGAAGCCAGGCAGTGACCCCAAGAAGCGAATATTACTTGATCAACTTCCAAGGTTGGTCAGTGGCTACGGAAGTGTTCTTTCGAGATATCCAAAAACCTATCCAGCCGTACTAGTCATCGTCTGCGATCTTGATAGAAGATCCCTGAAGGAGTTCCGTGATTCAATTATGGAATGTATTCACAGATGCATTAATAGGCCAGAAACAATACTCTGTCTTGCGGTAGAGGAAGGTGAGGCATGGCTACTTGGAGACCCCGAAGCCGTCATAGCATCATATCCTAAGGCGCGGACAGAAATTCTAAACTCATACATTCCGGATAGCATTTGTGGAACATGGGAAGTTCTTGCGAATGCTGTTCATACTGGCGGGGCAAAAGCACTTATGGGCCTCGGCTATCAGGTAGTCGGTGGCAGAAAGCATGAATGGGCTAATGCAATTGGTCCACTTATTCATCTTGATCGAATCAAGTCCCCTAGTTTGAAATACTTTGTTGACAAACTCCAGTCTCGTGGGGTTTCTTCTTTAAGGACTGAGCAACAACCAGATGCAGAAGACGGTGGCGATTAAGAAAGTTCATTGCCTCAACTCTAGCCAGCTTCTGAACTGAAACGTTGTAGACTATGCCGCTTTACGGTATATCCTACCGACAGATATTCACGCTGAATCACAATCTGCACGCGAACAAATACCTTCTACACTCTATAGAGCTATAAGCCAGGGGCGCAGGCACCTCTACGCACTGCTGACGTAAATTGTGACAAGTGTCTGAATAATGGCCGGACTTATCTGCAGTCAGTGTTCACCCTCCAAGGCACCATCCTTTCAGGCTTATCCAACTCTTGATAGGTTTATGGCTTCGCAATATCTATCCATACTCGTTGTTCTGACCCCGAGCACCATTCTCCTTAAGTTCGGAATCCCTGAAATCTGTGTCTGAGGTAAAATCTGCGAAGAGGTGGAACATGACGGCTCTTCTTGAGAATCACCAAGAAGCCATTGCCGAGCTGTGCCGCAAGTACAGCGTCGAGAGGCTTTTTGCGTTTGGCTCAGCCATCAGGGATGATTTTCGACCAGGGGAAAGCGATGTGGACCTTCTTGTCGAATTCGCTCCCATTGGTGGTCACGCTAAATTCCACGCTTATTTTGAGTTGCTTGATGAGCTGCAAAGGGTTCTCGGCACTAAGGTTGATCTCGTGATGAGTGGGGCTGTGCGCAATCCAATCATCGCCCGTGAGATTGAGACCACCAAGAGGATAATCTATGGCTCGTGAAATAACTGCCTATCTCTGTGACATTATTGATGCATGTGATTCAATTTCTTCAATCATTACGAACGTCTCGATAGAAACATATGCTGAGATGCGAGAAAAGCGATCTGCAGTTGAGCGTGAGTTTATTATTATTGGCGAAGCAGCCTCAATGCTGGCAAAATTCTGGCCTGAAGTGTTCAAGCGACTATCGGACGGACGTAAGATAATTGGGTTTCGCAACATGCTGACCCACAACTATGCCTCCGTGGATCACGAGACTGTATATGAGACCGCTCTTTTGGATGTTCCAAAGCTTAGAAGACAATGTGTAGAGTTACTTGTGGCGTTGGAAGACGGATTAAATGAAGACCCTTTGTAGAAATCAGGGGGCAGGTTATCCATGCCATTCACCTGAACCGTCTTCCTATGACCCTGGTTTGAGTCCCAGCTCGCAGCGGCCAGGTGATGGCAGCGTTGGACCACCCCGCATCGCGGCAGTGTGAACTGATCAGCTCACTCACATTGAGTCAGAATCTGAGAGGATATTGGCATTCATATTGAGGTTGATAGCGTTGCTGATTATCCGGGTCAAGTGAGAATCTTGATTCTACACTCTTAGTATTGGTGTGTTAAGGATGTCCCTAATTTTATCCCTTAATCTTGGCTTCCGCCAAGGTTTCCACTCTGGAAGTGGAATGGGGTTCAGAAAGTTGATATTGATTCCAGCTGTTCTCAATCGTTCGAGTGGATCGTCTCCGAAAACCCATCCTTCTGGCATCGATGTCTTTAGGCTTAGCCCACCCTGGTCAATCGGCTGGTCGAGTAAAGCAGCTTCTTGTCTGGTGATGATGACAACGTAGAGATGATGTTCAAGAAAATCGGCAATCACTTGTTCGGGTGCACCTCTCTGGGCAAGTTTCTCTGCTTCACGTTTGATGATTGACACTGGCACGACATGCTCACGGTATGTATCTTTTGTGCTTTTTGCATTTGCTGCCAGAGGGGAGCTACCTATGACAATCAGATCATCGACGTCGTCAAAGCCAAGTGCTTGACGCCATTTTTTGGTTAAGGGCCACTGCAGATTGTTTTCAATGCAGAGCTTGATCAGTTTAGCAATGTCCTGATAGTAGTTCTCTTGTCGTGGATTCTTCTGAGGCTGTTTGTCTTTTGTGGCAGGGTCAAAAGTTACATCTTCTAGGAGGCTTACAAGAACACGAATGACATGGTTGACCTGGGGAACGCTTGTGCCAAGATATAGGGTTGTTGACGTGGTGATCCGCTGTATGGATGCATCGGGTATGTTCTGGGTCGCCTTCTGAAATAGCTCCTCAGCCAATACAGTATTGTCTGGGCGGCCTTTTTCTAGCCTATATTGAATAAAGTATGCTCCTTTCTTATTGTTCCAGCCGCAGTAGAGCTTGTCGTTGTCATCGCCACACAAGATGGTAATTGTTGCTTTGTTTTGTTTGGGCCATAATCCAGGCGTGTAGTACAAGGATGTGTATAGATCATTGATGTACTCTTGTGAGGCTTGTTCTTTTGCCTCAGGGGAGGAGGTTGGACTTGGTTTTGGCTGATGGATTGAAAGAAGTTCAATTGCTCCGCCTCGCCCGGGTGCGCGTCTGATCAGACCTAGTGACAGCAGTTGGTCCTTAGATCGCTCATACACCTGTTCAGAGATGCTTTTGCCAAGCTTCTCACGAAGAAGCCTTCGTGCTGACAGATTCCCTAGTTTTCCACCATTCTCTTCAAGAAGAGCAAGGAGAGATTGTGAAAGCTGGCTGGGCATAGCCTATGGAAAGCTCCGTGTGTACTAGACAGTGCGGCCAGTCTATTGGGGTGCTTTGTTGTACTTTGTTGCATGTTTGTGGGTGAGGGCTCCGCTTTTCTTCGAATTCTGCACTTGTCAGACTCTTGAGGTCGGCCAGAACTGCTGAAGTTTTTGGAGTGCGCAGGGGACAACCTTGCTTATTTTATCTATGTTGGCAGATCCACTAGCTTTTCGCCACTGCTGATTCATCGCAGAGCGTCTGCAGGATCGTTGATTCCCCTTGGTTGGATCTCGGCGGGATCACGTCCTTTCCTTTTGACGGGATCATGCACTTGGGTTGCGAGTAGGGATCACGCCAAATCCCCCCCCACCCGGCGTGGCAATCCGCAGCACATCCCCAGCCTCCAGCTCCACCTGGGCGCAACCGGGAAGCGGCGTCGCGTGACCTCCAGCCCGTTGAATGTCGTTCTCTCCCGGCTGCCCGGGTTCCCCTCCAGCCAGGCCGAAGGGCGACACCCGCCGAGAGCCCGATAGCAGGCAGACGGTCATCGGCGCGAGAAAGCGCAGGCAGCGCTCCACCCCGTCACCCCCGCGCCAGCGGCCAGCGCCGCCGCTGCCCCGGCGAAGTTGAAAGCGCTCCAGGCGCACAGGGAATCGCTCTTCCAGGATTTCCACATCCGTGAGGCGCGAATTGGTCATGTGGGTTTGCACGGCACTGGCGCCGTTGAAGCCCGTGCCATCGCGATCCAAGCCTGCGCCGGCGCCGCCGCAGATGGTTTCGTAATACTGCCGTTCACCGTCGCCAAAGCTCAGGTTGTTCATCGTGCCCTGGGAGGCCGCCATCACTCCGAGGGCGCCATAGAGGGCGTTGGCGATGGCCTGGGAGGTTTCCACATTGCCCGCCACCACCGCCGCCGGTGGATCCGGCCAGAGCAGTGATCTGCGCGGCACCACCAGGTCGATGGGGTCGAAGCAGCCGGCGTTCAAGGGCAGGGGTTCCTCCACCAGGGTGCGGAAGACGTACATCACGGCGGCCTTGGTGATTGCCAGGGGGGCGTTGAGGTTGGTGGCTTGTTGGGGGGAGGTGCCGCTGAAATCCACCCGCACCCGGTGGCTCTGGTGGTCGACCGTGAGGGACACCACGATCCGGGCGCCGCCATCGAGCTCCACGGTGTGGTGGCCGTCGCGGAGACGCTGAATCACGGCGCGCACCGCCGCCGCCGCCTGCCGCTGGCCATGGCCCATGTAGGCCAACACCTCTTCGCTGCCCTCCTCCGCCATCAGCCGTTGCAGCTCCTGGCAGCCCAGCTGATTGGCCGCCACCTGGGCCCGCAGATCCGCCAGGAACCGCCGCGGATTGCGCACCGGGTAGGGGCCCGCCGCGCAGCGGGCCAGCCAGGCGGCTTCGTCGAAGACTCCAGCCGAGAGCAGGGGCACGTTGTCGAGCAGGAGGCCTTCCTCGTCGATGTGACGGCTGAAGGCGGGCATGGAGCCGGGGGTGAGGCCGCCCACGTCGGCGTGGTGGCCTCGGCAGGCCACGAAGGCCGCTGGGGTGGTGGCGCCATCGCCGGTGCCGCCATCGAGGAACACCGGCGTGATCACCGTGACATCGGGCAGGTGGGTGCCTCCATGGAAGGGGTCGTTGGCGGCGATCACGTCGCCGGGCACCAGGGGCGGTCGCTCCTGCCGTTCGATGGCCGCCAGCAGGGCGGTGACGCTTTCTCCCATCGACCCCAGATGCACCGGGATGTGGGGGGCGTTGGCCACCAGGCGACCGTGACGATCAAAGAGGGCGCAGGAGAAATCCAGCCGCTCGCGGATGTTCACCGAACGGCTGCTCTGTTGCAGGCGCACCCCCATCTGCTCGGCGATGGCGGAGAAGCGATGGTTGTAGAGCTCCAGGCGGACGGGATCGGGGGGCGCGGTGGTGGCAGTTGCGGAGGTTCTGGAGAGGTCAGGTGCGCTGGCGGGCGGCTCCGGGGCTGGGCCTGGATCCTGGGCTTCGAGCAACAGCTCGCCCCCTGCGAGCACCTCAGCCCACCAGCCGGGTTCCAACACCACGGTGCCCGTGTCTTCCACCACCACGGCGGGCCCCTCCAACCGCTGGCCCGGCCGCAGCGCCTCCCGCCGCCAGAGGGGCACCGACATCCAGAGGGGCTGGACGGTTTGCCCCCGGGGCGATCGGGGATCGGGCAGACAAAAAGGACTCCATGATTCCGGCCCGGCCAAGCCCTTCGCCTCGACGACGCCCTTCGCCTTGGCCAAGCCCTCCTCCCCAGCCATGGATTCCCCATCAGCACCGCATTCCTCCCCAGCCATGGCCTTCTGATCGGCAACGTCCTCCTCTCCAGCCATGGCCTTCTGATCGGCAACGTCCTCCTCTCCAGCCATCCCCTCCGCCTCGACCACGCCTCCCCCGCCGTCCAAGTCCACTCCCCTTTCCAAGGCCGCCCCAGCGGCCACGCTGTCCGCTTCGGCGACACCTTCGGCCACGCTGTCCGCTTCGGCCACACCTTCGCCCGCACCCCCCGGAGGCTCCGCCATCCCCTCCCTCCCTCCTCGGGCTTGCAGCCCCACCACCACCCGCTCCAACACAAGAGCCTCCCCTGCGGGGCGATGGCCGAAGCGGCGCCCGTGGAGCTCCTCAAACCGCTCCCGCAGCCCGACGATCCACGCCCCGTCCTCCAGGACCGGATCCCCCGGGAGCAGAGCCGTGCCTTCCACCTCCAACACCTGCTCGCTGGCGGCGGTGCGCAGCTCCAGCCGCACCGACACCGCTGGGATCTCCCCCGGCGCCAGATCACCGGCGGCCTCCAGATCCCGGCGGCCCTCGGCCATCAGCTCGGCCACGCAGGTGCGCAGCTGGGTGCCCAACGCCCCGGCCCTGTTTCCAGGAACCAGGGGCAACCGCAGGCTCCGCTCCCGCCGCAGTTGCCGCGCCGCCAGGCCGATCCCGTAGGCGGAGAGCACCCCCGCCAAGGGATGGAGCAACACCCGCGTCACCCCCAGGCGGGCGGCCAGGGCACAGGCGTGTTGGCCGCCGGCGCCCCCATAGGTCACCAAGAGGGCCTGGCGCAGGTCATGGCCCCGCTGGATGGAGATGCGGCGGATGGCCTCCGCTATGCGCTCCACCGCCACCTGCAGGGCCCCGAGGGCCACCTGCTCCGGCGTGAGGGCGAGCTCGGCGGCCAGTTCCGCCAGGCGCTGTTCGGATGCGTCGCGATCCGCTGGCTGGTCGGCCGAGGGGCCGAACACCGGCGGCAGGGCCGCCAGCGGCAGCCGGCCCAAGAGCAGATTGGCATCGGTGACCGTGGCCGGCCCCCCCCTGCGGTAGCAGGCCGGGCCGGGATCGGCCCCCGCCGAGCGGGGACCCACCAGCAGTCGCCCCTCCACCGCCTGGAGCACCGATCCCCCGCCGGCGGCGACGGTGTGAATGGGCAGCAAGTCGGCCACCAGGGGCAGGCCGGCCACCTCCGTGCCGCCGGCGGGCTCCCAGGCGAGGGCGCCCCGGGCGGGATCGAAATGGAACACATCCGTGGAGGTGCCCCCCATGTCGAAGCCCACCAGGGGCACCGCCCCCCAGCCGGCCTGCCGGGCCGCCGCCACAGCGCCCACCATGCCGCCGGCGGGGCCGGAGAGGATGGTGTCCTTGGCCCGCAGCAGGGCCGGGCTGCGCAGATCGCCGCTGGAGGTCATCACCCGCAGGCGCGGGCCCGCACCCAGGGCCTCCTCCACCTGGCGCAGATACCGCCGCAACACCGGCTCCAGGCCCGCTTCCACCACCGTGGTGGCGGCCCGGGGCAGCAGGCGCGGTTGGCGGCTGAGCTGGTGGGAGAGCAGGGCCACCCCGAACCCCTGTCGCTCCAGCCAGTCCCCCAGCCGCCGCTCCTGATCGGGCTCGCGCCAGCTGTGGAGCAGGGCCACCGCCAGTTGGCGCGGACCCGCCGCCAAGACCTGCCGAATCCGCTCGGCCAGGGCCGGATCCAGCCGCAGGGGACTGACCTCCCGGCCCTCGGCGTCCAGCCGACCCTCCACCTCCACCACCTGCACGTCGAGGGGTTGGGGACGCTCGATGCGCAGGGCGAAGAGATCGGGCCGGTGTTGGTCGCCGATGGTCAGCAGATCGGCCAGGCCCGCCGTGACCAACAGGAGCACGGGCGCGCTGGCCCGCTCCAGGAGGGCATTGGTGGCCACCGTCGTGCCCAGCCGCACCTCCTCCACCAGCCCCGGCGGCCAGGGAGCCCCGGGGGGCAGGCCCAGCAGGTCGGCCATGGCCCGCACCGCCGGATCGCCGGCCCGGCCGGGTTGCACGGAGAGCACTTTCCGCACCCGCGGCGGGCCGCTGGGGGGGCAGGCCACCACGTCGGTGAAGGTGCCGCCCCGATCCACCCAGAACCGCCAACCACCCTCGGCCCGCACTGGAGCGGCGGTGCCAGCCTCCTGGAGGGGCATGGGGAGTGGGGGTTCAGCGGTAGTTTTCAAATTGCAGGGGCACCTCCACGTCTTGGGCCTTCAGCAGCTGGATCGCCTGTTGCAGGTCGTCCTTGCTTTTGCCCGTCACCCGCAGGCTGTCGCCCTGGATGGCCACGGTGACCTTCTTGAGGGAATCGCGCACGGTTTTGCTCAGTTGTTTCGCCAGCTCCTGGCTCAGGCCCTTGCGCAGCTTCACCACCTGTTGCACCCGGTTGCCGCCCACGGCCTCGGCGGGCTGGAAATCAAAGATCTTCAGGGAGAGATTTCGCTTGGTGGCCTTTTGCCGCAGGATGTCTTCCACCGCCTGGAGGGTCATGTCGCTGGCGGTGGTGATGGTGATGGTGGTTTCCTCCAGGGTGACCTCGGTCTTGGAGTCCTTGAGGTCGTAGCGGGTGGAGACGTCGCGGCGCACCTGGTCGATGGCATTGACCAACTCCTGGCGATCGAAGTCACTGACGACATCAAAGGAGAAGGAATCCGCCATGGCGGGGGTCGGCGCTGCTGTAGGGCCAACCTAAAAGGTCTTCGCCCGCCCCGCATCTGCCCCACCGTTCTCGCTTCACGGCCCCGGCTCCCTTTAGAACAGGTGGCCCTTCTCCCTTCCTTGCCGTCATGGGCCTGACCACGCTTTTCGCCCTTCCCGCCGTCACGGCCTTGGCGCCGGCCAGCGGGTTGGGGGGGCTGACGGCGGGGGCGGCCTTCGCCTGGTCGCTGGTGCTCTCCGGCGCCGTGGTGATCGCCAGCTTGATCCCCCTGGGGGCCGCCCGCTCCCAGGCGGACTTCACCCCGAGCGATCTGGCCGCCCCCCGGGCGATGTTCGACCGGCTGCCCGCCTGGGGCAAGCGGGCCAACTGGGCTCATCAGAACACCTTCGAGGCCTTCACCCTCCACGCGCCGGCCTGCCTGCTTGCCCTGGTGGTGGCGGCCCATGGCTGGACGCCCACCACAGTGGCGATTGGCGCGGCCTGGCTCCATCCGCTCCTGCGCCTGGCCTACATCGGCGCCTACGTGGCCAACCTGCCACCTCTACGCAGCCTCTGTTGGGCGGGGGGCATCCTCTGCACGGGGTTGCTCTACAGCGCCGGGTTGCAGGCGGTTCTGGCGGGTTGAGGCCTTTGGGGCCTTGTGAAGGCCCCGGGGCCGCGGGGTTTTCGGGCGTTGAGCCCCCGGCTGCCCATCGTTGATGAATGGGCAGCCGCGACGATGAATGGGCAACCGCGGAATGGGCAACCGCGAGGATGAATGGGCAGCCGCAGCGCCGTTATCTCCCAGCTGTTGTGGTCATGGCCGTGCCCTGGCCCTGCCGCACGCGGCACCGCAGACGGCGGGCCCAGCCCAGGGCCACCACTCCGCCGATGGCCGGCAGGGGACCCGGCACCTCATAAACAGACTGCACCATTTGGGACGCAATCACGGCGTGGCCGGCGGTGGTGACATGCACGCCATCCCAGAACAACCAGCCAGGGGCCGTTGGTGAACAACCAGCGGTAAATGCGGTGGGGGTTGTGATGGATGTGCAGGCCTCGGTGGTGTTGCTGAAGCCATAGCTGCCTGGATTGGTGAAGATGTCGTCGAAGAGGGCAGCGGTATCGAAATCGATGATGTCGACCGTGGGGTGATTGGTGCGCACCTGGGTCACCACCTGGTCGAGACCTTGATTGAAACCAAGGCTGAGGGCCTGGATGGTGGCGGCCAGGGTGGGGTTGCCGCTGAAGGCGGGAGCCTTGCTGAAGTCCATCAGGTTGGGCACCAGTACATGCTTGGCTCCCCCTGCAACCAGGGACTCCAGACCGATGTTGATGTTGGTTAATAGATTTGTCAGTAATTCATTTCCTGTTGCCTGCACTGGTGCACCGCCAGTAATGGTGCCTGGCGTGTAACCATTCTCTGCTGGCGCGGGCTGGGTGTGCAGCCAATACAACGCATCATTGGGGCCCAGCCAGAGGGCAAACAAGGTGCTATTGGGATCAAAGGAGCCTGGCGTAAACCTGCCAAGCACCTGCGATAACTGGCTGTGGGCACTGGTATTGTCATAGGACGATCGAAGGTTGTTCGGCATATTGGGATCAACGGTGGCGAAATTATTGATTCCACTGGTGGCACCGCCAACGGCATAGTTGGTCCCGCCTGGGGATTGGGAGGGTTTCAGGAGTGGAAGCAAGGGATTGATCTGCGTCCACACCTGCTCCAGGGTGACAGGTCCGTTGGAATAACGGCCATCCGCGTAATAGGGATAGGGATAACCTGGCGGGGAGATCGCGTTGGTGAGCAAGCCGGAGTTGCCCGCATCTGAATAGCTGTCACCAATTACAACCAGATTGGTGAGACTGCTCAGCTTCGCTTCCGCTGGCTGAAGGCTCAGGCCGTAGCCGGCGGAGGCCAGCAACACGGGTAACACAAACCTGGCAAAGGTGCGATCTCGCAGGCGAAGCATGGGCATCAACTTTGGGATATTTCTCGATGATAACAGGCCTAGAAAGCCTGTCAAGATGTATGGATTTGTTTGCCTCGGCTGCAGCGCCCGTTGAGTCGCATTAGTCAGCATTCAGCTTTAAGAATTGCTGCAGATCCTGAAGGTAGACTTTCCGTTCTGACCAGCCAGGGCCATGTAGTGGGTTCAGCTCGTTAGGTCTTGGCCATGGACTGGTTGGTCCAGTGTCGGCGTTTTGGCCCATTGTGATGGCTTTGTGTCGGTCAGATCTGCTGAATCGTGATGGGAGATCAACTTGGCAGGCGGGATAGATGACACATCTCCGTGATGCGTTGTGGTCGGCGGGATTGGGAGGAAGGTATAGATTCCACCCCGCCAAGACCACAGGTCTGGAGCGCTTCGAGAGGCAAGCTCGATGCCTTTTCCATCTAGCCAGAACACCAGCCGAGCACGCGCTGAGGCGGCCAGGCGCTCGCGGCGGATGTTGAAAGCTTCCCAGCGGCATTCGTCGAACCATCCCGGTCTGACGATCACATGCACCACATCGGCTTGGCGCGCTTTTTTCACCAGCCAGTCTTCCAACATTTGCACATCTCGCAGCTTGCCGCTTAGCGGCAGGTGATGGCTCGTCAGCCCGGCCCGCCGCGCGACCCTGTCAAGGCTTTCCATCACCTGGTGACGCAGGCCTTTTTCAGGCGCGTCGATCAAGAGCCATTGGAATGTTGGCCCATGGAGCAAGGTGCGCGTCAGGCGCAGAAACTCATCTTGGCAATGCCCGGGCAGCTGGTGGGCTTCAGACAGTCTGAATTGTTGGTCGACACCGCTGGTGTGATCCATGTGCATGGGGATCTGCCTACAGCGATGCGTTGTCACCATGGCCGGAGGCTGACTTTGCCGTTGCGGCAAACCCAAGATGCCTGCGCCTTGCTTCACTCATGCGGAACTCCTTGGCCTCAGCGAGAAGAGTTAAGTGCACCTCAAAATCAATTCCTAACGTCTTCTCGAGTTGATCTAGTTTGCCGCGAATCTCCTCAATGGTCACTCGGAAAAACTCTTTCCGACCATTTTCTAGGTTCAGTCGACGCTGCTCAAAGTGCCTGTGCAGTGCATTCTCCAAGCTGGGGGCATCGCTGGAGCGGATCATGGCGTGCACGTCGAAGGGAAACGGCACAGAGGCATCACCCAGCTCTTTGACCCGATCCATTGGCTCCAGTCGTCTGGTCATACCAATTTTATAGATATTCTCTCCGAAGCTACCAACGTTGCTGATGATGTAGACATGACCTGTTTTGGTAAGCATTGCCTGGCTGATCGCCCTCTTCTTCTCCTCAATTTCAGCGATACGTCGCTGCAGTTCTGCGATCTTGTTGTTGAGTCTTGCCTTTTCTCTCTCGGTGGCGGTAACCGCATCAAGCTGAGCTTGTGCCAAAAGCTCTTGGAACCTTGCTTCATCCCTGTCAGCTTGTTGTTGAGCCCTTTCGGCTTCCTTGGCAGCCTTCTTCTCTTCTCTGATCTGTTCACGGATGCGGGCTTGCTCCTCCTTCACCTGCTGCTTTGCTTCCTCCCACTCGTAGACGAGTTGTAGCTCTTGAATTCGAAGATCCAGGTATCTGATGTTCAGCTTGCAAAAGTCGTACTTCTCAGTTATTGAATTAATGGCATCAAATGCTGACTGTATGCGCTTCTCCATTGCCTCTACATTCCTGTAGTTTACGCGAGCGATAAAAGAGTCGCTTTCGCCGTTGAAGGCGCGAATCATGAGCTTGAGTGTCTTCTTCTGTGACGCTCGTCCCTTGGCGGCAGACCCATTGAAGATCAACGACTGGGTGATGTAGGCTGCCGAGCCTGCTCGGTTATTCCCAGTGCCATCTTCCCGAAGCATCGTCTTTTGCTTTTCTCTAATCCTGTTAAGCTCGGTTTCGTAACTTGGAATATCTTCAAACTCGTAGCGGGGCTGGTAATATCCAACCTCAATAAGAAATGCTGCGTCGTTCGCCAATGCGAGCTCTTGGGTTATCCTGGCAAGCCCTGATTTGGCTGAACTAATTTCGGCTTCGATTCGATCACGATTCTCTTGCAACTTTTGGAGGGCTGTCTTTTGCGACTCAACTTCTCGGTTAATATCGATAATTGGCTTGTATATCTTTTCGTAATTCTCTAGGGAGCGCTTGCATAGGGCAAGTTCTTCTCGGAGCTTGACCTGTGTCTTTCTTGCAGAACGAGCTATAGCAGTAGCCCAGACTGTGGATGATATTGCAACCAGCAGTAGTAGCCATGTCATTAGCTTTGAAGCGGTATGGATTCGATTATATTCGTCAAATGGCTATGGAAAACATAAGTTTTCTTTCCACGCACAGAGGCGTTGGTTAGGGGATCCTGCCCTAACTTGCGATCCAGGCGGGTGAAGGGCTGCTTGATGCCTCGCGCATGTTGTGCGAAGCGCCATCAAGAATTTCTCCATCTGCTACGGCCGTTTCTTGATCTCCGGCAACATCTCCATCTCTCGGCGGGGTTATTGGCTTCAGCCCTTCTCCTGCAACCCCTTCAGCGCCGCCAGGAGGCTGGCTGGGCTCTGGGGGTCGACCATCAACACGCTGCCGCCCTGGGCCCGGGCCATTTCCTGGCCCATGGTCATCCAGTCGCGGGCGAGGAGCAGCCGCAGGCCCTCCGCGGCGGCGGGGTGGGCTTCGATGGCTGCCGCCAGTTCCGCCGCCGCCGCCGCCCGGGCCTGG
>JBKDSY010000081.1:0-2156 GCA_046340755.1 Cyanobacteriota bacterium
ACCAGCGACCCTGACCGGGAGGTGAGCGGCGCCACAGATCAGGGACCAGTCGACCCCCTACGCTCGGCCTCTGGCATGGCGTACTTGGCTGACATGGAGAGCAGCTTCTGGCCGAGCTTTCTTCCTGAGGCCTCCCTGCTGCAGAGCAGCGGCGAGGAACGCCGCAAGGCGGGGCAAGCGCACTTCTCTGAGGTGCTGATGGCCTTGTTGCATCCCGTGAGCCATCCGCAGTTGCGGGAGCTGGCGGAGTGGGCCTGCGCGGAGACGGGCACCCTGCACACCTCCCAGATCTCGCTGATGCGCAACAACAAAACGCGCATGCTCGGCACCAAAGTCATTGATGCTCTCGGCCGGCTGAACCAGCTGGCCTGGGTGGCCGCCCGCCACCCGGAGCTGTTGCCCCTGGCGGGTTGCGCCCCGATGACGCCACGCATCCAGCGGTTGCTGGCGGCTTATCAGCCTTTGCTGGATCCCACCAGCCAGGAGCCCTTGGGCAGTGGGGCCTTGCTGGAGATCTACCTGGGCTTGCGGCGTCAGCCGATCACCCGGCCCCGTGTCCTGAGCCTGGCGGAAGCGGGCCGGCTGGCGGAGCGACTGGGCGATTGGCTGGAGGCGGAGCTGCGGGCGCGGGATTGGAGTTTTCGTGACGCTGGCCGGCGGTTGCAGCGGCTCTGGGAGGGGGAGGCGGCGGGCGCGAGGCGGCTGGTGCGGGTCCTGGCCGGGCTGGAGGACTACACCGCCAAGCAGGTGGCCGACGGCTGGGAGCGGATCGCCGGCGCCTTGTTGAGCCTGCTGGACAGGCAGCCAGACATCTGGGCCCTGGCCGATGAGCTCTTGGCACCGGATCTGCAGGTGGAGCAGGAGGCTGGTGTGTCTGCAGATGTGGCGCCCGACCGACTGTCGCCTGCACCGGTGGCGCCTGCTCCGGCGACTCCTGCGCCCAAGGCTCGGCTTGGCTCCAAGGCCGGGCGCGCGGCGGGAGCAGCCCAGCCCGGCGACAACGCCAGGGCGTGGAGCTCGGGTGAGAGCAAAGGGGGTGCCAAGGCTGGCGCCACACGCAAGGGCCAGGCTGCAATCACGGGCAGCCAGGGAACCCCATCCGCAAGCAGAGCTAAGAAGACAGCCGGCACCAAGACTCCCGCCCGGCGGCGACCTGCTCCACCAACAGCCTGAAGCCCAGCGGCATCTCTGGAACTCAAGCCGCAAGTGGTCATCCATGCACCAAGCCTTTCCTCGCCATCCATCCCCAAGGAGGGGATTCCTGTCACCCACAACTGTGGGGGGTTGGCTGACGGTGGCCAAAGCTGACGATTGGTAGGGACAGCCACTGCACTCTTCCAAAAGGGTTGGGAACCCGATTGGCATGATTAGCGAGTGTCAGAAGTCTAAAACAATTCGGCATAAGTATCTCTACGGATCAGGGTTCGGATTGCCAGTATCCCGAGCACGATCACAGGCCGCTGTGGCGGCCCGTAGGCCATGAGCCGTCCTTTTCCCCATCGCACACCACCCCCGCAACCCCCGGCCCAACCCGCCACGCCCTTGCCGATGGCGCCATCTGTGGTGGATTGGCTGGACTCCTCCGCCAAGCTGCTGCCCCTGAGCGAGCGCACGGTGCTGGCCCTGGCCAAGCGCATTCACCAGTGGCAACACCACCCCGATGGCCCTGAGGCTGCCCCGCGATGCTTGCGCCGTCGGGCCCTGCAGGCCCGCGACCATCTGGTGCGCCACAACCTGCGCCTGGTGGGCCACACCTGGAGCCGCCATCGCAGTGGCCTCCCCTGCGCCGATGAGGGCACTGCCGATGCCTTCCAGGAGGCGGCGCTGGCGCTGGTGCGGGCGGCGGAGAAGTTTGACCCGAGCCGGGGCTATCGCTTTTCCACCTATGCGAGCTTCTGGGTGAGGCGTGGGTTTTCTCAATACCAGCGCCGCAGCCGCCGTCTGATTCGCCTCCCGCACGACAAAGCCGATCTGATCAAGCGGGCGTTGCGGCTGATGGCCCGGGAAGCCGGGCGCACGGGCGTGATGCCCTCCCTGGCCTGGGTGGCGCAGCGCTGCGGGCCGCAAGGGGGAGCTGTGGATGCCACCGAGCTGGAGGGCCTGCTCGATCTGTGGCGCCGCACGGTGCCGGTGGAGCTGGATCGGCCCACCACCAC
>JBKDSY010000082.1:0-31732 GCA_046340755.1 Cyanobacteriota bacterium
CGCCAGCGCCAGGCCCAACAAAAATCCGCTGGGAAGGGGAGCCGTGCGCGCTGCCCCAAGCTGCAAGGAGGGCCGATCAGTGAGATTCTGGGCCCCTAGGCACACGGCCACCACCACGACTCCAGCCCCCACCAGGCTGGCCACCACCAGGCGCACTCTCTGAAGCATGGCCGCTCACGACGGGTGGTCCCCACTTTCGCTCACCTCCTTCTGATGTAGGAGGGCGTAGAGATCCCGGCGGCGGTGGCCCGTGCGTTCCGCCAGGCGCAGGCTGGCCTCCTTGGCGCTGTGGCCTTCCGCCATCAATCCATCCAGAGCCTCTCGCAATCCGGCCTCGTCCCACACCGGCGCCTGCGGCGGTGCCCCACCCATCACCACGGTGCACTCCCCCAGGGGGGGCTTGGAGCGGAAATGGGCCAGAGCCTCACTCACCGTGGGTCCCACCTGTTCCTCATGGCACTTGGTCAATTCCCGAGCCACCCGCAGCGGGCGATCGCCGATCAGGGCCAACACATCCTCCAGGAGGGCCAGCAACCGATGGGGCGCCTCAAACAGCACCACCGTCCGCGGCTCCAGCGCCAGTTCCTTCAACCGCTGACGGCGCTGGGCGGCCTTGGGGGGAAGAAACCCTTCGAAACAAAATCGATCGCAGGGCAGACCACTGCTCACCAGGGCGGTGGTGATCGCGCAGGGTCCAGGCACGCAGATCACCGCTCTTCCCTGCTGCCGGGCTGCCGCCACCAACGCTTCCCCGGGATCAGAAATGCCGGGTAGGCCGGCATCGCTGATCACCGCCACCGACTCCCCCGCCGCCAGGCGCTCCAACAGCTGCGGAAGCCGACTGGCCTGATTGTGTTGGTGGAAGCTGACCATCGACCGCTTCAGCCCAAGAGCCTGCAACAGCAGACCACTGCGGCGGGTGTCCTCGCAGGCCAGGTGATCCACAGCGGCGAGCACGGCACGGGCTCGGGGGCTCAGATCTCCCAGGTGGCCAATCGGCGTGCCCACCAGATAAAGCACCCCGGGGGCAGGTTCTACCAACTCCACGGCGGCTCCTCAGGACTGCTGCACAATGACCCCGTCACCACTTGCGGAATCACACCCATCATGGCTCCCTCTCCTGCCTGGCCTGCCCATGCGTCCTTGCCGGAGGGGGTGGACGGAGGGGCCCTGCTGGAAGCCCTGCGCCCGTTGGCATGGGGCGCCTCGGCCATCCTGCGGGCCTATGCCCGCGGTGACACCCCGCCCCATGGTTTCCCGCCAGCCCTGACCGTCGACCAAGGGGGGGAAGGGCCGGTCTCGGCAGCGGATCTGGCGGTCAACCGCTGGCTGCTTGATGGGCTGGCGGCAGCCGTCCCCCACGCCCCCTGGAGCTTGCTCAGCGAGGAAACGGCCAAGGACTGGCTCGCCAGCGGCCAGCCCATCGCCAACGAGTGGCTCTGGGTTCTGGATCCCTTGGATGGCACCCGTGATTTCCTCAAGGGAAACGGCGAGTACGCCGTTCACCTAGCCCTGGTGAGAGGACACACCCCCGTGCTGGGCTTAATCCTGTTGCCGGAACTGGAGGAGCTGTGGTTTGGGATTCTGCCGGACTCCCCGCTGGAGGATGGGGCCCCCGGTGTGGCATGGTGCGAGACGGCCTGCGGCGACTGCCTTCCACCGCGCCTCAGCGACCGACAACAGACGGCTGACCTGGTGCTGGTCGCCAGCCGCAGCCACCGGGATCAACGGCTGGAGCAGTTGGTGGAAGCCCTTCGCCTTGGACCCAGCCGGGCCATGGGCAGCGTGGGCGGCAAGGTGGCGACCATCCTGCGGGGCGAGGCCGATCTCTACCTCTCCCTCTCCGGCAAAAGCGCACCAAAGGATTGGGACATGGCCGCTCCGGAGGCGGTGCTGCGCGCGGCGGGCGGTGGATTCAGCCATGCCGACGGTCGAGCCCTTCACTACAACACGGGCCATGGGCTCCAGGCCGGCTGTTTGATCGCCAGCCATGGGCCAGCCCACCAGCTGCTTTGCGAGCGGGCCCGGGAAGCCATGGCCCGCATTGATCCTGGATTTCCACTCTGAGGTTCCAGGCAAGAGCAAGAAAAAACCGTCATCGCGCTCCCTCTTTGGGAGCACTCGATGACGGCAATGGCAGTGGGCGACGATGCTCCCGTGCTTCAGGTCGCTGCGGGGTCTTGCTGGGGGACACCCCGCAGGGTGAGGTTGATGCGGCCGCGGTTGTCGATTTCCCGCACCCGCACCGTGACGTGGTCGCCCACATTCACCACATCCTCCACCTTCTCCACCCGAGCCTCCGATAGCTGGGAGATGTGAATCATCCCCTCCTTGCCAGGGAGAATCTCCACGAAGGCACCGATCGGAATCACCCGGGTGACCGCACCGGAGAACACCTCTCCCTCGCTCACCCGGCGGGTGAGCCCTTCGATCATGCGCTGGGCTTCCTCGGCCGCCAGTCCGTCATGGCTGGCGATCGTCACCATGCCGCCATCTTCGATGTCGATCTTGGTGTTGGTGCGCTCGGTGATGCCTTTGATCGTGCGACCGCCGGGACCAATCACAGTGCCGATCAATTCCGGATCGATCCGGAAACTCAGCAGGCGTGGCGCATGGGGCGAGAGGGTGTCGCGGGGTTTGTCGATGGCTTCCAGCATCTTCTCGAGAATGTGGAGCCGGGCTGGGCGGGCCTGCTTGATGGCTTCCGACACGGTGGCGATACCAAGACCGGTGATCTTCATGTCCATCTGCAGGGCGGTGATGCCCTTTTCAGTGCCGGCCACCTTGAAGTCCATGTCGCCGAGGAAATCCTCGATGCCCTGGATGTCGGTAAGGATCCGCACCTCCTCTCCTTCCTTGATCAAGCCCATGGCCGCCCCGCTTACTGGGGCCTTGATTGGCACACCTGCATCCATCAGGGCCAGGGTGCTGCCACACACCGAACCCATGGAGGTGGAGCCATTGGAGCTCAACACTTCACTGACCACCCGCAACACGTAGGGGAAGCTGTCCTTGGGCGGCAACACGGGCAACAACGCGCGCTCCGCTAAGGCACCGTGACCGATTTCCCGACGCCCCGGGGAACGCATCGGCCGGGTTTCAGCAACGGAATAGGGGGGGAAGTTGTAGTGATGCAGATAGAGCTTTTCCTTGGATGGATTGAGATCATCCATTTCCTGGGCATCGCTGGGGGTGCCCAGGGTGGCTGTGGACAACACCTGGGTCAGACCCCGCTGGAAGAGACCAGAACCATGCACCCGCTTGGGGAGCACCCCAGCCGCTGCGGAAATGGGGCGCACCTCATCCAACTGGCGGCCATCCACCCGGCGCCCCTCCTTGAGGATCTGCTGCCGCATCAACTTTTTCGTGAGGCTCTTGTAGCTGTTGGCCAGAGCTTTGCTGTTGCTGCTGGCGGCGAGCTTCACCGGATCATCCTCCTTCAGGGAGGCAATCTTCTGGCTCACATCGGCCTGAATACCATCGAGCTTTTCATCCCGCTGGGGCTTGCTCAGTTCAAACTGCTGCAGCACCTCGCCTATGCCCTTGGCACATTGTTTTTCCAGGAACACAGGCAGGGTGGTGTCGGTCTCCTTCGGCTCGGGAATGGGGGCGGGCTGCAACCCCAGTTCCGTCAGCAGATTGACCTGGGCCTTGATGAGCTCATGAACCGCTTCATAACCGAAGTCGATCGCTTCGATCACGTCCTGCTCGGGGAGCTGATCCGCGCCAGCTTCCACCATCACCACCCCGTCCGGAGTGCCAGCCACCACGAGATCAAGGGCGCTGCGCTGAATCTCACGGAAGCTCGGATTGAGCACGAAGTCATCCCCCAGCAAGCCCACCCTGACGGCCGCCATCGGACCGTGGAACGGAATTTGGGCCAACAGGGTGGCCATGGAGGCGCCGGTCACGGCGAGCACATCAGGTGGCACCCTCTCATCCAGCGACATGCAGGTGGCGACAATCTGCAGGTCGTCCCGCATCCAGGCGGGGAACAGGGGCCGCATCGGCCGGTCAATCAGGCGAGCGATCAGGGTGGCTCGCTCGGGGGGACGGGATTCCCGTCGCTGAAAACTGCCTGGGATCCGCCCTGCGGCATAGAGCCTCTCCTCGTAATCACAAATCAAGGGAAGGAAATCGATTCCTTCGCGGGGAGTGGAGCGGGTGGCGGTCACCAAGATGGCGGTATCTCCGCATTCGATCATCACGGCGCCGCCAGCTTGTGGGGCGTAACGACCGCTGGTCAGCCGAATCTCCCGGCCATCGAAGGAGATCGACTGCGTTTGTCCTTGCACTGGGCGTTATTGCTTCTGAGTCGTGGCTGATTCTGGCACCTGATGCCACCAAGCCGTCGAGCTGCGACATTTCTCACAGTTGTTGGCCCCTTGGCAGATTGTTGGCCCCTTGGCAGCCCTGGTTCTCCAAGGAGCCACCGCCGCAAAAACCCCCAGCCACCTGCCATAGGGGCAAGCGGCTGGGGGCCGTGAGGGGCTGGGACAGCCCACCGTTGATTGGTTTACCTACCAGCTCGATTTGACTACGCCGGGAAGCTCGCCTTTGTGGGCACGCTCCCGCAGCTGGTTGCGGCAAAGGCCGAAATCGCGGTACACCCCCCGGGATTTGCCAGTGGCCCAGCAACGGTTGCGTAGGCGACTAGGGGCGCTGTTGCGGGGGAGAGCCTGCAGCTTGCGGTGGATCTCCAGACGCTCCATGGGATCAGCAGCGGCCTCCATGGCGGCCTTGAGGGCGGCGCGCTTGGGGGCGAAACGATCCACCATCTTTTTGCGCTTCACATCACGCGCAATCATCGACTTTTTCGCCATGCGGCCAGCGGGAGCGGAAAGAACTATGGATTGAGCTTACCCGTTGATCCGGCTGGGACACAGATCGCCGATCGGACACTCCCCACAGGCCGGTCGTCTGGCCGTGCAGACCGCCCTGCCATGGAAGATCAGGCGAATCGACAAATTTTCCCATTCGGGTTGAGGCACCAGCCGCATCAAATCCGGTTCGATGCGTTTGGGATCGGTCTGTCGGCTGAGGCCAAGCCGCCGAGACAACCGCTTGACGTGGGTGTCAACCGTGACTCCGGCATTGATGCCAAAGGCATGGGCAAGAACCACATTGGCGGTTTTGCGCGCCACCCCTGGGAGTTCCAGCAACTCCTCCATGGAGGCGGGCACCTGGCCGCCGTGGCGATCGACCAGCAGGCGTGAGGCCCCCACGATGGCCTTCGCCTTGTTGCGAAAAAAACCGGTGGACCGCACATAGGGCTCCACCTCCTCGGGCTCCACCCCGGCGGCGGTGGCGGCATCGGGAAAACGGGCGAAGAGGGCCGGCGTGACCATGTTGACGCGGACATCCGTGCACTGGGCCGAAAGCATGGTGGCCACCAGCAGCTGATAGGGCGTACGCCAATCGAGGGAACAGGTGGCCTCGGGGTATAGGGCGCCCAGGCGCTCCAACAGTTGGGGCGCCCGCTGACGGGCACTGGGGAAACGGGGCATTCCCCTAACGCAGGAACAACTGTTGCACTTGGGGCAACTGGGAGGTGTCCTTCACAATCAGCACCACACTCAGCCCCACCAGGAGCACAAATCCCGATTGCATGAAGGCCTGCTGGAAGCGCTCGGGCAACGGCCGGCCCCTCAGCCCTTCCAGGAGCAGCAGGGCAAACTGGCCCCCATCCAACAGGGGCAGGGGCAAAGCATTGAGCACTGCCAGGTTGATGGAGATCAGGGCCGCGTAGAGAAACAGGCTGGACCCACCTTGCCGGGCCAAGGTGGCGCCCATTTCCACGATCTTCACTGGACCAGAAACCTGGGACGCAGTCTCCCCGAAATGGGTGAAAAGAGTGGCAAAGCCCTCCACCGTGCGCCGGGTGAGGGCCACAAAGTCGTGGTTGGCCTGGCGGATGGGCTCCAGGGGGCCCTTGGGCGCACGGAAGACTTCCGTGCCGAAGGGTTGCAGCTGGGCCCCTATACGGCCAACCCCACCCTGATCCGCCGGGGTGAGGGTGAAGCTCAGGGCCCGCCCCCCCCGCTCGGCCCCGAGGCGCAAGGGATGGCGGGGTGCCCCCTGGATGCGGCGCACCAGGTCAGCCACGGCCTCCTGCCCGCCCGCCACCGGCTGGTCCTCCAGTTTGAGAATGCGATCGCCCGCCTGCAAACCTGCCAGGGCAGCGGGCTGGCCCGGCTGTACCCCCGCCACTAATACACCAGCCGACGCACTGGTGCCGGCTGGAATTCCAACCACCACACCCTGGGCGACCAGCACCAGGTAGGCGAGCAGAAGATTGGCCAGCACCCCGGCCGCGATCACCAGGGCCCGTTGGGGAAGGGGCCTGTTGCGCAGCAGGTTGGGGTCGTGGGGATCCCAGGGGCTGCCTTCTTCGTCATCGGGAAAGGAGACGTAGCCGCCAAGGGGGATTGCCCGCAGGGCGAACTGCACCCCCCGCCGTTGGCGTTGCAGCAGCACCGGACCAAATCCAACGGAGAAGCCGCTGACGCGAATGCCCTGCCAAACAGCCGCGAAAAAGTGGCCGGCTTCGTGCACCACAATCAAGCCGGCCAGGATGGCCAGGGCGGTGAGAACTCCCATCAGACAAGGGCTTGAATCATCCGCCCATTCTGGGGGCTGATCAGGGCAATGGGCGCGGCAGCCTCTCGGCGCCGAAGTAGGGCTTCAAGACCCTTGGCAGCTGAATCGACCCATCGGCCTGCTGGCCGGCCTCCAACAGGGCTGCCATGGTGCGCCCCACCGCCAGCCCGCTGCCATTGAGGGTGTGCACGAGCCGGTTGTCCTTGCCCTTCTCCTTGAAGCGGATGGAGCTGCGCCGGGCCTGGAAATCCCCGCAGGTGCTGCAACTGGAGATTTCCCGGTAGGCGCCCGCGCCAGCAAGCCACACCTCCAGGTCGTAGGTGCGGGCGGCGGAAAAGCCCAGATCGCCCGTGCAGAGCTCAATGCGACGATAGGGGAGCTCAAGGGCCTCCAACACCGCCTCCGCGTGGGTGGTGAGTTGTTCGTGGGCTTCCTCGGAGTGATCCGGATGGCAAAACCAGTAGAGCTCCACTTTGTGGAACTGGTGCAGACGGATCAATCCCCGGGTGTCGCGGCCATAGGAGCCAGCCTCCCGGCGGAAGCAAGGGGTGTAGGCCACGTAGCGCAGGGGTAACTGGCTGGCATCCAACACCTCATCGCGGTGAAAGGATGTCAGCGGCACCTCTGCGGTGGGGGTGAGCCAGAGATCGTCATCCGGGCAGCGAAAGCTCTCTTCGGCAAACTTGGGCAGCTGGCCCGAGCCGGTGAGGCTGTCGGTGTTCACCAGAATCGGCGGCAGCACTTCCCGATAGCCCCGCTGGGTGTGCAGGTCGAGCATGAAGTTGATCAGGGCCCGCTCCAGCCGCGCCGCGTCGCCCAACAGGGTGACAAAACGGCTCTGGGCAATGCGCACAGACCGTTCGGTGTCGATCAACCCCAGCCTCTCGAGAAGCTGCCAGTGCTGATGAAGGGTTTCACCTGGCCCTGGCCGCCGCGGTTCCCCCCACCGCTTCACCTCCACGTTGTCGGTTTCGTTCCGGCCCTCGGGAACCTGGGTCGAGGGGAGATTGGGGAGGTTGAGCAGTTGATCACGCAAACCCAGCTCCAGCCCCTTCTCCTTCTCCTCCAAGCCGGCCACCCGCTGTTTGATGCCGTTTCCCTGCTCCTTGAGGGTGAGCACCGCAGGATCCTCGGGGCTGGTTCCGCCCCGCATCAAAAGACCCACCTCCTTGCCAATGCGATTGCCCTCCGCCTGCAGCTCACTGCGTTGCTCCCGCAGGTCCCGTTCCTGGCGGGCAATGGCCTGGGCAGCTGTGAGATCGACCCGCAGACCTCGGCGGGCTAGCTGCTCGGAGATCACCTCGGGGTGTTCGCGCAGCAGGCGCAGATCCAGCACGGGCAGGGGAATTGCTCGCTGGCAGCCTACGGGGTGGCCTGACCGGTCATCAGAGCACCTGCACCACCTCGGTGACTTCCGGGATGGATTCCCGCAATTTGCGCTCGATGCCCATCTTCAAGGTCATCGTGCTGCTGGGGCAGGAGCCGCAGGCGCCCTGCAGGCGCACCTTGACCACAGGGCCGTCGAGCTCCACCACCTCCACATTGCCACCATCCGCCATCAGGTAGGGACGAAGTTCGTCCAACACCCGCTCCACGTTCTCTCGGGTGAGCGCCCGGGGGTCGGCAGACAAGGAGCTGGAGGGCTGCCCGGTGGCAGGCTCGGGGCTGGTGGCAGTGTCCGTACCCATGGAGGATTCAAGGCAATTCCTTGAAGCTTAGGCAGACTTCCGCCGCCCGGCGCCAACGAACGCGCCAGGCAGCTCAACCGCGGGAAGGAAGACCCTGCGGAGCGGGAGCCTGCGACGCCTCCCTAGGATTCCGCCACGCAAGAACCCCTGCGATCCCCGCCCCCGACCGGGACACCGCCCGCGAGAGACCCGCGCATGACCGACGTTCCCGTTTCCAGGATCCGTAATTTCTGCATCATTGCCCATATCGACCACGGCAAGTCGACCCTGGCGGATCGGCTACTCCAGGAAACCGGCACCGTCGCCGCCCGCGACATGCAGGAGCAGTTTCTCGACAACATGGAGCTGGAGCGGGAGCGGGGGATCACCATCAAGCTCCAGGCCGCCCGCATGGAATACACGGCCGCCGACGGGCAGACCTACATCCTCAACCTGATTGACACCCCCGGCCACGTCGACTTCTCCTATGAGGTGAGCCGCTCGCTGCAGGCCTGCGAGGGGGCCCTGCTGGTGGTGGATGCCAGCCAGGGCGTGGAGGCCCAGACCCTGGCCAATGTGTATTTAGCCCTGGAAAATGATCTGGAGATCATCCCGGTGCTCAACAAGATTGATCTGCCCGGGGCCGATCCAGAACGCATCAGCCAGGAGATTGAGGCGATCATCGGTCTGGATTGCTCCAGGGCCATTCCCTGCTCAGCCAAGACCGGATTGGGCGTGGGCGAGATTCTCCAGGCCGTTGTGGATCGGGTGCCCCCGCCGCCGGATCTGCTCACGGAGCCCCTGCGGGCCCTGATTTTCGATTCCTATTACGACCCCTACCGCGGCGTCATCGTCTACTTCCGGGTCATGAGCGGCACGATTCGCCGCAAGGACAAAGTGCTGCTGATGGCCAGCGGCAAGAGCTACGAGCTGGATGAGGTGGGGGTGATGGCGCCCGAACAACGGCAGGTGGACAGTCTGCATGCCGGGGAGGTGGGCTATCTGGCGGCCTCGATCAAGGCGGTGGCGGACGCCAGGGTGGGCGACACGATCACCCTTCTAGCTGCCCCCGCCGCCGAACCATTGCCTGGCTACACCGAAGCCAAGCCAATGGTGTTCTGCGGCCTCTTTCCCACCGACGCCGACCAATACCCCGACCTGCGGGATGCCCTCGATAAGCTGCGCCTCTCTGACGCGGCCCTGCAATATGAACCGGAAACCAGCAGCGCCATGGGGTTTGGCTTTCGCTGTGGTTTCCTTGGCTTGCTGCACATGGAGATTGTGCAGGAGCGGTTGGAGAGGGAATACGACCTAGATCTCATCGTCACCGCCCCCTCGGTGGTTTACAAGGTGAACATGCTAGATGGAACCCAGGAGATGGTTGACAATCCCGCCACCCTGCCAGATCCGCAGAAGAGAGAATCCATCGAAGAACCCTATGTGAAGCTAGAGATCTACACTCCCAACACCTACAACGGCACCTTGATGGAGCTCTGCCAGGAAAGACGGGGTGAATTCATTGACATGAAATACATCACCACCGATCGGGTCACCTTGCACTATGAGGTTCCACTTGCCGAGGTGGTCACAGATTTTTTTGATCAGATGAAGAGTCGCACCAAAGGTTACGCCTCGATGGAATATCACCTGATTGGCTATAGAAAAAATGAGCTGGTGCGTTTGGATGTGTTGATCAACGCTGAAAAGGCCGACCCACTCACCACAATCGTCCATCGAGATAAGGCCTACAATGTGGGCAAAGGCTTGGTAGAAAAGCTGAAGGAATTGATTCCCAGGCAGCAATTTAAGATTCCCATACAGGCCGCCATTGGCAGCCGTGTCATTGCCAGCGAAAGCATCAGCGCCATGCGGAAGGACGTGTTGGCGAAATGCTACGGCGGTGACATCAGCCGCAAGAAGAAATTGCTGCAAAAACAGGCCAAGGGCAAGAAACGCATGAAAGCCATGGGCAAGGTGGAAGTGCCCCAGGAGGCCTTCATGGCGGTGTTGAAGCTCAATCAATAGCTGTCTTCGGTTCCTCGATCGACGTCCCTTGGGGGGAATGCTTGAACCCACAAGCATTTCCCCCCATGCCAGTTCCCCGGGTCATTCCGGCGCCGCGTTGGCCTCGATCCCGGAAAACCCGGGCTCCCGCCTACATGATGCCCCTGTCAGTAGGCGCGGTGGGCTTGCTGCTGTTGCAAAGTCTCACGGTGCAGAGCATCACGCAGCTGGAAGTGCTGCAGGTGAGCGCGATGGAACGGATTGGCCGGGAGGAGGATCTGCTCGCTTCCGCGGCCCACCAGCTGCTTGCCAGCCTCAACGGATCGCAGGCCTGTCTGCTGGTCTTGCCTCTGGAGCGCTGGGAGACGGAGGGCGGCGCCTGTGCGTCCTCGGTGGATCTTGCCAACTTGCGGGAGCTGGAGATCTGGGAAGTGCCCGTGCGGTTGCTCCGATGGCAGCCGTCGGCTGATGGCACCGCCGCGGAACTGGAGCTGGAGCTGGCGGCGGACAGCAGCCGGGCGGCCCGGCGAGGGCGCTTTGGGGTGCGGCTCAGCGGTGCCCCCCTCCAGGCTGTGGATCCCCGGCCCCACGCGCTAGGAGGCCCGCAGCCATGACCTTGGTGGAAGCGCTGCTGGCCTCCCTTGTGTTCCTGATTGGCACCACGGCGGCGGCCCAGCTGTGGAGCCAGGGCCTCCGATCCAGCCAGGACCTCGCCCAGCGGGAGGAACGTCTCCACAAGTTGGAGAGGCTGCTGCTGGCCAGCGAGGGCACGGCCAAGACGTGGGCCGCCCACCAGGGGCCCGCCAGCGATTGCCAGGGCGCCCTTGAACAATTGGAACCCCTGCTGCACGCCTTGAACCCGGGCGGCAACACCACCTTCAGCCAGCCCCCCAGCCCACCGGGCACCCTCCACCTGCGCTGGGAGGAAGACGGATTGCGAAAGGAACGACTCTTCAGTCCGACGGCCCTGGAACTGTGCCGGGAGGGGAGCCATGCACCGTGAACCGGGATGGACCCTCACCGAGACTGTTGTCGTTGTGGGTCTGTTGGGCTTGGTCGCCATCCAGACCTGGCGCGGCACGGTGGAGGCCATGGCAGATCAACGGTTGAAGACGGCCAGCCAACGGGTGACCGGGGGATTGGAGGAGGGACGGGCAGCGGCCCTGCGGCTGGGTCACGCCTGTGGGCTGCGCCTGGGTGCCAAGGGATGGGAGTCTCCCCATGGTTCGGAACTTCCCCCCTGCCTTGGTGTCACACCGGGGTTGGGTTCCGGAGTGGATAGCGGCGCCGGAGAACCTGAGGTGTCGCACAATTTGCCCGACCCGGTGCGGTTTACCGCCAATGGGCTGGTGCTGGACGGCGGCACGGTGTGGCTGCGCAGCGAGGCCACCCCAGTGGTGCGCTGCGTGGTGGTGAGTTTGCCGCTTGGTGTCACCCGGGTGGGCAAGGAGGGCCATAGCGGCTGTGAACCTGAGGGGATTCCATGACCTCGGGCCGCCTGCCACCACCGGCCCCAGGAGAGCGGGGCTTCACCCTGCTGGAAGTGCTGCTGACAGTGGTGGTGGGCCTGCTGGTGGCCACGGTGGTGATCCAGGGGCTGATGAGCGGCGGCCGCCTTGGGGAACGACTGGCCCTGGTGCTGCGGGAGCGGCTTGCCGCACGCCGCACCCTGGCCTTGATCCGCAGCGAAATGGCCGTGGCGCAACGGTGGCTCGGCCCATCGGGGGTGGGGGCGGAATGCGGGCTGGGGGGGCGGGAGCCCGTGGCGGCTTTGGAGGTGAACGGACGGACGGTCACCTACAGCCTGGGGGCGGCGCCCAGCAAGATCTGGCGGGGAATGGTTTTGATGCGTTGCGGTCCGGCCTACGGCCTCTCAGGTGACCTCAGTGGCGGAACTGCTCAGAACAGGGTTCTCCTGGATGGCCTAGGATCGGGAGGAATATTGGTTGACCATCCCAACGCGGGCGTTGTTCGGCTTCGCTTGAAGCAAGTCTTAATGCTTCGGGATGGGACCTCTCTCCCAGTGGTTTCGGAGATAGAGGCCCTCCAACCTCCTGGCTGAGGGAAGCTTGATGGACGATTCGGGCCTTTTGTCAGCAAGAGGAGACATCGGATCGGTATTCCACCCGTAACAAAACGAACTTTTGCTTGCTGAAGGCTTACTTTGTAGTTAATAGATCGGTAGGCCAAGTGAACGACAAACGACGCCATGTAAGGGCGTCCCGTTTTGGGCGCAGGATTCGGGGTAGGGAGAAAGCTTTCGCCCTGCCCCTGGTCATCCCTGCTGCCTTGCTGTTGATCCTCGGGGCCCTCACCCTGGCCAGCCGCTCAACAAATAGTTACCTCACGGCCTCGAAACAGTCGGATGCCCAGGCAGCCCGGCAAGCCGCCGAGAGCGGGATGAACCGTGTCATGGGCATGCTGAACCCCTACGCCAAATTCAGTACGGATCCTTACTTGAGTTTCCTGCTGGCCACCAGATGGGAACCGGGCACGGGGGTGAGTTACACCACCATCAGTGGAGTTCCCAGTGCCTCATCGGGTTGGAGCTTGACCACCATGGGCAAATCCCAGGTTCAGGGTCTTTTGGCCCAGTGCGGATTTTCAATTCGCGGCCAACATCCCTTGCAGGTGCCACCAGACAATCAGCAGGTCTACCGAGATCTCCTCAGCGCAAGCATCGGCATTGAAGGGTCGGTGTCCAGGACCCAACTCTTTTACAGAGTCACCAACTACGTCCCTCCCGAACGACCAGCCATGGCCACCACCGTGGCCTGGCCCACGGAATGCCAGGCTTTCACCACAGCTGCTGGAGGTTCGGCACAGATTTCCGTTGAGGGACTTGTGGTTAGACGGGGTCGGCTCATGGCTCGGCACACCATCACCCGTACGTTTGATGTGCAGGGGTGGCCTTTCCCCAACCTGCCAGCCTCCTGGCTGACACAACAGGTAAAACCCGGGCCTCCCACCAGTTTGCGGATCGGGGGTGATGGCTTCGCTCTGGGACGCATGATGACCCCCGTCACCTATGCAAACTTCACCAGCAGCACAACGACAAGTGCCCTACTGGTCAACAGCAGCCAGCCCCAATGCTTCAACTGCAGCACCACCAATCCACCAATCTCCTCGGTGCAAGGGAGCATCTCGTTGTCAGACGTCATTCCCGAGGGTGATCCGGATTTACCCATCTTCCCCTTCAACACAGATTCAATTCCAGCCGGGATCACATCCGCACTGATCAGCAATAATCTTTTGAATTATCCCTATAAAGCAGATGGAACATTGCGTTCTGAATGTGCCCTTTCCGAGGCCGTTCAGTCTGGTCGGCCGAATGAGATTGATTGCTGGATAGAGGGCGTTGGCCCAGCATCCGTCGATCGAATTGATGTGATCGACGACCAAGTCCCCTTAACTTTGACTCGCAACCACCAGGTTGTAGGTGGAGAATATATCCTTGTGAACATACCTACCGGGCCCAGCGCTTTTCGCTTCGACAACGTCGGCAACATTCGCATCACCTCTATTCCGTCCCCAAATCAAATTACGTTCACAGACCCCACTCCTTCTTCCGAACATTCGGAAGGGAGTCAACATGATTATTCTGATAGCCAATCAAGCCAAACTAGAGTCGATCTTAGTTCCGCCGGCGCACCAACTGTAAAACAAAATCTTAATTTGTATGTCAATACACAGTCCCGTCCTGTCAACCTGATTATCACAGGAAGTGTAGGTGAATCATCCCTGCCAACCATCCTCCGGCATATGGTGACTTCCACACAACCCTTTGACCACTCCAACCCCAGCAGCCGCTTCCTCTGGAATCGACTGCGGCTTTTCGGCCGGAAGCCGACCACGGGAAGTTGTTCTGTCGACCAAACCTTCCACATCCGAAGCGAAGCCACAGGAACCACGTCTAGCCTGAATGGAGCTTTTGTCTGGTTGCCCAGGGGCCATCTCAGCTATGGCGTCGCAGGGGACACAACACCCCAGGAGCTTCTTGGCTCATGGTGGGTTTGCAACCTCACCACCAACCTCAGCCAGCCCATGTCGTTCATCATGCCGCTTTACGGTAATCCTGATGCCTTAACGCCGATCCTGCCGGGCGGCTACCTCAGCGCAAGTGGCTTCATTCCTGACCTGCGCTTCCCGGTGTATCCTTCTCTTCAGCGCATACGCAGCGCTTTCTAAACCATGGCCAAACGCACCTTTCACGTCAAACGCAAACGAGGTGAGCCAGGGCTCATCCTCTTGGAGGCTGTGGTTGCCGCTGCTTTCGCGTACACCACCGTGGCGTACATCTCTCCCCTGTTCATCAGACAGATTGAGCTGGCGCGCAATGCCAGGGATCTGGATCTGATTGAGGCCGCCGTCAACGAAGATATCAACGCAGTTCGCCACTACTCTCGATTCTGGCGCCTGGCCAGCGGCCCCTACTCTCCTGGCACATTTTCTGCCCTTGGCTTGGGTCATTCGTCATCGATGATTTATGACGCAACCGGAGTTTGTGATACCTGGAGCAACAAAGGCAAGCTTGAAGCTGGATTTAACTCTGACCTTGGAAATTACGCCACTAAAATGCCAGGAGGTTTTTCCATTCATTCAAGCAATACAGCTGTAAATATTGATATCGTTCGCGGCTATAGAATTGCTCGCACACTACATGCTCCAACGAATACCGCCATGATGCAACCTGCTCAGGTGACAAATAACAACCAGAACACCGTTCGCCTACGTTACACTGTCCGAAAGCGCATCGGCGATTCTAATATTTTTTCCAGCATGCCTTTCTCTTTTGAGCGGACCGCTGACATTCAAATTCCAGCTCAATTCTCTTGTTAGTAACGAGGCTTACCGGCGTGTCTCATGGCCTTCCTCTCCCACCCAACTAGAAAACGCTCCAGGGACCAGGCTTTCAACCTGGCTGAAACAATGATTGCTGCTGGCGCCGTGGTTTTCCTGACCTCGGTTAGCCTTCGACCGATGCTCCACTTTAATGAACAAAGGAAGTTACGTAGTGCAGCTGTCGAGCTTTCTGGTTACCTACAAGTTGCCCGCAGTGTCGCCAATGCTGAAAACGCACCATGTTCCATTGCCTTGACCCAGGAAGACGGAGGCGTGTTTGTTCCCGACCCAGCTGCTGCATCAAATTCTTGTAGAGCAGGAACCATAGCGACCTCTCTTCGCCTGGGTTCTGCCGTGGGAAGCCGCAGCTTACGAGCCGAAGTCATTCCAAGTTCAGGCTCGTTTCCACTCACATTCAATCCCGAAGGAACGATCCGAAACGGTGTAACCGTTTTGATTACAAGTCCAACGACTCCTCTCGGCGGTTGGTGTGTAGATGTCCAAGCTCCCCTGGCGACTGTACGGATGGGCTGGAGAGCCACTGGTTCCACTTCCTGTAACTACCTTGCCGAACGATGAAACCATCAACTCGCTTCTTTTGCTTGCCACGATCCCCCTCGCGCCACCGGGCGCAAAGGCTCGCAGCTTTCACCGCCATCGAAATGTTGGTCGGAGGCACCTTAACTGTGCTCCTTGTGGGGTCCCTAGGCGCCTTGGCGCTGATCTCCGAGCTACGGATGGGTCGAGATGCAGAAGTTAATCAGTCATTGCGGGACGCCTGGGGGCGCACTTTGTCCTTCATCGCCAATGAAGCACAACACGCCTATTGGATTCGCACTACCCTAACAGCCCTCCCGGGCGATGCGACGGGCTATCCCTGCCAGGGCAATCCGCCGAATGATCTTCTTGTCCTGGATGGCCCTCCCAACCCTGCCAATCCCACGGCTCCCATCTGGCGTGTGGTGTATGGCGTTCGTGAGAATGAGACCAACCAAACCAACTGGCGAGGGTTCAACCGACTGGTGCGTTGTGGCCCTCCGTTTGAGTTGATTTCTCGAGAAGCCACCACAGGAGCCTCACTCCCGGCGGCTCTGCGAGCGGCAGCCCTGGCGGGAAATCTCAGCTACACGGAAAACTCTTCGGAAACGGTCGTCGCCGATCAACTCGCGCGATCCATCACGATCCCCTGCCCACCCCCCCCCGTCGGGGGCATCAGCATTCCGGGAACCTGCCGGCAACCGTTTCAAGCGAGGCTGTTTGATTACGGGGCCGGCCAAGATCGGGATGCCCAATTGAGTCTCTTTGTCAGTCGCAGCAGTGGCGCAGTGTATCCTCCTGCTACATTCACCCCATTCCATACACAGATACGAGCGAATCGTAATCCAGGATTTGATGTGAATGGCAATGCAAGCTGTGCGACGGTTTTAGACTCCTCTGGCTCGGGTAACCAAGTGCCAGCCAATCCATCAGCCTGTCAAACCATTCTTCCAGATCCCTCCTCCGGAAGAACCGTAAGATTGCTCGAATATAATTTACCCAATGTAGCTGGGACATACACGATCAACGGTTGCGGTGTTGGCTGCGCCGGGCCCCAAACGACAGACATGACCGAGATCATCTTTCTGAAAGGCACTTACGACAGTTTTACCAGTAAAATGTTCTCAAGCGCTGACTCCACAAGTGCCTGCAGTCGTAAAAGCTGCTATGTAAGCAACGGCATTCAAAATGTGCAGATTTATGATGGAAATGTCTTGGTCTTCTACGACCGCATCTTGCGTCTCTGATGGATTCAGGCTGTCCGACCGCCCGGCTTGAGGCGGCCTTGGCCCTGGCCCACAGTGGTCGAAAGAAAGAGGCGGAGCAGGCCTTGCGCCGATTGGTGGCGGAGGGATCCCGTCTGCCCAGGGCCTACACAGCCCTGGGTGTCCTCTGCGGAGAACGGGGTGAGCTGGGGGAGCGCAGGCTCTGGCTGGAGCAGGCCCGGCTACTGGAGGCCAGCTCGGGCCATCCTCCCTCCTTGCGGCTGTTGCTGAATCTGCTCCTTGACGGCTTGGAGCAAGGGGAATTCGAGCGGGCCTTTGCCTTTGGGAGCGAAGCACTCTCTTACTACCCGGAGGATGGAGAAGCCCACCTGCACCAGGTGGAGGCAGCTCGCGCCCTGGGACGATTGGAGGAGGCCGAGTGGCATCTGTCGCAGGCAAGAGACCTCCTACGTAGGGAGCTGGAGAAGGACCCCTCGGCGGTGACGGCCTGGCGGCGCCTGGCCCAGGTGGAACGAATGGCGGAGCGCCCCGACGTGGCCATCGAGTCCTACCGCCGCGCCCTGGAGGTGGATCCCAATCATGTGCCGACCCTGCTCGGCATCAGCTACCTGCTCATGAACAGGGGCTCGGTTGAGGAAGCCATGCCCTGGCTGATGAATGCTCTGGCAGTGGCCCCAAGGGATCCGGAGGTGTTATGCCGCAATGGCTTCGCCCTCAAGACCATCGGTGAGCGAGAGCAGGCCATTGCACTGTTTCGTCAGGCCCTTGCGATCCAACCGGCTCATGTTGATGCCTCCGCTTTTCTGGCCAGCTGTCTCACCGATCGTGGGGATCTTGAGGACGCGGCAACGGTGTATCGCCAGGCCTTGGCCAAGACTCCCGGGGATCGAAACTGCCGTCTCGGCCTGGCCAATATCCTCCGCAATATGGGCGACATTGCCCAATCGCTGTCGATCTATCAACAAATGATGGAGGAACTTCCTGACGAATTAGGTGCGTTTAGCAATTATATGTTTACCACCTCCATCACCACCATCGTGCCACCAGCCGAGGTGTTAGCGACCGCCAAGCAATTTTGGAACCATTTTGGCGTCAGCACTGACCCCGTCAGGGTCACCCTGCCCGCCCAGCCCCGCTGTGAGGGACGAACGCCGAAAGTGGCTCTGCTATCGGCAGACATTGGAGACCACGTGGTGGGGCGGTTTCTGGATCCGTTGCTGCGCCACCACGACCCGGGGCGGTGCAAACTTGAGTTGGTGTCCATGCGTCGTCTCTACGACTCCTTCAGCGAAGAGTTGGCCTCCCTGGCTGATGGCGTTGTGAGTCTGGAGGGTCTCGCCGACCGGGAAGCAAGGCAGTGCCTGCGGGCGCGAGGGTACGACTTGATCGTTGACACCTCGGGCTACACCAATGGCTCGGGTCTTCACCTGCTAGCCGAGCGCTGCGCCCCCATGCAGGCGCACTACATCGGCTATCACGCCACCACAGGGCTGGCGACCATCGACGCCTTCATCGGCGATGACGAAACCGCGTCGCCAGATCTTCAGGATCAATTCAGCGAGCAGCTGTGGCGGTTGCCCCGACCCTGGTTGGCCTTCCCGAAGGAACAAACCTTCCCGGAGGCCACCCCCATCATGCAGACCGATCGGCCGGTAATCGGCTCGTTCTGTCAGGCGACAAAAATTACCGATGCCACCGTCGCCATTTGGGCAGAAATCATGACGCAGGTACCCGATGCGGTGCTAGTGCTGAAAAACCATGGCTTGCAGGATCCGGCGTTCCGAAAGCGATTGGAAGAGCGCTTCGCAGCCCATGGCGTCAGGCCTGGCCGGTTGACTTTTCACGCTCCGGTCTCGTCATGGTGGGATCACGTGAATGTCTATAACGTTTTGGATATTGCCCTTGATACAACCCCGTGGAGCAGTGCCACAACCGGATTTGAAGCTTTGGGGATGGGGGTGCCCCTGGTGGCCATTCGAGGGAGCACCATGGCCAGCCGCATGAGCAGCTCCCTTGTGAAAGGATTGGGACGCCCCGAGTGGATCGGTTCATCTCCACAGGACATCGCAACAATCTGCGCAACACTCTGCGCTGATCTTCTGGAACTGCGTCGCACCAAGGCTTCACGTCAACAAGAAGCCTTTTCCAGCCCGCTGTTCGATGTTTCAGACTTTGCTCAAAGCGTGACAGAACTCTTTCGCGTTATGGCAAGGGTAGGCGATCAAGAATTCTCATGACAAGAGAAAATTAAAATCATATTTTATCACCAAACTTAAGAATTCATCATCTTCAACCCTATCGAAGCACCAGTGATAAATCGGCAAAAAAAAGCGTGGCATTGCCACGCTTTTTTTTAAACCGCCTCAGGGCAGGGTGCAGGACAGCTGACCGGTGGAGTCAACCGAGACCGTGGCTTGGGAAACACCACTGGTGCTGGTTGTTGTCAGGCATCTGAGGTTGGCAACCGTGCCAGTCCAGGTTCTGGCAACAGTCATTCCGGTGGTGTTACAGGTGCCGATGGGGGAGCTGGGAGCTTCGCCCACCTGGGAGATGACGAATGTGGAACATTCCTTAACAACACCAACAGCTTCGCCAATCCTCGCACCAGCTTCGGCGGATGAACGCGCTTGCAGGTAGCGGGGGATGGCAACGGCCGCAAGGATGCCAATGATGGCCACAACGACCATCAGCTCAATCAAGGTGAAGCCTTGCTGTAACTTCTTACGACGCCTGAGGCTCTCGAGAAGCAGAAGCTGAGTTTTTGTTCTCATGGGATTGGAGAGATCAATTTCCACATTACCCACTGTCGGCAGAAGTGCATGGACGGTCGGGACGGTCGATTAAAATTTCTTTTCATTACGCCGCCCATGGCCAAGTTCCTTTTGTCTTTTCACGAAAGCTTCGCAAATTGACAATGGCTATCGTTGTCGTCCCTGGTCCGTCCCTGGCCACGCGCATGGCGCGATGGGGGGCGTGGATTGTGGCCCTTTACGCCCTGATGACCCTGGCCACACCCCTGCTGCATCAGTGGGGGCTGTTGCCCGATCCCAACGCGGGCCTCGCCAATCCCATCGATGCGCCTCCCTCCTGGAACCATTGGTGCGGCACCGATCGTCTTGGACGAGACGTGTGCTCCCGGACCCTCGCCGGCAGTGGCGTGGCCCTGCAGGTGGTGCTCCTCGCCCTTGCTCTGGCGTTGCTGACCGGCGTGCCCCTAGGCATGGTCAGCGGCTACCTCGGCGGCCCGGTCGACCGACTGCTGGTGCTCCTGATGGACACCCTGAGCACCTTGCCGGTGCTTCTTCTCTCGGTCGTTCTGGCCTTTCTGCTCGGCAGGGGCCTCCCCAACGCCGCCGCCGCCCTCTGCGTGGTATACGTGCCTCAATATTTCCGGGTGGTGCGCAACCAAACGGCCCAGGTCAAAGCGGAACTCTTCGTGGAAGCAGCCCGCTCCCTCGGGGCCAGCCCCCTGTGGATCCTGCGTCGTTACCTCCTGCGCAATGTGATCACCTCCGTGCCCGTGCTGCTAACCCTCAATGCCGCCGATGCTGTGTTGGTGCTTGGGGGCCTGGGATTTCTGGGGCTTGGCCTGCCAGAAACGGTGCCGGAATGGGGCAGTGATCTGCAACAAGCCCTCACTTCCGTGCCCACCGGCATCTGGTGGACAGCGCTTTGGCCCGGCCTGGCCATGTTCGTTTTGGTGCTCGGCTTGTCCTTCCTGGGGGAAGGCCTGGAGCAGTGGCTCTCCTCCACACCCCAACGCTCAGAATGAGCAGGCCGCTCACTCCAGCTGGATGGTGGGTTCGCTGAACAGCAGAGACGCCAAATAGAGGGAGTGCCAATCACTCTGATGACGACGATCAAGCTCGCGCAACAACAGAGCCACCACATCGAAGGCCCGGTAGAGCACATGCAGCACAAACGCCGCCGCCTGCAACTGTCTGTTACTCCACTGCTCACACTGGCGATAATCGCGGATGTAGACGGCATCAGCCCAGAGAAGTTGACTGCCGCCGAAGGAATCATTGGCCAAGCGCACAGGCGGAATGGGCAGCCCTTTGAGGAAGCCGAAGCGCAGCAGCATGAAGCCCTGGCTTCTCATAAAGGCATCCACCGCCGGCATCAACGGTTGCCCCTCATACAGCTCCACAAATTCCACTTTGCACTGCACCAACGACACATCCGCCAGAGTGCCGATGGCATTTTGCAACACCATCAGATTTACTCCATGCAGGTCCAGCTTTAGGACATCGACAGGCCGGATGTCGGCGAGATCGTCAAGCCGGCTGGTGCGAACCTGCAGGCGCTGCTCAAGCCGCATCCCATCGTCCAAGCCGGAAAAAAGCTCGATCGTGCTCCGGGCTGGCGGTAGAAGCGACGACATCATCTGGTCCCGGGTGATGTAGACGGTGTGCTCCTGGCCATCTCCCAAGATGAAAGGGCAGTGGCGACCTTGACCCTTCAGATGCTCCAATTCTTGATGACGTTGGCTGCTTTCATCAGGCATCAGCGCAAAGCTCAGCACATCAGCGCAACCTTCTCGCGCCCAGCGAACAAAGGGCTGATCCTTCGAAGCCATGGCCGAAGCCCCCACGACCAAACAACGCAATGGGCGGACCAGCTCCAAACTCTCAAACCAAGGAGTAACAGACTCTTCCTCCGGAGGTTCGGGCTCTGGCGTGGCTGGGCGGACCGAATCGGTGGGGAGAAAAACGGCTTGCACGAGCTGCAGGCGGCAGGCCATCGCCGGACTGGCCAGGCCTAACTCGGCAAGCCGCTCCAGCCTTGGCAACCCGGCGGCTCCGACGAAGAAGCTGGAATAGCTGCCGTAGCACTCTTCCGCCTCCAAGGCGGCCGACTCCAACCAAGCCAAGGGCCTGCCTCGCGGATCGATGGACTCATAGTCGGGATGGGGTGGCAGGAAGGGCTCCGCCAGGCCCGCTTCACCGTCCCGCCCCAACCGCGCCAGAAGCTGGGCCAGGGCCCTTAGCGACTGACTGCGCTCGCCCAGCGCCAAGGCAACACGGGAAAGAGAGGCGCAGCGGCCTGCAGAGGGATGGTCTTGACAAAGGGTGTGCAAAAGGATGTAGCTGAGCCTCAGGGCCAGCCAGCGATCCTCCAAAGTCAGCGTGCCGTCATTGGCCCGTTCCCAGGCAGCCAGTGCCGCGAGATTCTCAGCCCACCCTGGCTGATCCACGCCGCGCTGCCACAGCGGCAAGAGAAGACGTCCATAGGGTGAGGCCTCCAGCCGCGACAACCGATCAGGGGCCTCGACCAGTCCAGGCGCTGTCAGCGTCGTCTGTCGCGGAGCAGTGTCAAGCAGCCAACCAGCGGCCGCAAGCGTGGCAACGCGGTCAGGCTTGGCGGCAAACAGGTTGAGAAGGAAGCCATCCACGCCCTCATCCGGGTCAAAAGGCACCAGAGCAGGCAGGCCCGGCAGGAGGCGAAAGCAGCGATAGCCCAGCTCCTGGAAGCTTTCAATCAACTCCAGATGGAGCCGGTCACCCTCCTTGAGTTCAAACATCACCAACGGCGATGTGTCTCGGAAGAACCGTGAACCACCGCTCAAAATGCGTCGCTCCTCGCCTTCAGCGTCCATCTTCAATAAATCCACATCCCGCCATCCGCAGCGCTCCATATAGGCATCCAATGTGGTCACCTGGACCGATTCACCAACATCAACCGGCGAGCCAGGGGCAGCGGGAGCGGCAAGACGATTGAGTTCGGATTGACCGGGCTTGCGTAACCAGGCCAAGCCCTCGTGATCGGATAAGGCCAGCCGCTCCATGCACACCCAGGGGGTGTGATTGGCTTCGATTGCTGCGGCAAGGAAATTTGCCGTATCGGTGGCGGGCTCGAAGGCCCAAACCCGACCCGCTGGCCCCACACGCCTGGCCAGGCTCAGGGCATAGACGCCATAGTTGGCACCAATATCAATGACCGTCTGACCCGGTTGAACGAGGTTGCGTAAGAATTTGATTTCATCTTCAAACCAATCACCCTGCTCGCGCAACACATATGTCGTAAGCAACTGCAGGCCACCAGGAACATGAATGAGTGTGCCATCCACAAGCCGCACTTGCATGTCGGCTTGACGGTTCTCTTCGATGGACGACATCGGAGTTGGACGCTTTTCAACAAGCTAAACCCACCATCGCCTGTCTATGCCCTTGCCACGGTGGGATGCTTGGGATTCGCCGATGGATTGGAGTTGCTCTTGAGCATCACCAGACTAAGCTGATTCTTTTCGTGGCGCACCATGCCCTGGTGGATGGATCTGGTGTTGCTCATCGCTGGCAGCGTGCTTTGGATCATGGGGGACAACCACAGCGATGATGTCATCGGTCTGCTGGAGAAAATTTTTGCCATCACCGCCGTGATGGTGGTGCTGCTCGGGGGTCGCTGGTTGTTCCTTGAACTTGCCGCCTTGGCCCTGGCCCTCTGGCTGCCCAGTGCGTCCCGCTTCGAACAAGGGCCCAAGCCCTGACACTCTCGCTGGATTCAACAGCGAAACCGGGCTGTGCGTGGCAAAGCCTCCAGGATCTCCCCCTCCCCATCCAGGGCTGGATAGGGGCGCCCTTCCCGGCGACACCATTGGGCCACTTCCGGGTACGCCCATTCAAACAATTGGGCTCCGTAGCGTTCCTGGGGCACTCCCTCTCCCCGCTCCGGCACCAACCCAGCAGCCTCACGCTGGCGCAGGGCCTCAAACAGCAGGGTGGCCGCCGCCACCGACACGTTCAGCGACTGCACCATGCCCCGCATCGGGATGAACACGGCCTGGTCCACCAGAGCGGCGGCCTCCCCGCTCAGTCCCCACTTTTCCGCCCCGAGCACGAAGGCCGTGGGGCCCGTGTAATCACCCTGTCCGTAGGGCACCGCTTCCACCCCCAGGTGGGTGCCCACCAGTTGAAACCCTTGCTGCTTCAGAGCCGTCATCGCCTCGGCTATGGAGGCATGCACAGTCAAGGGCACCCACTTTTGACTGCCCTGGGCGGTGCTGTTGAACGTGGGCAGGCGCCCCCCCCGGCACACCGCATGGGCGTCCAACACCCCGACCGCATCGCAGGTGCGCAGGATCGCCGACAAGTTGTGGGGTTTCTCCACCTGCTCCACGAGCACGGTGAGATTGGCCATGCGTCGATCCAACACCGCCTGGAGACGGGCGAAGCGGCGGGGCAGCAGGGCCATCGGCGGGCGTCCCAGGCAACGGTCAACGTTGATCCTGCCCGGTCCATCGCCCGGACGGCCCCAGCCCATTGCAGAGTTTCCGCCATGGCTGGAGCGTTCCCGTGGAGCCCACCTTTGACCAGCGGGTCTACGCCATGGTGGCCCGCATCCCCCGGGGTCAGTTGGCCACCTATGGCCAGATTGCGGAGCTGATCGGGGCCTGGGGCTGTGCCCGCCAAGTGGGCTGGGCCCTGCGGCGCCTTCCCCTGCCCTCCGATCTGCCGTGGCAGCGGGTGGTGAACGCCCGGGGCCAGATCAGCCTGAGCCTGGCCCGGGAAGGCAGTGATTGGATTCAGGCGGCCCTGCTGCGCGAGGAAGGGATCCCGGTGGATGACCAGGGGCGGCTGCCCCTGGCCCGCCATCGCTGGCGAGGGCCCGCCGAAGGGGCTGGAGACGCGGCGCTAAGACTGGGGATCGCTGCCGATTCACCCCTTGGGGAGTCCCTCCGCGCCTCAGTCGTTCCCCACCCCGGTGGTCCCATCCGGCGCTGAGGCTGGCGCTCCGGGGCCGCAAGGATCGGCGCAGGCGGAGTCGACATCCATCGGGCTCGCGCCCCGACGCCTGGCCTGGCAGGTGTTGCAGGCGGTGGCCGCTGGCGCCTACGCGGACGCGGCCCTGGAGCGGGCCCTGCACCAGAGCTCCCTGCCCACGCGCGACCGGGGCCTGGCCACCGACCTGGCCTATGGAGCCATCCGTCAGCGCACCCTGCTGGATGCCTGGATCACCGCCAAAGGGCGGCTGGCGGCCGAGAAACAACCTCCCAAACTGCGCTGGCTCCTCCATGTGGGGCTGTACCAGCTGCTGTGTCTGGGGCGTGTTCCCGTCTCCGCGGCGGTGAGCACCACCGTGCAGCTGGCCCGGGAGGGGAGCCTCGATCGCCTGGCCCCCGTGGTGAATGGACTCCTGCGGGCCGTGGCACGTCAGCGGGAAGGACTTCCCCCCATGGCCGCCCCATGGCAAGGCCTGACCCTTCCGGAGACCGCCGCGGGCTCCCTTGCCCTGCGCCACTCCCTCCCCCTCTGGTTGGCGGAGGAGCTGGTGGGCTGGCGCACGCCAGGCGAGGCGGAGTTGTTTGGAGAGGCCTGCAACACCCCACCCGCCCTCGACCTCCGGGTCAATCCGCTGCGCTGTACTCCCACCGAGCTGATCACCCGCTTGGCCCAAGCTGGCCTCAGGGCCGACCCCCTGCCCGACCTGCCGCAAGGGATCACCCTGCTGGATCGCCCCGGTGACCCGCGCACCCTGCCGGGCTACGGCGAGGGCCACTGGAGCGTTCAAGACCGCCAGGCCCAGCGCATCGTGCCCCTTCTGGATCCCCAACCTGGGGAGAGGATCCTGGATGCCTGTGCCGCCCCCGGTGGCAAGGCCACCCACTGCGCGGAGCACATGGGAGATCGGGGAGAAGTGTGGGCGGTCGACCGCTCCGCCCAACGGATGCGGCGGTTGGAGGCCAATGGCCAGCGGCTGGGGTTGGCGGCCCTGCACCCCCTGGTGGCCGATGCCAGCACCCTCCTGGAGGCTCAGCCGAACCTGCGACAAAGCTTTGATCGCATCCTGCTGGATGCCCCTTGCTCGGGTCTGGGCACCCTGGCACGCCATGCCGATGCCCGTTGGCGACAAACCCCGGAATCAGTGGCGGAGCTGATGACGCTCCAGGCGAGCCTTCTGGAGCGCCTGGCGCCGCTGCTGGCTCCAGGAGGACGGTTCGTGTATGCCACCTGCACGGTGCATCCCGGGGAAAACCAGGAACAGATCGGCAGGTTCATGACCGAGCAGTTCCACTGGCAACTGGAGCAGCAAATGCAGTGGTGGCCGCGGCCAGGGGCTGGCGATGGGTTCTATGCCGCCCTGTTGCGGGATCAGGGAGCCGGGGGTGGGGGGGGTGGGGGGATGGCGACCGGAACGGGTGGGGGGGGCCGTGGAGGGGGCGGGGAGGGTGGTGCCATGGGGGGCGGGGCGTCCGCCGCCGGGCCTGGGGACATGGGGGTGGTGGCGGGGGCGCTGGGTTGGGTCACCGCTGGTGGGGTGTAGGGCTCCGGCTCGTTGCGGGGTTCCCAGCGACGGGGCTCCTCCGGGGCCCAGCTGCGGCCCTGCTGGGGAGCGTCATCGGTGGGGGGGGTCCAGCGGCGCTGGGGCTCTCCCAGCAAAGGATCGGGGTTGGTCAGATCTGGAGTGTCCCAGCGCGTCTCCCGGGTGGCGGGGCTCCCCGGGGTGCCCTCGCTGCTCTTGCGCTTCTTGGGCGGCACGTAGGGGACGAACCTGCTGGTGAGGGCTGGCTCGGGGGGGAACGGCTTGACGGGAAGATCCTTGGTCACCTCCCGCATGTAGGCGCCCCAGGCATAGGCGGCCTGGGCACTGCTGCTGCCCGTTTTCCAGTTTTGGTCATAGCCAAACCAGATGCCCGTGGTGAGCTGGGGGATGGAGCCGATGAACCAGAGATCGCGGGCCCCTTCGGCGGTGCCTGTCTTGCCGGCCACGGGGCGGTCGGGCAGGGCGGCTCCGGCGCCGGTGCCGTTGCGCACCACGCTCTGGAGCATGGACGTCATGGCATCCGCTACATCACTGCTCACCGCGCGGCGCGGGGGCTTGGCCTGCTGGGCGCGGCTGTAGAGGCGTTGGCCGTCGGGGCCGATGATCTCCTCGAAGGGCGTGGGGAGCACAAACAGCCCCCGGTTGTTGATGGCCGCGTAGGCCGCGGTCATCTCCAGAACCGTTTTTTCATTGGCGCCGAGCACCATGGACGGGTATTCGCCAATGTCGCCGGTGATGCCCAGGAGCCGGGCCGTGTCGATCACCCGGGGAAATCCCACCTTCTCCGCCGTGGCCACCGCCGCCGTATTGACGGAACGGGTGAAGGCATCCTTAAGGGTGATGGCCCCCCCCGTTCCGGGAATGCAGAACCGCTTGGGGGGCCAGCCATCGGTGTAACACCGTTCCCGGGCACTGATGGTGTCCTGGGGTGTCAACCCATAGCGCAGGGCCGCCGTGTAGGCAAACAACTTGAAGGTGGAGCCAGGCGAACGCAGGGCCTGGGTGGCCCGGTTGAACTGGCTGCGGTTCCAATCCTGTCCTCCCACCATGGCCCGCACCAGGCCGGTGCCCGGCTCCATCGACACCAGGGCACCCTCCATGCCCGCACTGGCGCTTTTCTTGATCGTTGCCTGGGCGGCAGCCTGCCAAGCTGCATGGAGGCTGCTGCGAACCGTCAGGCCCCCCACCTCCAACTGCTCCTTGGTGAGAACCGTGGGGAGCTCCTGCTCCAGCCAACTGATGAACCAGGGGGCGGGATTGACAAAATACTTTGGTTCGGAGGGCTTCAGGCCCAGCGGGGCCTCTTGGGCCTCCATCAGCTGGCGATCATCAATGAAGCCAGCCTCCCGCATCCGCCTGAGCACAATCGCCCGGCGCTGCAGGGCCAGTTCCGGGTTCACCAGGGGGGAATAGACCGTGGGGGCAGGGGGCAGGCCGGCGATCAGGGCCGCCTCCGGCAGGGTCAATTGGTCGGGTGTCTTGGAGAAGTACACCCAGGCCGCATCGGACACCCCGTAGGCACTGGAGCCGAGATACACAAAGTTGAGGTATTGCTCAAGGATCTGTTCCTTGCTCAATTGACGCTCGATCTTGCCGGCCAGGGCCGCCTCCTTGAGCTTGCGCATCAGGGTGCGGTCCTGGCTGAGGAACACCATGCGGGCCAGCTGTTGGGTGATGGTGCTCGCGCCCTCCTCCACCGAACCCTGGCTGATGTTGCGCATCACAGCCCGAAGAATGCCCACCGGGTCGATGCCGTCATGGCTGAAGAAGCGCCGGTCTTCCGCGGCGATGAAAGCCTTTTGCACCAGCCGAGGCATCTTGCCGGGCTGCAGCTTCTCCCGGGTTGCCGGCCCCTGCTTGTAAAGCACGGATCCATCGTTGGCCAACACCGTGAGGGTGCCCGGACGGTTGAAACTGCGAATCCCTCTCACATCGGGAAGAAGGGAGTCGACACCGGTGCTGAGCAAGGATTGGCCCAGGGCCAGGGAACCCCCCAGGGCCAGGGCCAGGGCGGCGGGGCGCCACAGTGGGGCAGTCGGCCGAGCTTCCCGTCCCTCCACCGAGGAGCCTTCGGAGCGCTGCCGGTGAAGCGATGGGGACAGCTGGCTCACAGGGGCAGGGCCTCCAGGCTGGAGTGGATCAGGGAGCTGTGGCCAATGGCCAGGGCTGTGACGAGCATGCCCAAGACAAGAAAAGGCTGGGCACTGGCCTGGTATTTCACGTCAAACGCCACGGGATCGCGGAGCAACCAGATGTCTTGAAAGGTGATCTGGGGAATAATCAACAACACCAGCAATACCGCTGCCAGATGTTGGCCGATCGCGATCAACACCACCACCATGGCCAGTTGGAAGCCATCAATCATCGCCGCACTGATCCAACTGGCCCGCTCAGTGCCGAACACCACCGGCAACGAGCGCAAGCCCAGGGCCCGATCCCCCTCGACACTCTTGAAGTCATTCACCACGGCAATGCCCAGACCGGCAAGGCTATAGGCCAAAGTGAGCAGGGCGGTGGCCCAGGTGAGCTGGCCAAACAACGCCTGACCGGCCCACCAAGGCAGGGCGATGTAGCTGGCCCCCAGAGCATAATTGCCCAGCCAGCCGTTCTGTTTGAGTTTCAGGGGTGGCGCTGAGTAGATGTAACTCACTAAGGAGCCCCCCAGGGCCAGCAGCAGGAGCACCGGGGTCTGGTGACGGGCCCAGAGGTCGAGACCCCAGGCCACCGCCAGACCCGCCACCAACAACACCAGGATCTGCACCTTCACCTGAGCCAGGGGGATCGCTCCAGAAGGAATGGGGCGATAGGGCTCATTGATGGCGTCGATCTCGCGGTCGTAGTAGTCGTTCAGGGTTTGGGTGTAACCCGCCAACAGGGGACCGCTCATGAGCATGCAGGCCAGGGAGGCGAGCACGTCGGGCCAGCGCCACTGAAAGCCGCCGGAGGCTGCGGCCCCACAAATCACTCCCCAGATCAGGGGGATCCAGGTGACGGGTTTCATCAGCTGGAGACGGATCTTCCAGAGGGTGCTGGTCTCCCCGGCTCCCTTCATGCCCAACAGTTGCCGAGCTGCCCGACCCGCCTCCCCACCACGGGTTGGGGATGTCGGGGAAGCCCCCATCTCCGGAGAAGTGCTGACGTCCTCAGAACTGAGGTGTTGATCTGCGTTCTCTGTCAAGGGGGCCTCTACGGATGGGTGGATCAGGCGGGGCCGATCTCGTCTTCAAAGAACCAGGACCGTTGGCCACCGGCCAGATCCACCACCACGCCGATGCCCTTACCATCGGTGACACGGAACTCCTTCACGGTTCCCGTGGGGTCGGCCTTGAGGGCGGCCACCAGATCAGCGGGGATGCGGTCGCGCACCCGCAGGACCCGCACCTTGGAGCCGACGGTGATGGCAGTCTGGGTCATGGACCGCATGAAAAAAGCCCAGCAACATTACCAGCTTTGATCCCCTTTCCCCCCCGCCGCCAGCGATGCTCGCCAAACGCATCATCCCCTGCCTAGACGTGGCCGATGGCCGGGTTGTCAAGGGCGTGAACTTCGTGGGCCTGCGGGATGCGGGCGATCCCGTGGAGCTCGCCTGCCGCTACAGCGCCAGCGGGGCCGACGAACTGGTGTTCCTCGACATCGCCGCCAGCCACCAGGGACGGGACACCCTGGTGGATCTGGTGCGCCGCACCGCCGAGGCCGTCACGATCCCCTTCACGGTGGGGGGTGGCATCAGCGAAGTCGAGGGAATCACCGCCCTGCTGCGGGCTGGAGCCGACAAGGTGAGCCTCAATTCCGCCGCGGTGCGGGATCCAGACTTGGTGCGTCGGGGAGCGGAACGTTTCGGCTGCCAATGCATCGTGGTGGCCATCGATGCCCGCCGCCGCCAGGGACGCCCCGGATGGGATGTATTTGTCAAGGGGGGGCGGGAGAACACGGGGCTGGACGCGCTGGCCTGGGCGCGCCAGGTGACGGACCTGGGCGCGGGCGAGATCCTGCTCACCTCCATGGATGGAGATGGCACCCAGGCTGGGTATGACCTGGAGCTCACCCGGGCCGTGGCGGAAGCGGTGGAGGTGCCGGTCATTGCCTCGGGGGGAGCGGGAACCCTTGCCCACATCGCCGCGGCCCTCAAGGAAGGCCAGGCGGCGGCGGCCCTGCTGGCCTCCCTGCTTCATGACGGGGTGCTGAGCATTGAGGACATCAAGAACGATCTGCTCGCCCGAGGGCTCCCCGTGCGCCCCCTGGAGACGGAGGGTGGGGCCTGAACCGCGGGTGGCCCCGTCTCCACCCTCTCGGCGGACCCCATTGACTTCGTAACATCCAGTCAAATTCCTTTACCGATACCCAGGCCCTCCGTGTCTGCTCTCTTCGGCTTGCCCCCACCTTTGATTCGTTGGCTGGCCTTGGCCATGGTGGCCGCCGTGGTTGGCCTGGTGGCCTGGGCGCTTCAGCTCATGCAGGCGGCCAATGATCGCCGGGATTTTTCCCTGATGTTGGCTGGCTGCATGGTGTGCTCCGCTGCAGTTGGCCTCTCCACGGTGATGGTGCTCACCTTCACCAGCCCGGAGAGTTTTTCCCTCCACCCCCCTCTCTCCTCCCTGGAACCCATCTCCGTCCGAGGAGACGCCAGTGAGATCAAGGCTGGGTGGCAGACCACCACGCCCTGGGAGTCCCTTCCCCTGCAAGGGAGGCCTCCCCTTTGAGCGCCGCTGATCCGGCAGCGGTTCGTCAGATCTTCGAGCGCATCGCCCCTCGCTACGACGTTCTCAACGATCTGCTCAGCGCAGGCCTCCACCGCCACTGGAAACGCACCCTGGTGGCCTCCCTGGCGCCCCGGGCCGGTGAACGGTTTGTGGACCTCTGCTGCGGTACCGGGGATCTGGCCTTGTTGTTGGCGTCACAGGTCCGTCCCGGTGGAGAGGTGATCGGGCTCGATGCGGCCATGGCTCCCCTGGAGCAGGCCCGTTGCCGGGCGGCGCGCCAACCCTGGTTGCCCGTGCGTTGGCTGCAGGCGGATGCCATGGCCACTGGTTTGCCGGCGGGTTGGGCGGATGGGGCCGCCATGGCCTACGGCCTGCGCAACCTGGCCGACCCGGCTGCCGGGCTGCGGGAGTTGCGGCGGCTCCTGCGGCCGGGCGGACGGGCAGCGGTGCTCGACTTCAATCGCCCGGATCCCGCCGATCCACTGGCGGATCCGCTGAACCACTTCCAGAGCGGTTATCTGCGCAGAGTTGTGGTGCCCGTGGCCGCGCTGGTGGGTTTGGAGCCGCAATATGCCTACCTGGAGGAGAGTTTGAAGCGGTTCCCCTCGGGGCGGGAGCAGGAACACCTGGCGCTGCAGGCGGGCTTCACCGTTGCCCGCCATCGACCGGAGGCCCTGGGGTTGATGGGGCGACTGGATCTGGTGGCTTGATGGACTGATCAGGACGCGCCCCACCAGCCGGATGTCCAAGCCTCAGGGATGCCTGAAATCAGCCGGCACGAAGAGTTCCATGCCCGTTCTCAGCTCCGTGGGCTTGACAGGGTTGCGACTCTCAAGTTCTGTCCAACGCATGGAGTTCCCGAGATACTGGGTCGCCAAGGAGATGTAGGTGTCAT
>JBKDSY010000083.1:0-7114 GCA_046340755.1 Cyanobacteriota bacterium
CAACTTCAACGACAACGATCCACTCAATTCCGTGTGGATGATGGCCAACTCCGGCGCCAGGGGGAACATGTCCCAGGTGCGTCAGTTGGTGGGCATGCGGGGCTTGATGGCCAACCCCCAAGGGGAAATCATCGACTTGCCGATCCGCACGAATTTCCGCGAGGGCCTGACCGTCACGGAATACGTGATCTCCTCCTACGGCGCGCGCAAGGGCCTGGTGGACACCGCCCTGCGCACCGCCGACTCGGGCTACCTGACCCGTCGCCTGGTGGACGTGGCCCAGGATGTGATCGTGCGCGAGGAAGATTGCGGCACCACCCGCGGCATTGTGATTGATGCCGATGAAAAGGGGCGGTTTTACAGCAAATTGATTGGCCGTCTGGCCGCCGAGCCGATCCTGGATCGCGATCGCAATGAAATCGCGGCGCGGGACACGGAAATTGACGCCGCCCTCAGCCGTGCCGTGGAACAGGCCGGCATCCGTCGGGTGCTCGTGCGTTCCCCCCTCACCTGTGAGGCCTCCCGCTCCGTCTGCCGCAAGTGCTACGGCTGGGCCCTGGCCCACAACCAGCTGGTGGATCTGGGCGAAGCCGTTGGCATCATCGCGGCCCAATCCATCGGCGAGCCGGGCACCCAGCTCACCATGCGCACCTTCCACACCGGTGGTGTGTCCACGGCGGAAACGGGCGTGGTGCGCTCCCTCTGCGCCGGCATTGTTGAATTCGGTCCCAAGGCCCGGGTGCGTCCCCACCGCACGCCCCATGGGGTGGAAGCCCACCTGGCCGAAGTGGATTTCCCGCTCCAGCTCAAGCCGACCGACAAGGGCAAGCTGCAGAAGCTCGACATCACCGCCGGCTCGATCCTGTTTGTGAACGATGGTCAGGAGGTGATCTCCGACACGATCCTCGCCCAGATCTCCTCGGGCGCCCAGGTGAAAAAGAGCGTGGAGAAGGCCACCAAGGATGTGATCTGTGATCTGGCCGGTCAGGTGCGCTTTGAAGACGTGATTCAACCCCGCGAGGTGACGGACCGCCAGGGGAACATCACCCACAAAGCCCAACGGCTGGGTCGTCTCTGGGTGTTCAGCGGAGATGTCTACAACCTGCCACCCAACGCCCAACCGGTGGTGGAAGGCGGGAAGCTGGTGCACACCGGGGAGGTGTTGGCCGAGAGCCGTCTGGTGAGTGAGTATGGCGGCGCGGTTCGTCTACGGGAATCGGCGGGCGATTCTCGCGAGGTTCAGATTGTCACCACAAGTCTGACCTTGAAGGAATGCAAATTGGTGCATGAATCCACCCACTCTGGTGAAATCTGGCACCTGGAAGACAAGGAGGGAGCGAAGTATCTGCTGCGCACCGCTCCAGGCAGCAAGATCAGCTCCGGTGAGGTGATCGCCGAGTTGGCGGATGACCGGTTCCGCACCAAGACCGGTGGTGTGGTGAAGTTCTCCCCGGGGCTGTCGATCAAGAAAGCTCGCTCTGCCAAGCATGGTTTCGAGGTGAGCAAAGGCGGAACCCTGCTGTGGATCCCCCAGGAAACCCACGAAATCAACAAGGACATTTCCTTGCTGATGATTGAAGACGGTCAGTGGATTGAGGCGGGCACGGAGGTGGTGAAAGACATCTTCAGCCAGACCGCGGGCATCGTGACCGTGACGCAGAAAAATGACATTCTCCGCGAGATCATCGTGCGTTCCGGCACCTTGCATCTCTTGTCTGACAGCAAGGTTCTCAGCCGCTATCAAGACGGTTTGATGGTGAATCCGGGCGAAGAAATCGCCCCTGGCATCACGGCTGAGGCCATGGTTTTTGTGGAGGCCGTGGACACCACTCAGGGCGGAGCCCTGTTGCTGCGGTCCGTGGAGGAGTACTTCATTCCCGATGAGGCCCACCTGCCGGAATCGGTTGCCGTCAAGCAACCCGGGGGACCGTCCCTGGGCTTGAGAGCCTCCCAGCGGCTCACCTTCAAGGATGGGGAGCTGGTGAAATCCGTGGAGGGGGTGGAACTGCTGCGCACCCAGTTGATCCTGGACACCTTCGACACCACGCCCCAGATGACGGTGGACGTGGAAGCCATCGCCGACAAGCGCGCCAAAACCATCGATCGCCTCCAGCTGGTGATCCTCGAAACCCTGCTGGTGCGGCGGGACACCCTCTCCGATGCCAGCCACGGCTCCACCCACACCGAACTGCAGGTGGAGGATGGGGTGGCCGTCAAGCGCGGCGATGTGGTGGCCACCACCCAGATCCTCTGCAAGGAGGATGGGGTGGTGCAACTGCCCGACGCCATCGCCGACGAACCGATTCGCCGCCTGATCGTGGAACGCTCCGGTGACACCCGCACCATCGATCTGGCCGGGATTCAACCGAACGTGTCCCTGGCGGATCGGGTGGTGGAGGGCGATGTGATCGGCGATGGATTGATCGCCCCCTGCTGCGGCCAGGTGGAGACCATCACCCCGGAGGCGATCACCATTCGCCTTGGCCGTCCCTACATGGTGTCGCCCGACTCCGTGCTGCACGTTCGCGATGGCGAGTTGGTGCAACGGGGGGATGGGTTGGCTCTGTTGGTGTTTGAACGGCAGAAAACCGGTGACATTGTGCAGGGTCTGCCGCGTATTGAAGAGTTGTTGGAGGCCCGGCGCCCCCGGGATTCAGCCATTCTTTGCCGCAAGAGTGGCACGGTTCAGATCAAACAGGGAGAGGACGATGATTCGATCACGGTGTCGGTGATTGAGTCGGACGATGCGATCACGGATTATCCGATTCTGTTGGGCCGCACGGTGATGGTCAGCGATGGGCAACAGGTGCGAGCCGGTGAGCTCCTGACCGACGGCCCGATCAATCCCCATGAATTGCTGGAGTGCTTCTTTGAAGATCTCCGTAGCTCCAAACCCACGATGGATGCAGCCCAGGAAGCGATTTCCAAACTGCAATTCCGCATGGTGCAGGAGGTGCAGAACGTCTACAAATCCCAAGGGGTTTCGATTGACGACAAGCACATCGAAGTGATTGTGCGTCAGATGACGAGCAAGGTGAGGATTGAAGACGCTGGCGACACCACCCTGTTGCCTGGAGAACTGATCGAACTGCGTCAGGTGGAGCAGGTGAATTCCGCCATGGCCATCACCGGTGGCGCACCGGCGGAATTCACACCGGTGCTGCTGGGCATCACCAAGGCCTCCCTCAACACCGACAGCTTCATCTCTGCCGCCAGCTTCCAGGAGACAACGCGAGTGTTGACGGAAGCGGCCATCGAAGGCAAGAGCGATTGGCTGCGGGGCCTCAAGGAAAACGTGATCATCGGCCGCCTGATTCCCGCTGGCACCGGGTTCAGTGGCTTCGAGGAGGAGCTGCGGGCCGAGGCCGGTCCCCATCCCGACATCCTGGAAGAGGAGGCGGCGGGCTACCGCCGGATGCAGAACCTGCGTCCCGACTACACCGTTGACCTGCCGGCCCCACCGGTGAACGTGGCCGTGTTGGACGACCCCTCCGACGAGGATCTGGAGGCCAGCCGCAGCCGCCACGGCCTGGAGGCCTCCACCAGTGGCTTCGCGGCCTTTGCCCGCCCCAGCCAGGAGGAGGGTCTGGTGGAGGATCAATTCCCCGATCCTGACGCCCTGGAGGATCTCCAGGAGGAGGGCCTGCTCAGTGACGACTGAAACCACCGATCTCGGCACCCCCGTTCCCAAGCGCTACCGGCCCCGTTGGGGCTTTCACCCCCACAATGAGCTGCTCAACGGTCGACTGGCGATGCTCGGCTTCATCGCCCTGGTGATCGTGGAATGGAAGCTGGGGCACGGCCTCCTCATCCACCGGTGAACGGGCCGCTGCTGGGGCGGAGTCTGGCGGAGTTGGAATCCTGGGCGGTGGCGGAGGGGCAACCCGCCTTCCGCGGGCGTCAACTCCACGACTGGCTCTATCGCCACGGCGCCCGCGACATCGCCGCGATCACCGTGCTTCCCCAGGCCTGGCGGGAGGCCTTGGGGGAGCGGGAAGCCCAGCTGGGCCGGCCCCTGATCGGTCGCCTGGAGGAGGTGCACCGCCGGGTGGCGACGGATGGCACCACCAAGTTGCTGTTGGCCACCAGCGATGGCCTGCGGTTGGAAACGGTGGGCATCCCCAATGAGGATCGGCTCACGGTCTGCGTGAGTTCCCAGGTGGGCTGTCCGATGGCCTGTCGCTTCTGCGCGACGGGCAAGGAGGGCCTGGCCCGTTCCCTGGCGCTGCACGAGATTGTGGATCAGGTGCTCAGCGTGCGGGAGGCCATGGAGCGGCGCCCCACCCACGTGGTGTTCATGGGGATGGGGGAGCCCCTGTTGAACACGGAGGTGGTGTTGGCGGCGATCGACGTGTTGTGCCGCGAGTTGGGCATGGCCCAACGGCAGATCACGGTGAGCACGGTGGGGGTGCCCGGCAGCCTGCCGACCCTGGCGGAGCGGGCCCTGGCCGTGTTGGGCCGGGCCCAGTTCACCCTGGCGGTGAGCCTGCATGCGCCGGATCAGCGGCTGCGGGAGGCACTGATCCCCACGGCCCGGGCCTATCCCCTGCCCCAGCTGCTGGAGGATTGCCGCCGCTATGTGGAGCAGACCTCACGGCGGGTGAGTTTTGAATACATCCTCCTGGCGGGCGTCAACGATGGGCCGGAGCAGGCGGAGGGCCTGGCGCGACTGCTGCGGGGCTTCCAAAGCCATGTCAACTTGATCCCCTACAACCCGATCGAGGAAGAGGAATTTGAACGGCCATCGCTCCAGAGCGTGAATCGGTTCCGGCGGGTGTTGCAGGAGCAGTCGATCGCCGTGAGCGTGCGGGCCAGCCGGGGGCTGGATCAGGACGCCGCCTGCGGCCAGCTGCGCCGCACCCTGGCCCAAACCCGCTGAACGGAGGGCCTACATTCAGCTCACCCCTGGGTTTCCGCCTTCACCCATGGACATCACCTCCCAACTGATTGAAGCCCTGCTGCAGCGGGGGGTGAACCGGGTGTACGGGGTGCCGGGCGACTACGTGCTCGGGCTGTTTGACCGGTTGGAGCGCTCGCCCATCGATGTGATCTGCATGGCGGGGGAGGAGGGAGCGGGATTCGCCGCCGATGCCCATGCCCGCCTCCAGGGGTTGGGGGTGGCGGTGGTGACCTACGGCGTGGGCGCCTTGAAGGTGCTCAACCCGGTGGCGGGGGCCTACGCGGAACGGTCGCCCTTGCTGGTGATCAGCGGCGCGCCCGGGCTGCGGGAATCGGATGAACATGCCCTGCTCCATCACCGCATCCGAGCCAGCGACACCCAGGAGCGGTTTTTCAAGGAGGTCTGCGCCCAGACGGCCTGCCTGGATTCGGGCCGCACGGCGGTGGACAAGATCCTGCGGGTGCTTGAAGCCATGCGGCGGGAGTCGCGGCCGGGCTACCTGGAATTGCCCCGCGACTCCCTCACCCGGCCGGTGCCCCGGCCCCTGCCGCCCCTCAGCCTGCCCGCGCCCCCCCAGGTGGCCGAGCTGCATCGACGCACGGGCCTGGCGATTCTGGAGTGGCTGCGGAGTCGGCAGCGGCCCGTGGTGCTCGCCGGGGTGGAGATCCACCGCTTCGGTCTGCAACAGGCGTTGCAGGAGCTGCTCGAACGGGAGGGTTGGCCCTTTGCCACCAGTCTGAGCGGCAAATCCCTGCTCAGCGAACAACATCCCCAATACCTCGGCGTCTACGAGGGGGCGATGGGCGAGGCGGCCGTGCGGGAGGTGGTGGAGGGCAGCGATGGCCTCTTGATCCTGGGCATGCCCCTGAGCGATCTGGACACCGGCGTGTTCACCATGGAGCTGAACGCGGAAACCTGCCTGCGGGTGGAGATGGAGCGGGGCCTGCGCTGGGTGCGGGGGGATCAGGACACCCTGGATCCGGTGACCCTGCTGCAGGTGTGGCGGGAAGCGTCGGCGCCGGCGCGGCCCAGCGACCACCGGCCGAGGGTGGGTCCACGGCCGGCGGAGCCCTTCCTGCCGGTGGCCGACCAGGCGGTGACGGTGCGGCGGCTGCTGTTGGCGGTGGACGCGGTGTTGGCGGAGAGCACGGTGGTGTTGGCCGACACCGGCGATGCCACCTTCGCCTCCCTCGCCCTGCACCTGAAGGAAGCCAACGAATACCTGAACAGCGGCAACTGGGCCTCCCTGGGGTTTGCGCTGCCGGCGGCGGTGGGGGCCTGGGGTGCCCATCCCCACCAGCGGCCCCTGGTGTTGGTGGGGGATGGGGCCCTGCTGATGAGCGCCATCGAGCTGGCCACCCTGGCCCGTTACCGGATTCCTGCCCTGGTGGTGGTGATGGACAACGCCGGTTACGGCACGGAGCGTCCGATGTTGGATGGTCCCTTCAACGATGTGGCGCCGGTGGACCATGTAGGCCTGGCCCTGGCCATGGGCTTTTTGGCTGCCCGGCGGGTGGCGCTGGAAGGGGAGCTGTGGGAGGCCCTGCACACCTTCATCCAGGAAACCGCCGGGCCAACCCTGGTGAGCGTGGCGTTGGATCCCCACGATGCCTCGGATGCCCTGCGCAACCTCACCACCGCCCGGGGCAAGAAGGTGAAGGCGGGCTCGCTGGAGGGGTAAGGGGCTGGAGGCCGGGGGAGGAGGATCGGTGGGCGGATGGGCTGGAGGTTTGGGCCATGGCGTGGATGCGGTATCTCGATCCTGAAGGCCGCGCTCAGGTGGCCCGCCGGGATGGCTCGGGCCGCTGGGAGCGGTTGCGGGGGCCAGGATCCGGCGCTGATCGCAGCGCGCCAGGAGGGCAGGACTCCGGCCATGGCGAGGGGCCTGGGATGGACCTGTTTTCCGAGCTGACGCCCACGGGGGAGGATGCGCGGATCGGGCGGGTGTTGGCGCCGGTGCGGCCCACGGCGATCTTCGGCATCGGCCTCAACTACCGGCGCCATGCGGCGGAAACCGGCGCGGCCCTGCCGGAGCGGCCGGTGGTGTTCATGACATCGCCGGGGGCAACGCAAGATCCGGAAGGGCCGATCACCCTGCCCACGGCCTTGGCCAGTGAGCAGGTCGACTACGAGGGGGAGCTAGTGGTGGTGATCGGTCGCCGTTGCAAGAACGTGAGCCGCGACGAGGCCCTGGCGGTGGTGGCGGGCTTCACC
>JBKDSY010000084.1:0-149222 GCA_046340755.1 Cyanobacteriota bacterium
CTGGTGCCCGGCCCTGTCAAAGGGAAGCACTACTCCTTTATGTGGTGATGAATGTGTGGAGCAGACGGATTTTGGGAGCGGAGGTTCATGAGCGTGAATGCAGGCTGTTGGCCCGTGACTTCTTTGACCGTATTTGCCGTAATGAGGGGATTGAGTCGGGGACCTCAGCAATCTTGCATTCAGACAATGGTATGCCGATGCGATCGTACAAGCTGGCAGCGAAGATGAAGGAAATTGGCATCTCACTTTCCTTCTCCAGACCAAGCGTTAGCAATGACAATGCTTACCCTGAGTCATGGTTCAGAACACTCAAATATCACCAGAGCCATCCAACACGTCAATTTCGTAGTCTGGATGCCGTTCGGTGTTGGGTGGAATGCTTTGTAGAGTGGTACAACGGTCAGCATCGGCACAGTAGCATCAAGCGTGTCACCCCCAACCAGCAACACTTTGGAGAGGCCCACGGGATTTTCACCATTCGGCAGCAGACCTATGAAAGGGCACGTGAGGAGAATCCGCGCCGCTGGAGCGTTCCAACCCGGTGTTGGAAACAACCAGAAGTCTTCAAGATGAACTATCCTCGGCTTGAGAAGTCTAATCCTGCCAAAAAGAAATAGTTCAGGCCCCGTAGCTGATGCTAATGGTGCCCCAAATTGTACGCCATTAGCATCAGCTACGCTCAGGGGCCGATACCAGCACCACTAAACGGAGCGAATGATGCAACATCTCAACCGGCCACGAGGCCCATGAGCAAGACAACGAAGTAGGCTGTAACCAAGAGCTCAGCAACTGCGCCTCGAGCAGACAACTACGCTGATAGATACCGATAAGTCAAACTTTGAGCAGGGTTACTATGCTACCAGCCTTTGTCAAATCCTCAATTGTTAGCCCACGTCCCTGAAAACACTCGGGATATTGACGAATCATATTTAGATGACCAACATCTACTTGCCACTCATTTGTCAGAACTGTCAGATCGCTTCGTTGCCACAAAGATTCAAACTGTGCAGGCCTCCATTGATTAAGTGGTTGCAATTGAGAGCTTTGCTTGCCAAGATCCCAGACACCTGTAATTTTCAACCTATTCTCTATAAACTCTTTGGAGAAAAGGAATTGGGGATAAGGCATTCTCAACATTCGATATGCATGCAACCCCCAAGGGCTACAGTATAGTGGATTGAATCGAAAATGCATTAATCCTCCCGGACGTAGTATCCGGATGAACTCACTGAAAGCCCTAGATGGATCGGGAAAGTGTTCGAAAGCATTGTAACTAACAATAAAATCAAATGTGCCGTCGACGAAAGGTAGCTGGTTACAACAGTTTGCCTTGACGAATTTGAGTCCTTTTGCAACTTCAACCCTCCAGTCTTCAACATCTATTAACGTCATATCATGGCCGTAAGTTTGTAGTAGCATCGGAAGCATTCCATCACCAGCACCAACATCTAAACCTTTGGCTCCGGGCGATACAAGCTGATCTAGCTTCAACAAATCACTGGTTCGGTCAACAGCTCTCCTAAAAACACTGACCGGATCATATCCGTATTCTGGAAGAGGCTGAAAAGCGGACTGCAACTGCTCAAAAAGAGACTCTGCCCTCTCTGTAACTGGATTCTCGTCTCGCAAAAGAATCCTCTCAACTTGCTGGAGTTCAAGTTTTTGCCGAGACGAACGCAGCATGCGCATCAGTTTTCGGGAAGAATGTCCAAGATTCATTGGTCTAAATTATACTAGTTAGACAAGATCATCCATTTTGGTCTTAAGCAAAGTCTCCCTGTTTGAGTCACAGATCTTCGGACTTCCAAGCGAATATTACGCTTCCAATCAAATACTTCGATCGAATCTGAGTCGATCAGAGCAATAGAGAAATCTAAATACTCTGTGTTGGCGGGAACCGAGGCGAAACTAATCGTATATTTGCCTAAGCTTGGAACAAGCGCGGGGAAGGAGACGCCATCATTGAGATTAGTACCTTGGTAAAGGACACCATCTTTGTCCCGTATAACAAGATCAAGAATTGGTGAGTTTTTTAATTCAACTCGACAATCGAAATCAATTTCAAATGTAATCGGATCTCCAGCATTAATGACATTTGTTTCCTCGCCCAGGGCATCAAGAAACCGTGCTGCACTAAGAATCACTTTCCCAGATCCAAGAGTTACTGACCAATCAGGCTTAACAATATCTGTATTGATATCATCAGTTGCATGCATGTCAGAAAGAAATCTATGGATACCCGCCTCAGGCAACCCATAGTGTGCAACCGTTCCATGATTGAGATAAAGAACGAGATCTGAATATCTTGATACCATATGAAGATTATGCGAAACCAGAATAAACGCGGTTCCGCGCTTGCGGAATTCAGCAATAGTATTAAAGCATTTAGATTGAAATCCAGCATCTCCTACCGCTAAGACTTCATCCAATAGAAGAATATCAGGGTCAGTTTTCGCAGCTATTGCAAATCCTAGTCTGACTGCCATGCCAGATGAATATGTTTGAACAGGCGAGTCGATAAATGGACGAATCTCAGCAAAGTCAATAATCTCATCTATTCTCCGATCAACTTCACGCTTGCCGAGGCCGAGAATGGCACCATTAATATAGATATTTTCACGTCCTGTAAGGATCGGGTTGAAACCTGCTCCCAATGCAATAAGTGCTCCAACACGTCCTTTCATTTCGACAGAACCTGTGTCAGGCTTAATTAAACCATTGAGAATTTTCAACAGTGTTGTTTTTCCTGCACCGTTGTGGCCTATCAGGCCCAGACACTCTCCACGGCGGAGTTCAAAGCTGATATTATTCGCTGCCCAAAACTCATCCTTGCGCAACTTCAACTCTTCGGCCGGGCCAGCATCCATATAACGCCGCCCCAAAAGCTCGGTGGCAAGATCCTCAATGCCATACCAAAGAGAACGTCGCAGGCTCCGACAAAACCGCTTACTCACGTTCTCCACTTTCACCAAAACATCATGTTCCATTTCAGAAGTCCATGCCCAGAATTGCGTTTGTCTAAGATATCAAATGATATTATACTCCACGGATGACCGATGGAAAAAACCGGAGCAATGTAATTTGAAACTTCAGAATTGAAGGCGCCCTAAGTAAATATTTGCATGCATGCCCTTATTCATAAAGGTAGTATTTAAATCTCACGCACTCATGCGCTCTATCAATATTGGCATCGCAAGCCGATAAATAGTCCAAGCAATAATTAGCAGAACAATGGCAACGGAGATCGACAAAAACCAATCTGACAAAAAAACAAATGGCTGGCCTGTGAAAACAACTCGGGCATTAAGGATGAGAGGAGTAAGGGGGTTTAATCGCATAAGATTAGCGGTCCAACCAGCCGTTGCCAATGGGAAGACCACAGGACTCATGTACATCAAGAACTGAGTTACCAATGGTATACCTTTGCCAATGTCACTGTAAAGAGTCCCAATAGGTGTGAGAAGTAAACCCAGAGATGTTCCCATCAAGACTAGTCCCAACACCCCAAGTGGAATGAAAAGAGCATTCCAGCCAGGCTGAACTCTCATTAAAGGTAAAACCGCTAACAAGATGACAACTTTGATAAGCGCGTTAAACAGCGTTTGATAAACCCCAGAAAGGATTAGTGCCTCTCTGGGAAAATTAATTTTTGAAAGCAAAGATTTATTGACATTAATTTGGGTTAGAGGAGCATTCAAAGCATCGATAAGGATTGACCAGAGTAAGGTTCCGCTAAAAACAAATACTGGGTACGGGATTTCAGTCGGGGCAACCCTCACAAGTTGTGATGCGCTTAAGAAGAGCCAAACCGCGGTTGTCGCCAAAGGAGTGATCAGAGCCCAGATGATTCCAAGGGCACTTTGCCGATAGTGTGCACTGATGTCACGAACGGCGAGACGCCAGGCCAACTCACGCCCTGTCCAAAGGTCAAGACGCATATCACGCCAAAGCCGACGCGGGTGAGCAAGAGGACTTTCAGGGGTGTATTTGTGGACAGGAAACGATAATGGTTTCATTGTCAATAATCAATCAAGGAAAAACATAAAACCTCAACGGCGGGACGCCTTGGCTGCACGATCAATCGCAACGTGATATGAGTGCACGATATCATTAGCGACCCTTGATGGGGCATAGATAGCGTGATAGCGCTGTTTTGCAAGTTGACCAAGTTGAGCTCGCTTCACATCATCTTTCATCAAGCCATCAAGAGCCCTCACTAGCGCGCCTGCATCGCCTGGCGGCACAAGGATGCCTGTGGAACCAAGCATTTCTCGGACTGCACCTGTGTTTGAGGCAACAATGGCGCACCCCGCGGCCATGGCCTCAAGAATGGCATAAGGGAAATTATCCCACAGACTTGGGAACGCAAAAATCTCCAACTGTGGCAACCAGGCCAAAACATCCTGGTGGGTCACCTCTTGCATGAAGGAGACCCGTTCGTTGATTCCCCTCAGATGAGACTGCGCCAAGCGCAGGGAGGAGATCCCGGAGATACAGGAGGGGGAATCCTTCCCCAGGATTTCAGCGGTCCAGCTGGGATGCCGTGGTAGCACGACTTGCAGGGCTGAGGCTAATTCAACCAAGCCCTTTCTTGGCTCCAGACGCCCTGCAAATCCTATGGTTTGCTTCCCAGAAGCGGTAACCCTAGTTGTGGCATCCGGATTAGCGGGGAGGATGAGAGGATTGGGGATTTTCATGATTGTTTCTGCTTCTATCCACCAATGCCTCACAACAAAGTTGCGCATTTCCTCACTCATGACGACCACCAAATCGGCGGAGCTAACAGCTCTTCTCTCTGTAGCATCAGAACCTGATGGCCATGGAAAATGGACCGGTTCAAAGGCCAGGGGAGGGGTGGGTATACCAGACTTGACAGCGCCAAGGATAGACCTGACATTGTTAACCAGGTCGCTTAAGATCCTTGATTTACTTCTTGGGAAATCTAAGTAGCGATTGAGGATAATGCTAGGCGCATGAATCCGTACAACCCTGGCAATCTCAGGCACGAGTTCGGATGCAAGATACCCTTCAGAATTTAGTTCAGCATACTCAAGAATATCAAAAGGTTTTTGTTGATGGCGCTCTCTCAGAGCTGAGGCAGCCTGGTAACAAAACAGACTAGGGTGATCTCTGCCCAAATGAATGTAATGAATCCCTTCAACAGTCGGCAAATCTCCATCAACACCTCTGGTAAAGACATCGACTTCATGGCCGAGGGCACTGAGACACCTCGCAGCATGATGAAAATATGTTCCCACACCTCCGCTACCAGGTAGACCGCTATATTCAGATGAAATAAATGCGATGCGCATCTGCCAGGTGGTTTGGTGATAACTTAAAAGAGTCACAAAGGAGCTTGGTCTTTGCTAAATCAACAACTGATTGTCAGAGAACTCCGGAATCACACAGCATAGTAACGCCTAATAATTTTACCCCCTCAATTGTTCTGTTGTCCAATCTAATTGTGGTCGAACCACTCCGACCGCCTTCCATAAACTCAGCGCCTCTCGCTGAATCTCTGATACAGTAAATAAAATTACATCTTTAGCAATGGCGTGATGGCAGTTAGAATTACTCAGAACATAAGCATCTATTGTGTAGGTTGTATCATTAAGAAGGTTGGCTGGAATCATACATGTATCAACCAACCTAATCGGGCGACCATCGTCATAGTTTACAGGCATCTGCTTGAGATCACGCTTATTTCCAGAGACAAGAACAACAAATCCATCTGCAGTTTTTAGATGTAAGCTTATATCAATACTCAGCATCTTGTCTGTTGGCATTCGCAACATATCGTAAAACAATCGAATCATCATTGGCTTATCGATTCTGAGTCCCTCATCCGGAGATTCCGCATTTAATACTTCTATCTTTCTGATTCGGAAATGATCATCTCCGGGGCTGGACTCCAGGGATTCCCACTCCGCCCTACAAACAGGAGCACGATCATCATTCAGGTAAGCATTAATGATCTGCTGAGGTTCTCCTCGCATCGCAACCGTGCCTGCTCGCATCGCGATCGCATAATTACAAAGCTGATTGACAGCAATCATATTGTGACTAACAAATAATACGGTTCTGGCCTCAGTATCAGCCACATCTTGCATTTTTCCAAGACACTTCTTCTGGAAGCTGGCATCACCAACAGCAAGCACTTCGTCAACAACTAAGATCTCGGGTTCAAGATGGGCCGCCACTGCAAAGGCTAGCCTGACATACATTCCACTTGAATAACGCTTTACGGGTGTATCCAAAAATTTATCCACCTCAGCAAACTCAACGATTTCATCAAATTTGGACTTGATTTCACGTCGAGTCATCCCAAGTATTGCACCATTCAGAAAGATATTTTCTCTGCCTGTAAGTTCCGGATGAAAGCCCGTACCCACCTCAAGAAGACTGGCCACTCTGCCGAGGATCTCAACCCTACCAGTTGTGGGCTCCGTAATGCGGCTAAGAATCTTGAGAAGGGTACTTTTACCTGCACCGTTTCGGCCAATGATACCAACGCGATCGCCGCGTCGGATCTCAAAATTCACATCCTTAAGTGCCCAAAAGTCTTCCTCTCCCCTGGCACGCTCATGGGCAGCATGTCGACGAGCTCTTCGAATCTGTCCGGATAAGGTGAAGGGATTAGCCCAACGGGCAAGGGAAGTTACATGGTGGGAAAGAGAATCACGAAGAGTTTTATAATCCTCAGGTTGTTCGTGTTGGATAAGGTACTTCTTCCCCAATCCCTCTACCCGGATGACCAGATCGTTATCATTTGCCATGGTTCAGATTACATCCACAAATGTTTTTTCCATCGCTCTGAATCTTAAAACTCCAGCAAGGGAGAGAATTGCCACAATAAGGAGAGACAAGCTAACACTTAGTCCGTTGACCTGAGAACTTGAACCAATAATAGCCCATCGAAATCCCTCGATAACTCCCACCATCGGGTTCAGAGCATAGACAAATTGCCACTTGGCAGGAATGATCGAAGTTGAATAAGCAACAGGACTTATGTACTGACCAATCTGAACCATAAATGGAACAAGAAATCCAAGATCTCGATAGCGTACCATCCAGGTTGAAATCAACAATCCAGAGCCCATTGAGAAGGCAAACAAGACAATCAACCAAACGGGCAGGGTTAGGAGTCGCCAGCTCGGCCAATACTGATACCAAATCATCAGCAGGATGAGAATGATGAACGAAAGGGCGAAGTCGATGAAACAAGTAATCAGTGTTGCCGCTGGCGCAATCAACCTGGGAAAATAAACCTTGCTGAAGAGTCCAGACTGGCCCAACAGACTTGTAGACACACTCACCAGGGCACTGGCAAAAAATTGCCATGGCAGCATGGCGGCAAAAACCATGATGGCGTAAGGAGCATTTCCATCGGTCGGCAACTTCGCCAAATTGCCAAAAATAACAGTAAACACCAACATCGACAGGAATGGCCTGATTAGTGCCCATGCCACACCGAAGGCCGTTTGCTTATACCTAACAGCAACATCTCTCCAGGCAAGTATTAAAAACAGTTCTCGGTATCGCCAGAGATCCTTCCAGTATTGTTTCTCAATACGGTTTGGTTCCAGCACCAACAGCTGCTGACTGGGATCGCTGGACTGATGGAGGAGTGCGGTGGAGCGGGGCATCAGAAGTGATTTTGGAAAGACGTCAACTGGTTTCCAAGAATGCGTGAAGGTAGAGCAGGGGCATCCCGTGACGGGATGCACAGGCTGCATTGAATGGAAGGCCAAGGGAGGTGAACGATTGGCTTCCTATTGATTGGTCAGGATGGGGCCACACGCACAAACATGAAAATAGAAGGTCATGGCCATTAGGGGGGAGTGATTTGTCCAGCTGGGTTGGTGAGAGGTTACTTGCCGAGAGGAAGCATTGGTGAAGACAATTTAGCTGACAGACCCACGCTCTCCAAGAAAAATGATCCATTCAAGATCACCAACCAGGCCTGATCCTGAAGCTAGCTGCTCTTAGACACTGGATGCTGCAGCTCGTCCAAAGGATCAATGACAAGCATCGGCCAACATTTTGGCAACGGATTGCCAGGCATAGTTTTGTATGACTAACGTTCTGCCAGCTTGACCACGCTCCCTGCGCTCCGAATCATCCGTTGCCAAGGCGGAACGGAGAGCCAGCTCAAGATCGTCCCTTTCAGGTTGGCACTGCCACGCAGCTCCAACAGCCGTGAGTTCCGGAAAATTACACTCATTCGTTTGCACAACTGGAACAGCGTGGGCAGCGGCTTCCAACACTGCCATCGGAAAACCTTCGGAATAGGACGGCAGAACAAAAACATCGGCTGTTCGAAAAAGCGCATGCTTTTCAGCCCCTGTGACCGATGGATGGATCCAGCAAGAATTTTTGAGTTTAGAAGCCCGAATCATACGTTCAACAACTGCCTGGTAACCACCTTCATCTGGGCCCGTGATTAACAATTCCCAATCAGAAAACTCGATCGCTAGCCGTGCCCAGACAGACACCAGAAGATCCAATCCCTTCTTTGGATGAATACGGGAAAGGAACAATACGCGCTTGGGCTTCTTGCGGATAGCCCAAGGATGAAGTTCAGGGTTAAAACTAATATTCATTCCATCATTAATCTCATCTAGATCTATTCCATTCGGAATAATCTGAACTCGCGCCTTAGGACCGATGACCGTACGGATCTGATCAGCTTCCTTACCAGAAAGAGCTCGCCACCAACACACATGGTCAATATTTCTATCTTCGAACAACCAGTGAGCAACCTGCTTCAGCCTTTTCGAGCGGCGTAAGATCCATGGATCAAAGAATCCATGGGGATGGTAAACCAAAGGCTTCGCTCGACGGCGAGCCTCCCCGCCAAGCCAATAGTTGGTCCAGACATAAAGACCATGACCGTGAAACCAATCCACATTCTCGATTGATTCCCGCACCAAAGCCTTTAACTCTGGTGCATAAAACAGCTTGGTGGGACCACTGCGGACCCCCTGGATGACCCCAGGCCATTGGCTTGTGAAGCGTGGACTTCTTGTGGATACAAGGATCGAAGATGTTGACCGTAACCTGGACAGGGCCAGATGCAATGACAAGGCAGCCTGTCCAAGACCTGCTCCTTGCAAGGGCTCCAAGGATTGAACAAAATGGAGATGCATCAAGTCGTGGTTGGAGAGCAGCGGCAAAAACGCTGATTAACGTTCATCCAACCAGTGCATCATACGGCGGTAAACAGTACGCAATGAGAAGCGGGAACGGGTCTTATTTGTTTTCTGTCTGGGAGACTCAAGGAGCTCAAACGAGCCGAGATCTTCTTTCTCTGCAACGGCGACACTGGACGACTCCTGCTTGCTTGTTTTTATTCCATTGGTCTGTCTATCACCCATGTCTTCCAGAATTTGTGCGGCTTCGGCATATTCTCCATAGCCGGAGCGCTGCCCATAACCGTAGCCATAGCCGTATCCATAACCATAGCCGTATCCATAACCGTAGCCATAACGCTGACCAAAGGCGGCACTGCGCACGGGCTGGTTGGCAAGCACCCCCAGTACATCCACACCCGTATCCTTGACACGCTGAAGAGCTTGGGCTGGCAGGTCACGGTTCACTCTGGACAAACCCACCAAGAAGATCAGGCCATCCAAGTGCTCCGCCATCAAAACAGGATCACTCAGCAATAGGGCTGGGGGTGTATCAAAGACCACAAGTTCGTACCCTGGCAGCTCACGGATCAATTCGACAACCACACCACAGCGGTCTGAACTGAGCAATTGGCTTGGATCTGGGGGAACAGGACCCGCGCTGATGAAATCCAAACCGGATTGAAGAGACTTAACGAGATCCGCCGCTTTCAGTTGGGGGTCAGTAAGCAAGCTGGAAAGACCTTGGTCATTATCTGTCCCGATGTAGCGGTGCAACATCGGTCGGCGCATGTCAGCGTCCACCAGCAGCACCCGACGACCCAGCTGGGCCAAGGTCAGGGCAAAGAGAGCAGCCGTGGTTGACTTTCCTTCCCCCTGGGTGGAGGAGGTGATGGCAACCAGGCGCAGGGCCTTGTCTGCCCTTAAGAGCCGGAAGTTGGCGAAGAGATTACGGAGGGATTCCTTGATCGCAAAGCGCTCGCCACCCGGCAGTGAATCCAGCGATTGGCTAATGCTGAACCCTGGTGTTCTCTGGAGGTAGGGCACCACCCCCAACAGCGGGGTCGACAAGCTTTCGTTCAGATCCCTAGGGGTATGGAACACATGGTCAAGGCGATCTCGGAGGAGGGCCAGACCGACCCCAGCCAGCGCCCCCATCAAGGCAGAAAGCAGGAGGCCTCGATTCACATCCGGCTGGACCGGGGCCCCACCAAAGGCCGGTGGGACCAGAACACTCCATGGAACGGTGCGCTGGGCAACCTGGAGGCGAAAACTCTCTCGAGTCTTGATGTAAGACGTCAGATTGTCGCGGGCCACGTTCAACTGTTGCTGCAAAGCCTCGTACTGCTTCATCTGCAGCGGACTGATCTGAAATCGACGGGCCAACTGCTCGAGCTGACGGCGGATCTCGGCCATCTGGGCCTCGTTTTCATTGAAGCGCGTCTGAAGGGAGTCCAGCTCCCGGCGCCTCAGTAGCGGCTTCAACCGGTCGCGCATGGCCCGCAGTTCCCGCAACTGGGGAGCATCGTCGGTGTAGATCGCCTCCGCCTCAGCCAGCTGTTTTTCCACAGAGATCAAATCCTGCAGAAGTCCAGTGAACGGGCCTCCAGGCTTACTGCCCTCAGGAGTTTGGGGAGCTGTTGGGGCGTTAGCGGCGCTCGCTTCCCCTTGGGATGGCATAGGCGCAGATGCGACGGCAGCCTGTTGATAGGAAGCACTGGAGGAACGGCCGCTTTGCACAGCTGACATCAAGCCCTTCAACCGGGCTTGCTCTTGTTCAAGCAACTTCAGACTTTGGGCCATTGACTCTTGTTGTCCTTGAATAGCGCTCGCTTGCGATGAGGGCTCAACAAAACCATTGACTTGTCGAAAGACAGCTAGTCTATTTTGCAAGGCTGCAACACGTGCCTGCAGATCAGGAGCTTGCTGGTCGAGAAAAGCCAGGCCCTGATTGAGCTTCTCTTGCCGGTGGCGCAGGGAGTAAGTTAGGTATTGCTTGCTAACTTCTTGAAGTATTTCTAATCCTTGTCCAGGGTCTGGCCAACGTAACGTCACCAAAAGCACCCCGTCCTGTGGTGCGGCTCCGGGTGGCTGGGAAATGCTGATTTGACCCAACTGTCCTTCTCCCAAGCCCAACCTCCGCTCAATGGGAGAAAGGAGTAGGGGACTCGTCAACACTTGGATCAATGTCGCCGTGTTTGCTGATCCACTTTGCTGGAGGGCAACCGTGCCAATTTCCGTTCCACCAGCGCGGTCATCCTCAATCGGATCCTTAACGAGAAGCTTGAACGCTCCTTGGTAAACAGGGAAATAGGCTCGCTGCCAAGCGGTATGCAACCCACCCGCCAGTAAGGTGATGACAAAGGTGGTTAGGGCCAGGCGGCGACGGCGGCGTAACGTTTGCAGCAACTCGCCAAAGCGTATCTGCCCTTGTTCAGAAGATTCCGGCAAGGCGGCCGCCTGATATGCATCTTCCATCGAGCGGGTCACCTGCTCTGGAGCATTTTTTGCCCTATTGCTGTTAGAGTTCAATGTTGAAACTGTGCTAAGTAAACAAGTCGTTCAAAGATTTTTGTAAGAAGTAGTGGTCGAGCAAGGGAACTGGCTACAAAAATAACAATGTCAAACTTCATGCGCGAAGCAGATCGTAGTGGTAAAAAAATTTTCGACTGGCACAGGACGAGCATTGCTGAATTGATGTAGAGACCTCAAACTAACTAGGACTAGAATTGTACCATAGATAATGATTCCCAACAAATTTGTCAGGGATGCGAGTCAAACTCAAGCATCTCCTCGACAATTCTCTTCATTTTACCACATCTGGATCGCATTCGAAGCCCGCGGCAGCCGCTTTTCAAGCTGTGGCAAGGCCCTGGGAGCGCGGCAGAAACAAGTTAGTGTAACCAGCTGTCAGAATCTTTCCATGCAATGGGAATTCCCATTCGCACTACTAAGACGATGTTGCCGAGACGGCGGCAGATCCCCTCTCTCTTGGCCGCAATCCTACTGGTGACCCCTCTCCCGGGCCCACTCGTGAGAGCAGCGACCCTAGAGCCGCCCTCTGCGACCAAGGACAGGGCAGAAGACGGTGCCTCAACGTCAACTTCCGATTTTGATGCCTATATTCTCGGCGCTGGCGACGCTCTCGATCTTCGATTTCTCTCCGGTGGCAACACTGGCCTCGGAGGCACGTTCCAACTCCTCAACGATGGCAGCACAACCCTGCCCATGATCGGGTCTGTGGTTCTAGAGGGCTTAACCTTAAACCAAGCCAACCGCTGGCTGACCAATCTCTACCGACGCTATTTGCGTCAACCGGAATTATCGCTTCAACTCAATCAGCCGCGGCCGATGCAAATTTCGGTGGTCGGCCAGGTTGAAACCCCAGGTTTCTATGTGTTAAACCCTAGTTCAGAAGGATCCAGCGTCGTTGGAAAGAGCACGGGGATTCCTGGCCTTCCCACCGTGGTCACAGCCATTCAAAAAGCGGGTGGAATCACCCTCAACGCCAATTTGGGAGATGTCCGTCTCCAACGTCGTGTCCCAGGAGATAAATCCCAGGTCAGGGAAACCCAGCTAGACCTTGTCGCTCTTTTGCAAAAGGGAGATAAGCGACAAAATCCATTTTTATTTGATGGCGATACGATTATTGTTAACCGAGCACCCGCTCCTCCTCCAGACCAAGTTCTGGAACTTGCGGCTGCAAACCTTTCGCCACTTACCATCACTGTCAATGTGGTTGGCGAAGTGAAAAGTCCTGGCGCACTGCAGCTTCGTGCCGGAACCCCCCTGAATTCTGCTCTGCTCGCGGCTGGTGGACCGACTCCCTTTCGAGCCAATCGGAACAGCGTGGAATTGGTAAGGATCAATCGAGATGGAACAGCCACTCTCCGGCGTTACGTGATTGATTATCGTCAGGGCGTGAGTGGCCCCCGCAACCCGCCACTTCGCGATGGCGATAGTATCATCGTCAATCGCAGTGTGATGGCAATCGGAACAGATGCACTCAATGCCTTCACTCAACCCCTAAGCGGAGTTGTCAATATTCTTGCACTAATTGAAATTCTACGAGATAACAATAATAACAATTAATCAACCCACCTGCCATGGATCCCCGTCCCCATTCCTTCCCTCCATCTTCTCGCTCCGAGCCAGCGGCCCCATGGGCCATCCTCTGGTTGGGGGTTGTCGCCACAGGCACCTGGATCCCCTTATGCCTTGCTGACAGGTTCTCAACCACCCATCAAGGACAACCAACAACAATGGCGATCCAAAAGCCACCTGGCTCGGAGCCGTTGATCCCCCTCCCCCCCATCGCCAGCTCCCCAAGCGAGGGTTACAAACCACTGATCGCTAACCTCCCGCCTGTCCCCAACCAGCTGGCACTAGATCGACACCCATCATCCCCACTCCAAGGCCCCATGGCCTTGGCGACACTCGACAGCCGCCCCATCGAGACCAACCCCAGCCCCACTGGTGGCCAAGCAAGCCTGGCCACCAGTGGGTCTCTCCTACTGGGTGGACCCTTGAGTTTGGAGAGCCTTCAAGAGAAACCCATGGTGCCCGCCGCCCGCCTAGAGGTGGCCTTGCGAGCCCGAGCTGGGGATCAACTGGAAGCAGTTCCCGCCCACTGGCGCCCGGCGATGCAGGCTCTTCTCCATGGCGAAAAGCGGGTGCTGCCTGCCGAGGTGGTGCGCTTGCCAGCGCCACACCTGAGGGCTGCCGAGGAATATCCGATGGCCGTGAAGCCCGATGGAATTGCGGAAACAACGGTGACCCCCTCTGAACGTTCCCGGGAGACAATCGAACGCTGGGCCCAGCGTCAAACTCCCAACCCGGAAGGCAGCACTCGCCCAGTCATGGTCATCCTGGAACCACTGCCGCCTGAGGTGAGTGCTGCATCCATTCCCGCCGTGATTGATAAGAGCGAGGGTCAAACAAAACAGGCCCCTTAGCGTCAAGGGGCCTTTGAGGAAGTCGTTACTAACGCTTTAATGTAGGCGCTCAGCCAACGATTTGTGAGCCTCCCGTTTGGTTCGAGCGGGAGGCAACCAAGTGTTTCTACTTTGCGGTTTTAACCCGTTGTCTCAAGCGGCGTGCCCAGCCAAACGCCCCAGCGGCAGCAAGGGCAGGAAAGGGCCCTGGTACGTAGGAGAGATTGGCATTGAAATAACCCTTGATGCCCACCTGACCATCATAAATCGGAATCGGATAAAAGGGAGGCACCGAAGTATCGGTAATGTAACTATAACCATTCCCGCCAAGAACAAACTTCGGGTCGACAATCGGGCTTCCTCCCTCAAATTGCACGGCACCTCCCACCCCCGAGAAATCACCGATAGCAGAAATCACATATCCCTTGCTACTAAGGGGATCGGAAATGGTGTAGGACTCTGGGAGAAAAACAGGCGCGATGCTCTGCCAGAAGTAGTTGAACTGAAACGGATAACTAACTCCCGTGCCGGGCGTAAAATCAACACTAGCTTGTAAGGTAAAATCCGAAGGTGCTGCACCATAGTTAATGAATGACCACAAATTCACTTTGTAAGTCAAACCACTTGTTGGCCAGCCAGGCTGCGAAGAAAATCCAAGCGCATCAATCAGCACATCTTCTTTTGCATCAAAGAAAAAGCCGTAGGAAGATGGGTTGACTGGTGAATTACCACCATCGGATCCGATGGTTATGTAGGCAGGAATGATGGCCTGGGCAGGGCTCTGCAAACCAAGGGAAAGGCCTGCGGCAACCACCGTGCCGAGCAGGGCGGTGGAGAGGCTCCTGTGGCTTGGCGCGAATGAAAAGAACATCGTGAATTGAAATTGGAAAATAGAGGGATGGTTGGCAGACTCCACCGAGACAGGCCACATTGAATCGAATCCAGCATTGCTTAGGACAAACTGGATCAAATTTTAGTTCAATAAACAAACAATGGGCTGGCTAGCCTGTCTTCAACGGACTGATCGTCAAGCAAGGAGTCGTCAGGAATCCGAACTAGGGATCCGTTGAACTAGGCACCACGATTCGGGGAGGAGTGGCAGGGTTTGTTCCTAGGGAGCTGGCTCCTCCTGAGTTGACACGGGGAACAATGGTGTTGACAAAACCGCCTGAGTTCTGCGAAACGCCACTGGTGGAGGGGCGAGGAGGGATCGGGTCGGTTGGGTTTGGTGGCGGCGTGCCACCTCCCCCGCCACTGGGAGGGGTGGGGCGGGTGCCCGTCTGGGAAAGGGCTGGAGAAGCCCCCACAGTGGCCATGGCCACTGTGGCGACCACCATCGCGGCCAAAGGTTTGCGAAATGGCATCACAATAAAAGCATTTCTGTCACAAAACTAGCTTGACCTCAAGGTCCTGCAAAGCATTGTGTGGGCGACCGCGCGAGTTTGGCGCGCTGGAAAATTTCCATATTTCTAAAGTATCACGGAATGCAAACAAACGCAACGGGTCTCACCTTGCGACGTAGCCAGTCCTCAAATTGTCTCCCCAGCCCACGCTCAACACCCCAATCGTTCCCCAAGGCGTGGTGTCAAACAAATCCGCCGCAAGGACATTCACAAAGATCGGGAACCCCCGGAGGGGAATCCAAGACAAGTTGACATTGGTGCTGCGGCTGCTCAACCCAACGGAAAATCCAAGGTTGGGCAACACCTCCACCCCAGCCGCGGCGAAAAACCCGTTGTCCGCTGTCTGAAAACTGGTATCAATGGCGGCAAAGCTGCTTCCACCCCCTCCCACGGTGAACTGCACCCGTTGGGGAAAGGAGGGATCCGAAGGACGCAGCGGCAGGGTTGCCGTCAAGGCTCCATACCCGTTGATCGGTTGGGGATTGGCCTCGGTCCCATAGGAATAGGCATCCAACACTCCGCCCGCCACGGACACCTGCAGCTCCGGGCGGTTGATCAGCAAACGCCCCACCGCACCACCAAAGGCTCCATTGGCATTGAGGTCCTTGATGCTGCCGATCCCCCAAAACAGCTCGGCCCCCAACAGGGTCTCGGGATCACCCAAGCCAAACCCCAGGTTCAAGGACCCATCGGGAGAGCCCTCCCGCAACTTGCCCGGGGTGCCTGCAGATCCGGAGACAAAGTAATCCCCCCAGCCACTGACATACCCCGTGGGCACGCCTCCACCCAGGGAAGGACCGATCAGGTAGGGAGGACGAACCCTGGCTGCCGCCACCTGGGCATCCGCGGGCATGGCCCCTTCGGCCAAGCTGCCCCCGGGGGTCAGGGGGGGCGAGGAGACTGAGGGGGCGGGGATGAGGGAAGACGGAGGCGCAGGGGCCCGATCCACCGTCACCAGGGTGGAGGAGGGGGTGGAGCTGGCCTTGTCCACCACCCGCCAGCTGGGGCCGGTGGGAGGCAGGTTGATCAGCGTGGCGGCATGAACCAATCCTTCCCCCAACACCAGGCGCACACCCAGGAGAACCAGTGCCAGTGAAGGGGCCCGAGACAGCTTGATCGTTGCAAAGCCCCCAAACCATAAGGGGCATCGTCAAGATTCAGCCGGCCCACAGTGCCAGGGCGCCGGCTTGCCGACACTCCGACAGCCGCGGAGGATGGGTGGGGGCTTTCGGCCGCTGCGATAAGTTGGACCTCCCGCCGTTGCTGCCGGGTTCCCACCGCCAGCCCCCACCGAGCCAATCCGGTCTCGAGGCGACCACGACGTTCTGCCATGACTCAGCCTTACTACGAAACGATGTACATCCTCCGTCCGGACATTCCGGAGGAGGAGGTTGACAGCCACATCGCCAAATATCGCGACCTGGTGATTGAGGCCGGTGGCGAGGTGCTTGACACCCAAATGCGCGGCAAACGCCGCCTGGCCTACCCGATCTCCAAACATCGGGAAGGCATCTATGTGCAGCTCAACCACAATGGCGATGGCCAACAGGTGGCCCCTCTGGAGCGGGCCATGCGCCTTTCCGAGGATGTGATTCGCTACCTGACCGTCAAGCAGACCGGCCCCCTTCCTCCCCCCCGGGCTCTTGTCGCCACAGAAGCGGTTGCCAGCAGCGGCGGCGGCGCCGCGCCCACCGCCCCAGCCGGAGCCGCGGCGAGCGACGACTGAGCCGAAGCCACAGCCCGATCTCTTCAGCCCCGGTTGCTCGCGAGCAGTCGGGGTTTGTTGTTGGCCTGAACCGTCCCAAAGCCGGTTGTTGAAACTGGGTCAGCCGGGTAAGTTTGCGGTCCGAGCTCGATGGAACGTCAGGACATGGGGTCAATGAATGCGGAAACCGTCATGCCAGGGGACCAACAGCCCCTTGGGCCCCGAACCCTCCGATTGGTGAGCCCTAGCGAGGACACGGCCTCGTCCACACTCGCCCCGTCCCCTCCATCACCCGCCCTACGCCGCCTCCAGCGGGAATTGACGGTGTCCCTCGCCGAGGCCCGCAGCCTGCGGGAACTCCTGGAGGAGCTGCCCTCCATTCTCGAGCGGAAGTTTCAACAGCGGCTTCAGGCCCTCCTGCTGGAGCAGCGTCAATTGGAGCTGGAGAATGCACGCCTGCAGGAGCATCTGGTGTCCGTCTTGAGCGGTGGCGATCCCAGCTCGCAGCCGCAGGCCCTGGTTGGCGACCCAGGGGAAACGAACCTGCGTCCGGAACACCTTGCTCCAGGCGAAGCTCTGGCTGAAGAGCCGTCCCTGCTGCAAGGGCTTGGCTTGCGGCGGGCCCTGCACCGCCGCCTCCAACGCTGACACCCGCTGACCTCTTATCGATGGCGGGCTGACCAAAGCCGGGTCGGCAGTCCCCACACGTAGATGAAGCCCTCAGCGGCCCGATGGTCGAAGCGATCCTCCGCCCCGTAGGTGGCCATGTCACTCACATAGAGGCTGTCTGACGGGCTCTGGCGACCAATCACCGTGGCATTGCCGCGGTGGAGCTTAATGCGCACGCTGCCGTTCACACTGGTCTGGGTGGTGCGAATGAAGGCGTCCAGGGCTTCCTTCAACGGTCCAAACCAAAGGCCTTGATACACCAGATCGGCCCAGCTGGCCTCCATCTGCCGCTTGAAACGCTGCACATCAGTCACCAGGGTGAGGCTTTCGAGTTCCTGGTGGGCCCGAATGAGCAGCAACAATCCCGGGGTTTCATAAATCTCCCGTGATTTGATTCCCACCACCCGATTTTCAATCATGTCCAGCCGGCCGAAGCCATGGGTGCCCGCCAGGCTGTTGGCACGGCGCACAAGGGCCACTGGGTCCAGTCGCTCCCCGTCGATCGCCACCGGCAGCCCTCCCTCAAACGCGATGTCCACCACCCGGGGATCGGCAGGACAGGCGTCGACGGAGCAGGTCATCGCATACACCTCCTCCGGAGGCGCCACCATCGGATCCTCCAGACAGCCAGCCTCGATGCTGCGTCCCAAAAGATTGAGATCAATGGAGTAGGGAGAGGCCTTGCTCACCGGCGCGGGGATGCCGAAGCGTTCGCCATAGGCAATCGTCTCCTCCCGGCTCATGCCCCACTCCCTTGCCGGGGCCAGCACCTTCAAATCCGGCGCCAGAGCGCCGATGGCCACATCGAAACGCACCTGGTCATTGCCCTTGCCCGTGCATCCGTGGGCCACCGCATCCGCGCCCACCCGCCGCGCCACCGCCACCAGTTCCCGGGCAATCAGGGGCCGCGCCAGGGCGGTGGAGAGCGGGTAGCGCCCCTCGTAGAGGGCATTGGCCTGAATGGCCGGGAAGGCAAACTCCTCGATGAAGGGAGTCACCAGGTCGGCCACCAGCGACTGGCTCGCCCCAGCCGCCAGGGCCTTTTGGCGAATGGGCTCCAGCTCGTCGCCCTGCCCCAGATCGGCGGCGAAGGTGATCACCTCCTCCACGCCCCACTCCCGCAGGAGATAGGGGATGCAGACACTGGTGTCCACCCCACCGGAATAGGCCAACACCACTTTTCGGGCCCGTCCTGTGCCGTTGCCAGGGCCACCATTCACAGCCATCAACGCCGCTCCTTCATTGCACCAAGGGATTCTCCCCCCTCGACCACCGGCCAGCGGACCACCAACAGGGCCAGGGTGACAAGTGGGATTCCGAACAACAGGGCCCAAACCCAACCGGCATGGATCGGAAGCGGCTGGGGCCAACGCCGTCCCGCCGCCACCAGCAGGGCGCTGAGGCCCAAGGAGAGGAGCCAGGCCAGGGCCACCTGACCGGTCTTCGAGAGACGCATGTGGGATGGGCCGGGGGGCTATGGTGAATGTTCGTCCCGTGCCGAGCAGGATGGCACGGCCTGGATACAAGCACTCTCACGCGCATTGGCACGAGGATTGGCATGAGCATTCTTGACACCATCAACCCCTCCCTCACCCGCTACCGGCGGGACGAACCCGCCCCCGTGCTTCCCCTGCGCGATGAGCCCGACCTCCTCACCCTGTTGGAGGCCAACGGGCGCTTGGTGGCCGACGAGGAAACCGCTAGCACCGACGTCAGCACGGTGGAGGAAGAGGAGCTCTCCGCGCTGATGGGCGAGAAGGAGGATTACACCCAGGCCGAGGAGCCTGCCGATGAAGACTGGGAAGACTGAACGCCCTTCCCCATGCGTCTCGACGACGGCCGCCCACCGGCGGCGTTGCTGGCCCTGGCCCTCCTCGCGGCCTGCCTGTTCGCGGATACCCGACTGGCCAATTCCCATCTGACCCTACCGTTTGTGGTGTCGGCCCTCGTGAGTGCCGCAGTGGCGGCCTGGGGTGTGCCCAGGTTGAGAACCCTGAAACTGGGCCAAGTGATTCGCCAGGAGGGGCCCCAGGCCCATCTCAGCAAAGCTGGCACGCCCACCATGGGAGGGCTCCTTGTGGTACCCGTCGGTGTGTTGGTGGGGGGCTGGACGAGTCCTGGCGATCCGCGCCTGGTGGCCGTGGCGGCCGTCACCCTGGCCTACATGGCCATCGGCGCGATGGACGACTGGCGCAGCCTCACCCGACGCACCAACACGGGCCTGACCCCACGCGGCAAGTTGGCGCTGCAGGCACTGGTGGCCGTGCTTTTTTTGATCTGGGTGGGGAGCGGCGGCTGGCTGGGTGGTGGAGCCCCCGGAGATGTGGGTCTTCCCCTGGGGTGGGTGCTCCCCCTCGGGCTGCTGATCTGGCCTTTGGGGTTGTTTGTCTTCCTTGCCGAAAGCAACGCCACCAATCTCACCGACGGTCTGGATGGCCTGGCCGCCGGTTGCGGGGCCGTGGTATTTACGGGCATGGCCCTGCAACTCATGGCCAGGGGCCATGGCGGTGATCCTTCCCTGGCCGCCTTCTGCGCGGCAATGGCAGGTTGCTGGATCGGCTTTCTCAGCCAAAACCGCCATCCCGCCAAGGTCTTCATGGGCGACACCGGCTCGCTGGCCATGGGGGCCGCCCTCTCGGCCGTTGCCCTTCTCAGTAACAGCCTCTGGCCGCTCCTGCTGATGGGGGGAGTCTTTCTGGCGGAATCCCTCTCCGTGATCCTGCAGGTGTGGGTGTTCAAGGCCACCAAGGGGCCGGATGGCCAGGGGAAGCGCATCCTGCGGATGGCTCCCCTCCATCACCACTTTGAGTTGGGAGGCCTCAGCGAGCAGGGCGTGGTGGTGAGTTTCTGGGGAGCCAGCCTGGTGTTGGTGGCCCTTGGCCTGGCCCTCCTGCCGACTTAGCATTGCTTTCTCTGCCAGGGCTTGTGGCAGGCCCTCTATCGCGCATGCCCTATTTCACATGGAACGAAACCGGTCTCACCGCCGACTGCGCCAGCCTTGAGGCCATGGCCTCCCGGTTCCAGGAGTCGGCGGCCCTGATGCGCCGCATGGCCGCCGAGGGCTTCCGCCTGGAACAAACCAGCGACGGCCCCCGCATCACCCATGCCGACCCCGCTGTTTTTGAAGCCTATGGGTTCATCAGCGAAGAACCGCCCCAGCGGCAACTCACCATGCTCTCCTGATGGCGTCGCTTGCCTCAACGACGGAGGTAGCCCACCAGCCAGACCCCCACGAACACCAGCGAGGAGAGGCCCAGATACACCAAGGCCCAGCGCTCGAGTCCATCCATCGTGAGACCAAAGGGCAGGAGCTGGTCGGTGTCGCCCGCGGTCTGAAGGGCCAGGGAGCTGGGGAAACGCACGGGTGACGGGGAGGAAAGGTCCAGCTTGCCTGCACAAACCGTCCTGGCGCCACTGGTGAAGTGCGCGAACCGCCAGTACCGTGCGCTCCACTCAGGATCTCCATGAGCCAGGCTCCCTCGATCCCACCCCGGGGTCGGACCCCCCGTCCCCGCAGGGACAAAACCCGGCAGCGTCGCCTGGAGACGCCAGCCCCTGAAGGGTTGATTTCCCCGCCCCATCCCTCCAGACCCCCCACCGTCTCCCCCTGGCGGCGCCATCGGACCCAAGCCCTGACCTTTGGACTGGGCCTGAGCCTGGGCTACGCCCTGGCGGCTCCTCCGCCGGGCGTCGGCACCCTGTTGGCTGCGGTGGCGGGAGGACCCAAGACCCTGGGCTCCCTTTTCTCAGCGAGTCAGGTCAAGGAGCCAACCGTCCTGGTGCTGGGCAGTGATCAGGTGTCCGGCAGCACGGATGTGATGTTCACCGTTCGGGTGGGCGATGGCCTCACCCGCATCACCCAGGTGCCTCGCGACACCTTCGTGGAGTCATCCATCGATGGACCACTGAAAATCAATGCGCTGTACGCCACATCCGGCATCGAAACCACCCGCCAGGCGGTGGGCACCCTGCTCGGCACTCCCGTGCCGAAACATCTGAAGGTGAATTTGCGGGCCGTGGAACGGGTGGCCGAAGCCCTGGGAGGCGTGGAGGTGGATGTGCCGAAACGCATGTTCTATGTGGACAATGCCCAAGGCCTCACCATCGACCTCCTGCCCGGACGTCAGGTGCTCAAGGGCGCTGACCTGGAGGGCTTTTTACGCTTCCGGCACGATGAGTCTGGTGACCTGGGCCGCATGGATCGGCAACGGATGGTGATCAATGAAGTGTTCCGCAAACTCGTGCGGCCGGCCACCCTGTTGAATCTGCCGGTTCTGCTCAAAATCGCCGGGGAAGACATCGACACCAACCTCTCCCCCCTGGAGCTCAGCCGGCTGGCCACGGAGATGGCCCGTTCCAAGCTCAGCAGCGAGCGGCTTCCCGGTCGCTTGTACTGGCAGAACGACCTCAGCTACTGGATGCCCGACAGCAACAAGGACCATCCCACCGGCAGCGGCGAGGAGCCCAGCCCCTGAACGCGGCGGCGCCCCACCCTCAGGCCGCCTCCTCCGCCAGGGCCGCTGGATGTTGGGCGAGGGCCTTGCGCAGATAGCGACCGGTGTGACTGGTGGGATGGGAAGCCACCTCCTCGGGGGTGCCGCACACCACCACCTCACCTCCTTTGTCGCCCCCCTCCGGTCCGAGGTCGATGATCCAATCCGCGCAGCGAATCACATCCAGGTTGTGCTCGATGACCAGAACGGAATTGCCCTTGTCCACCAAACGCTGCACCACATCCACCAACTTGTGCACGTCATAGAAACTGAGGCCGGTGGTGGGCTCGTCGATCAGGTAAAGGGTTTTGCCGGTGGCCCGGCGAGAGAGTTCGGTGGCCAGCTTCACCCGTTGCGCCTCACCCCCTGACAGGGTGGGCGCCGGTTGCCCAAGCTTGATGTAGCCCAGGCCCACATCCACAAGGGTGCGCAGGCGGTCGACGGCCTGGGGAATGGCGGCAAACTCTTCCGCCGCCTGCTCCACGGTCATCTGCAGCACGTCGGCGATGGTGTGGCCCCGGTAGGTCACCTGGAGCGTTTCCCGGTTGTAGCGCGCCCCCTTGCAGACCTCGCACTGCACATAGACATCCGGCAGAAAATTCATCTCAATCACATTCACACCCTGACCACCGCAGGCTTCACAGCGCCCTCCCTTGACGTTGAAACTGAATTGCCCCACCTGGTATCCCCGGGCCTTGGCCTCCACGGTGGCGGCAAACACTTGGCGGATGGGATCGAAGGCGCCGGTGTAGGTGGCGGGGTTGGAACGGGGCGTGCGGCCGATCGGGCTCTGGTCAATCACGATCACCTTGTCGACGGCCTGGATTCCCCTCAACTCCTCCAAGCCGGAGGGAAAGGGCACCTTCAGGCCCAACTGGTGCTCCAGGGCAGGGTGCAGCAGCTCGTTCACCAGCGTGCTCTTGCCACTGCCGCTCACGCCGGTGACGGCCACCAGCCGTCCGAGGGGGATGTCCACCGTGAGGCCCCGCAGGTTGTTGCGGGTGCAATTGAGCAGGCGCAGGCGTCGACTGCCGGAGAGGCGCCGGCTCCCGGGGGTGGGGATGGAGCGACGACCGCTGAGGTAAGCGCCGGTGAGGGAGTCCTCGGCGGAGAGCAGGGCCTCCAGATCACCCTCGGCCACGATGCGTCCACCATGCACGCCCGCTCCGGGGCCAATGTCGACCAGGTGATCGGCGGCACGGATTGTGTCTTCGTCGTGCTCCACGACGATCAGGGTGTTGCCCAGGTCGCGGAGCTTGAGCAGGGTGCCGAGCAGGCGATCGTTGTCGCGCTGGTGGAGGCCAATGCTGGGTTCATCGAGCACATAGAGCACGCCGGTGAGACCTGCTCCGATCTGGGTGGCCAGGCGGATGCGCTGGGCTTCTCCCCCGGAGAGGGTCATCGCCGGGCGATCCAGGCTGAGGTAGTCAAGGCCCACATCCAGGAGGAACCTCAGACGCAAGCGAATCTCCCGCAACACCAGCTCGCCGATCTGGATCTGGCGAGGGGTGAGCAGGGGGGCACTGGCCTCACTGGCCCCCACCCCCATGAGGGCCTCAACGCGCTGGAGAGTCTCATCCACCCCCACGGCGGTGAGATCGTGAATGCGATAAGGGCCCATGCGCACGGCCAGGGCTTCCGGACGGAGCCTCAGGCCTTGACAGGTGGCACAGGGAACGAGCTCCAGGTATTTCTCCAGCTTTTGCCGGATCGACTCCCCACTGGCATCGCGCAATTGGCGCTCCAAGATGGGCAACACTCCTTCAAAGGGCCGTTCAAACCCCTTGGTTTTGCGATAGCGGCTGTCGGCCTGGATCAGAATCGGTTCCCGACTCCCGTTCAACAGCACATCCCGCTGCTCGTCACTGAGCTGGTTCCAGGGTGTTTTGAGCTCGAACCCAAAGGCCTCACCCACACTGAAGAGAAGGGAGAAGTAATAGGAGTTGTCTTTTTCACTCCAAGGCGCGATGGCCGCATACACCGGTTGGGAGGGATCCGGCACCACCCGCTCCACAGTGAACCGACGCAGGTGGCCCAGGCCATGGCAGTCGGGACAGGCCCCGTAAGGACTGTTGAAGGAGAACAGCCGGGGAGACAGTTCCTCCATCACGGCGCCGTGTTCTGGGCAGGCGAAGTGCTCGGAAAACAGCCGTTCCCGTTCCCACCCCGCCGGCAGGGGCTCCTCCTCCCGGGGCACCAGCTCCACCATGGCCAATCCCTCACCCCGCTTCAAGGCCGTGCGCAGGGAATCGGTGAGGCGCTCGGCGAGTCCATCCCGGGCCACCAGCCGATCCACCACCACCTCAATGGCATGGGCGTGGTTTTTGTCGAGCTCGATGTTGTCGGCCAGCTCGCGCACTTCGCCGTCGATGCGCACCCGGGCAAACCCCTCCGCCACCAACCCTGCCAGCAGCTTCTGGTGGGTGCCTTTCTTGCCGCGCACCACCGGCGCCAAGAGTTGGTAGCGGGTGCCCTCTGGGAGAGTCAGGATCTGGTCGACCATTTCATCAATGGTCTGGGGACTGATGGGCCGGTCGCAGTGGGGGCAATGGGGGCTGCCCGCCCGCCCGTAGAGCAAGCGCAGATAGTCCTGGATCTCGGTAACGGTGCCGACCGTGGAGCGGGGGTTATGGCTGGTGGATTTCTGGTCGATGGAAATCGCCGGAGAGAGCCCCTCAATGGCATCCACATCGGGCTTGTCGACCTGGCCGAGAAACTGACGGGCGTAGGCCGACAGCGACTCGACGTAACGGCGTTGCCCTTCGGCGAAAATCGTGTCAAAGGCCAGGGAGCTCTTCCCGCTGCCGCTCACGCCGGTGAACACCACCAAACGGTTGCGCGGAATGGTGAGATCGACGTTGCGCAGATTGTGCTGCCGCGCCCCCCGCACCCGGATCACGTCCTCCAGGCGGCTGGTCAGTCCATCGGTGGCGTAGGCCCCGCGTCCTGCTGGCGTGGTGATGGCGCCCTTCAGGGCAGGGCCTCTCCCAGCTGGTGAGCCTCCAGTGGAGGGACCATTGGCAGCGGGAGACCCGGCGCGGGCGCGGGGCATGGGAAATGGACGGCAACGGGGCAGTTTACGGACAGTCGCCCTTGGGGTAAAGGCAACCAATGGGGGGTGACCCCATCTACGGTTCAGCCATGGTGGCTCCCAGGTTGGCCTGGCTCGACAGGCCGCAAAGGTCGATGCTCATGTCCCATAACCGCTGTCGCTGCCCACGATCAAGGGCAGGGGAAGCCACGGGCACGGCCTTGGGATGGCCCCGCAGGCCACCCCACTGGTTGGGGCCGTAATGGCCCGCAGGCTTGGCTTCCGGGGCAGTGGCGGCAAAGAGCTGGGGCAAGGCCCCCATGGCGGCGCTCTGGAAAAGGGGATCCATCAGGCGATAGGCCAGGGCCTCCAGCCTTGATCCATTCATCGCCAGGGAGGCGGGCTGCAGGTTGGTGCGAGCAACCCCTGGATGGGCTGCCAGGGACAACACGCCCGACCCCCGCATCCGCAGACGCTCCTGCAGGTCGAGGGCGGTCATCACGTTGGCCAACTTGCTCTGGCTGTAGGCGCGCCAGCGGTCGTAGGAGCGCTCCCCCTGCAGGTCGTCAAAAGCGATGCGGCCGAAGTATTGGGCTCCCGAGGTGACAAACACCACACGGGCCTCCTGGCGAGCCTCCAGGAGCGGCAGCAGAAGGAGGGTGAGGGCGAAATGACCAAGATGATTGGTGCCGAATTGCAACTCGAACCCGTCTCGGGTGAGGGTGCGGGGCGGCGCCATCACGCCGGCGTTGTTGATCAGCAGGTCCAAGGCCCCATACCGCTCCGCCAAGGTGGCCGCGGCGGCACGCACGCTGGCGAGGTCGGCCAGGTCGAGGGAAAGAAGATCCAGGGCACCCTGGGGGGTTGCCTGGGGTTGGCGGGCCAGATCACTCAGGAGCTGGGCCCTGGCCTCCTCGGCCTTGCGGATCGAGCGGCAGGCCATCACCACGGTGGCTCCCTTGGCCGCGAGGGCCCGGGCGGTTTCCAGACCGAGCCCACTGCTGGCGCCGGTCACCACAGCGATGCGGCCGGTCTGATCGGGGATGGAGTCCGTGGTCCAGGGGCCAGCGGCGCGGGCCTTGCCCTGGTCTGCCGGAGAGGTAGGCGCCTCTGGTGACTGCAGCAGCGTCATGACATCAACGACTTTGTGACGAAGCTTAACGATTGCCGGGAGGAACGCCGCCGCCCAACCCTGAAGGCCTTCCCTCAGGCCGCTTTGTCCAGCAGGCTGGCGGCGTAGGTGCGCGCTTCGCCGCTGTCTCCTCCCGCCAGCTCGGCCAACTCCGCCTGCCGCTCCTGAGTGTCCCGCAGGTGGGACACTCGCGTGTGGGTTTGGCCGCTCTCCACCACCTTGGCCACTTTGAAGTGGTGGTCGGCCGCGGCGGCAACCAGGGGCTGGTGGGTGACACAGAACACCTGCCGTGCGCGGGCCAGCCGTTTCAACAGCTCCGCCATCGCCCCACTGACGCGGCCGCTGACACCAGCGTCAATTTCATCAAACACCAGGGTGATGTCGGGGTCAGCGGCGGCCAGACAGGTTTTCAATGCCAGCAGGAAACGGCTCATCTCCCCTCCGGAGGCCACCTCCGCCAAGGGGGCCAGGGGCTGGCCGGGGTTGGCGGAGAAGAGATAGGACACACCGTCGGCGCCCTCCTCGCTCACGGCCACCGGGGTGATCTCCACGGCGAAAAGCACGTGGGCCAACCCCATGGGCCGCAGGGCCTCCATCAGATGGCTCTCCAGGTCGCGGGCAGTGGCCACCCGGGCGGCGGTGAGCTCACGGCAGGCCCCATCAAGGCGGGCACGCGCCGCCGCCTCCCTGCCTTCCAAGTCAGCCAGTTGCGTCTCCAGTCCCCCAGGGCTCAGCTGTTGACGCAACTGGTCGCGCAGAACCACCAAGTCCACCAGATCCTGGCCGTGGCGTCGCTCGAGGGCTCGAAGCAAGGCGATCCGCTCCTGCAGCTGGGCGAGGCGCTGGGGATCACTCTCCAGGGTGGCCCCATAGCGGTCCAGATCCCGCACCAGCTCCCGCAGGAGCACCACGATGGCGTCGCAACTCTCCCGCAGGGGGGTCAGACCCGAGGCGTCGAGACCTTCCAAAACCCGCAGCTCCTGTTCGCAGGCCGCCAGATGATCCAGGGCGGAGGGAACCCCCTCCGGCCCCTCCAGCAACCGCCCCAGGAGGGTGGTGATCCCATCCTGCAGCCGCACCCCATGGACCAGCCGATCCTGCTCCGCCTGCAGCGTCTGGCGCTCCATGGGATCGTCCAGCCCGGCGGATTCCAGGTCGTCCAGGAGTTGCTCCTGGCGTTGCCGTTCCCGGCCCAGCTCCTCAATGCGCCGACGGAGCTGGGCCAACGCCTGCGCCTCCCCCCTCCAGGAACGGTGGGTGGAGCGAACCTCCTCCAGCAGGGGCAACAGCCGTTCACCGGCCAGGCGATCCAACCAGCGCCGTTGTTGTCCGGGTCGGGCCAGTTGTTGGGTCTGGCCCTGTGCGGTGAGATCGAGCAGGAGAGGGCGCAGGTCAAGGATCTGGGCACGGCTGACGGCCACACCCTGGAGACGGTGGCGGCTGGACAGTTTTCCCTGCTGAAGGCGCCATTCACGACTGATCAGCAGCTCCGGTTCTTCCACCTCGAGGGCCTGCGCGTCAAGCCAGTCGCGGATGGACGACGTGAGGGCAAAGGTGGCTTCCACGGAAGCTCGCTGGGAGCCTCGGCGCAACAAACGGGCCCCCTGGGCTCCCTGGGCCCCACCAAGAAGGGCATCCAGTGCGTCTAAAAGGATGGATTTCCCCGCGCCCGTCTCGCCCGTGAGCACGGTGAATCCCCTGTCGAAGCTGAGCTCCAACTTTTCGATCAAGGCGATATTCAGAAGGCGCAGCCCGGTCAGCACTGGCTTCCACTCGTGGAGCGTGCCTGAACCGTAGCGAACACGGCCTAGCGTTAGCTTGAGCGCGCCCATCCGGGCCAGCAGACAGAATCGGCGTCTGCTCCGCGGCCTGTGAATTTCGATGAGGTCTCCAGCCCCTACCGTCGCGCCGGAAATGAGCGCCCCGCCAGCGGGAAGCACCGCTGCGGAACTGGCGCTGGCCACCATGCGGGCCTCTGTGTTTGGAACCGACCCCATGGCTCCGCCTCCACCGGTCCATCCCTCCATCAGCTCCCCATCCGAACCCCAGGCCCCCGTGAATCAGGGGCCGGCAGCGACCAGTGAAGAGTTGGAGGATTTCCTGGAGGCCTCCGGGCTTCTCTTCTATGACCCCGCGGCCATCAGCCGGATCTATGCGGGCCACCCCCAGCGGCTGTTGCGAAGGCTCTGGCAGACCTTGGTGCCGATTGGCCTCTTCCTGCTGGCGGTGGGCAGCGACAAGTTGACAGGCCACCTCGGCAACCCTGAACGGGCCCGGGCAAGGGCAAGGGAGTGCGCTGAGTTGTTGGCCGCCTTAGGCCCCGCCTTCATCAAAGCCGGCCAGGCCCTCTCCACCCGTCCAGACATCGTGCCGCCGGTGCTCTTGGAGGAATTGGCCCAGCTGCAGGACCAACTCCCGGGCTTTGATTCCACCCTGGCCATGGCCTGCATCGAGGACGACCTGGGGGCGCCGATCGAGGAGATCTTCGTGAGCTTGGAGAAGGAGCCGATTTCGGCCGCCTCCCTGGGTCAGGTGCATCGGGGTGTGCTGAAGGGAGGGCAGAACGTGGCCGTCAAGGTTCAGCGACCGGGGCTTCGGGAGCAAATCACCTTGGATCTCTACATCGTTCGCAATATTGCCGACTGGCTCAATCGGCATGTTCGACTCATTCGCAGCGATCTTGTGGGTTTGATCGATGAGCTGGGTACCAGGGTGTTTGAAGAAATGGATTACATGAACGAAGCGGCGAATGCCGAAAAGTTCAAGAAGCTTCATGCCCACAATCCAGCCATTGCCGTTCCGGCGATCTACCACGAAGCCACCAGTCGACGTGTGTTGACCATGGAATGGATCGATGGAGTGAAATTAACCAATCTTGAGGCGGTGAAAGCCATCGGCGTGGATCCCGATGAGATGATCACCATCGGCGTGAACTGCAGCCTTCAGCAGTTGCTTGAGCATGGCTTCTTTCATGCGGATCCCCATCCTGGAAACCTGCTCGCCCTGGAGGACGGCCGCCTGGCATACCTTGATTTCGGGATGATGAGCACCATCACTCGTGAAGCACGGACAGGACTGATTCAGGCGGTGGTTCATCTTGTTAACCGTGACTTTGGAAAACTTTCGCAAGATTTCGTCAGCCTCGGTTTTCTGAGCGAAGAGGTGGATCTTGCTCCCATCGTGCCCGCCTTTGAAGTTGTTTTTGGACAGGCACTGGAAATGGGAGTGAGTCGCATGGATTTCAAAGCGGTTACGGATGATCTTTCCGGAGTGATGTATCGGTTTCCCTTCCGTGTCCCCCCCTACTACGCCCTGATCATTCGCTCACTGGTCACCCTGGAGGGCATTGCCCTGAGTGTGGATTCTGATTTCAAGATCCTCGGCGCTGCCTATCCCTACTTCGCCCGGCGGCTGATGGAAGATCCCGATCCAGAATTGCGCCGTAGCTTGCGGGAAATGCTGTTTGACGGCGAAGAGTTTCGCTGGCAACGGCTCGAAGCCCTGGTGAGCAGCGCTGCCCTCCAGGACCAATTGGATGTGGAAGGGTTGCTGGATCAGGTGATCGACTTCCTGTTTTCGCCCAGCGGCGGTCTCCTGCGGCGCCAACTGGTGGATGCCATGGTGGAGCAGATGGACAACCTGGCCTGGCGCATGACTCTGCGCATCGGCCGACGGCTGCCTGATCGGCTGCTTCCCCCTGGCCTGCGGGAGCGGCAAAGCAGCCCGGAGGCCCTCGACCCCCGTCCCCTGCTGGACCTGGATCCCGTGCGTCAGTTGACGGCCATCTTGGCGGACCTGCCAGGCTTTGAACCCCGCTTGCTGCTCGTTCGGCTGCCCCGCCTGTTGGGGCAACCCGATCTGAGGCGCATGGGAGCGGATGTGGCCAGGGGGCTCGCCGAACGCAGTGTGGTGCGCTTGTTGCGAGATGTGCTGGTGACTCCAGCCTGAGAGCTGGCGGTTGAAGGCCGGTTCTCCTCCACCAGTCCGCTTAAATTTCGGGGATTGAAAGGTGGTTCTGGAAGCCGATGGGCAGCACGACACGTTGGCGTTTCCGTCGAGGGGGTGTGGCCCTGGCCTCCGCTGCATTCCTCGCCCTGTGTTGCGCGCCGTCCAGCTCTCACGCCGCCGAACGGGTGGTGTTGATCACTGGAGCCTTTCGCCGTTCCATTCCGATTGCGGAGTTTGAAACCCTCGCAACCACGGGAAAAGGCGTTGGCCTCCTCGGTGACCTGTTGCGCCTCGGCCGGCAAAACCCGAACCAGTTGAGCAAGCTGTTGAACGAGAAGATCGCCCTGCCCATTCCTTTGGTCAGCCGCCTGCTCCATACCCGGATCGGTGATGCTGTTCTCGATCGGATGTCCCTGATCATTCATCCCAGCCGTTCTCCTCAGGATGGGGTTGTCGCCATCCGCTCGGCGGTGGTTCTGGGCATCGAGGAAGGAAATGGCTCCCTCTCGGCATTGGGTTTTCTGAAGGCCTATCCCACCCGTGAAATGGCGGTGGATGTGCCCCAACTGCTAACCCTGGCCCAAAAAGCCAGTTCCATCAGCGACCTCATCCGCTTCTTTTCCGAATCTCCCCTTGATGGCCTACGGGGAGGCCATGGCTCTGGCAAAGAGCCAGCGACCTAGGAATGTTGGAAAAAATCTGCCGAAATTGTGGTTCCACCGAGGTGGCGATCATAGAAAAGGGTTGTGACCTTGACCCTTTTGTTGCCTACAGAGTCTTCGGCTTGCGCACTGCTGGGCACGCCACAAGAACACGTCTAAAGGCGGGGAAAAAGCTACAGCTGATCGACCGCATTCTCTGCGGCTCCCTATCGCACTTGGCCAAATATTGCATTGAAACTGAGGTTTCATCCTGGACTGTAATCGATGCGATGATTTGCCACGCCTGTGAATTCTATTCAGTTTATTACCCATTTACCGATTCCATGCTGGCAAGCATGTATCACGATTATCGCTCCGACACATACTTTCAAGACTGGGAAGAGTTTCATCCCGGATACATAGATAGCGTAGGTCGTTACATCGGTGGCGGCGAAGAGGCAGCAAAGCGCTTGCTCTCGATGAATGCCTATCTCAACCGCATGAGCGCCGCAAACATTGTGCCAATGGAAGGCATTCAATCCATCCTCGACTGGGGTGGTTCTGATGGAATCATGCTGCCTGATGTTTTTCCTCAGGCTAAGCGCTATGTCTACGACATTTCCGACAAGAAACCTGGTAATCAGGTCACCAAGTTGAAGACCATGGATCCGCAGGAAAAATTTGATTACATTCAAATCACCCACGTCCTGGAGCACGTCTTTCACCCTTTCAAGTTTCTCCAGTCCCCCGTTGCCCATCTCCAGCCCCACGGGCTTCTTTACTTGGAAGTTCCGCTTGAATGTGATGCCAACGGCTTGATCCCCAAGGTATTAGGCAACGAGCAGCGGTTGTGGGCCCACGAGCACATCAACCGTTTCACGCCCCTAGCGTTGCGATCCCTTGTGGAGTCAACAGGCTTGCGGGTGCTTGATTTGACGCAGGAGACCATTGACTTTTTCTGGTGCAAGGGTCCCTGCCTTCGCCTCCTGGCCACCCCGAGTCCATCCCCTTAGGCGTCACCCCCCGGGATGGAACGCCCAGGAGGGGAATCCAAGGCGTTTAGATTCCGTTTCTATCTCTCCCCTCCCCACCGTGCCTCTGCTCCAAGCCCTGCGTCGCCTGGGTCAGCGTCCCAGGATGCAGGACTGGCCAGGGTTGATCGAAGCCTACAGGCCCTGGCTGCCGGTTTCGGAAGCCACTCCAGTGATCACCCTGCGAGAGGGGGCAACCCCGCTGATACCTGCCCCCAGCCTGGAGAAGCTGATCGGCAGGGGGGTGCGGGTGCACCTCAAGTACGACGGCCTCAACCCCACGGGCTCCTTCAAGGACAGGGGCATGACACTGGCGATCAGCAAGGCCCGGGAGGAGGGCTCGGAAGCCGTGATCTGCGCTAGCACAGGCAACACCTCCGCCGCCGCCGCGGCCTATGCCCGCCGTGGTGGCATGCGGGCCTTTGTGCTCATTCCGGATGGCTACGTGGCCCAAGGGAAGTTGGCCCAGGCCCTGCTTTACGGGGCTGAAGTCTTGGCCGTCAAGGGCAACTTCGACCGAGCCTTGGCCATCGTGCGCGAGGTTGCCGACCATTACCCCGTTACCTTGGTCAACTCGCTCAATCCCTACCGGTTGCAAGGCCAGAAGACAGCGGCCTTCGAGGTGATCGACGCCCTTGGTGAGGCCCCCGACTGGCTCTGCATCCCCGTGGGCAACGCCGGCAACATCAGTGCCTACTGGCTGGGTTTCAAGGAATATCGCGAGGCGGGCCTGAGCAAGACCTTGCCGCGCATGATGGGGTTTCAGGCGGAGGGGGCGGCCCCCCTGGTGCGGGGCCACACGGTGGAGCATCCCGACACCATTGCCACGGCGATCCGCATCGGCAACCCCGTCAACAAGGAGAACGCCCTGAAGGCCCAGCGGGAAAGCCAGGGGGGGTTCATGGCGGTCAGCGATGGGGAGATCCTGGAGGCCTACAAGCTTCTCGGCAGTGGCGAAGGAGTGTTCTGTGAGCCGGCGAGCGCGGCTTCCGTGGCGGGGCTCCTTAAGCGCAAGGACGAGGTGCCTGCCAACAGCACCGTGGTGTGTGTGCTGACCGGCAATGGCCTAAAGGACCCGACCACGGCGATCGAACACAACGACTCCCGCTTCCACACCGGTCTGGAGCCGGATACGGGCGTGGTGGCCAGCGTGATGGGGTTCTAGGGCCAGGCGAGCCCACCGCCCTTGGCCCCTGGCAGGCGCTGTGCCTGCCAGGGGCCATTTTGCTGGGGATGGCCATCCCAGCCAGTGGATGCAGTGGCTGGGGAGGAGCGGGCCAAAACAGCTGGTGGGCGGGGGAAAACCTGATGGGAATGGATGAGGGGGACGGGTGCGCCGTTTTCCCCGGACCTGGGAAATGGGGAAAAGGCCCGGGATTTCCCCGATGCGCTCCGGCGATTCCGCAAGACCATGTCCCGATCCCACCAGACCACGCGCGGGATCAGAGGAGTTCTCCCCCGTTTCCCCAGCCCCTACTACGACTGATTTTTTTCTTTCTAAACATCTTTTTCTTGAGAATCGAGGGGAAGGCCGGTTGCGCATGGCTCCATGGTGTGAAACCGTATGGCGGCTGAACCGTGCCCGTTTCCAGTCCGCCATGAAGCTGGTTTGCTCCCAGGCCGAACTCAGCGCCAGCCTTCAGCTGGTGAGCCGCGCCGTGGCCGCTCGACCCACGCACCCTGTGCTGGCCAACGTGTTACTCACAGCTGACGCCGCCACCAACCGGCTAAGCCTGACGGGGTTTGATCTCCATCTCGGCATTCAGACCACCCTGCCCGCCAGCGTGGAGAGCAGTGGTGCGGTGACTTTGCCGGCGCGCCTCTTTTCCGAAATTGTCACCCGCCTCTCTTCCGACAGCCCCGTCACCCTCAGTTGCGAGGAGGGCCAAGAGCAGGTGGAGCTCACGAGCCTTTCCGGCTCTTACCAGATGCGCGGGATGAGCGCGGATGATTTCCCCGACCTGCCCCTGGCCCAATCCGGCACCCCCATCCAGCTGGATCCCGAGGCCCTGGTGAAAGGTCTGCGGGCCACCCTCTTTGCCAGCAGCGCGGATGAGGCCAAGCAGCTGCTCACCGGGGTGCATCTCCACCTCGATCCCGGCGGGTTTGAGTGCGCCGCCACCGATGGCCATCGCCTGGCCGTGCTCCGGCTTCCCCACCTGCCAGCGGCGCCCCCCCCTTCGGAGGATCCGGAGGCGTCCGGCGACCCCTTTGCCGTGACCGTGCCCGCCCGCTCCCTGCGGGAACTTGAACGGCTCCTGACGGGACGCCCGTCAAAGGATCCCCTCAGCCTGTTTTGTGAGCGGGGCCAGGTGGTGCTCCTCTGGGCGGATCAGGTGCTCACCACCCGGAGCCTGGAGGGCACCTACCCCAACTACCGCCAACTGATTCCCGCCAGTTTCAGCCGGTCCGTCAGCCTCGACCGACGGGCCTTCTCCGCATCCCTGGAACGGGTGGCCGTGCTAGCGGATCAACACAACAATGTGGTGAAGATCAGCCTGGATACCGAGCGGGGACAGGTGACCATCAGCGTCGATGCCCAGGATGTGGGCAGTGGTTCGGAACAACTGGCGGCCGAGGTGGAGGGAGAGCCGATCGACATTGCTTTCAACGTGCGCTATCTCCTGGACGGCTTGAAGGCCATTGGCTCTGATCGGGTGCGCCTGCGCTGCAATGCCCCCACCACCCCGGCGGTGCTCTCCCCCGTGGGGGATGACGGCGACTACACCTATCTGGTGATGCCCGTGCAGATTCGCACCTGAGGCCTTGGCCCTTCCCGAGCAGCTGCTGTTGAGTGATCTGTTGCGCCGCCGGGTGCGCTGCGACCAGGGCCTCGACCATGGGGCGGGCCAATTGGCCTGGATGCATCCACCGGTGCACCGCCTGTTGGGCTGGGTGAGCAAACCTTCCGCACTTCAGCAGCGGCGTCTGGTGTGGCGACTTGACCAACTGCGCGGGTTCTCTGAGCAGGAGGTCTTCGTCAAGGGCGAGCCAGCCGTCAGCGACGCCGTCACGGTTCAACGCCTGCCCACCCTCCTGCAGGCCCAGCTGTTGGGGAGGGAGGGTCAGATTCTTGGCACAGTGGCGGATGCCGCTGTGGATCTGGGGACGGGACGCATTGCCCACTACCTGGTGGCACGCACCGATCCCCGCTTGCCGGGCACCAGCCGCTGGCGCCTCAGCCCCGAGCGGATCGTGGATCAGCGGCCCGGACGGGTGATGACGGCCCTTGCGGACCTGGATGACCTTCCCCTGGCCCGCTCCAGCCTGCGACAGGATTGGTTGCGGCGATCCCGCCGCTGGCGCGATCAGATGGAGCGGGAGACCAGTCGGCTGCGGGACCGCTTTCAAGAGGCCGGTGGCGCCCTTGAGGATCGCCTGGAGGGGTGGTTGGAGGAGCCCCCTTGGGAGGGGGCTGTCCGCCAGCCACCCGGCCCATCCCCGGGCGCCGTCGACCCCCTGGAGGATTGGCCAGACGATTGGCCGGACTCCTCTCCCCCGGCCCCTGACGCCCAGCCTCCCCCCCCTCGGCCCCGGTCACGCCCCTCCCGGGACGCCGAGCCTCCCGCGGTGGACGACCCTTGGGTCTGAAGCCCCCTGGCCGCGGCCGGGTGGGAGACTGCGGGGGAATGACGCGAACCATCGTGGGAGAGCCACCCGCCGCCGCGGTGCAGGAGGCCCTGCGCAAGGAAAACCTCAGCACGGCAGATTATGAAGAAATCTGTCGGAGGCTGGGTCGCGAGCCGAACCGGGCCGAGCTGGGCATGTTCGGGGTGATGTGGTCCGAGCACTGCTGTTACCGAAATTCCCGGCCCCTCCTGCGTCAATTCCCCACCAGCGGCCCCCGCATCCTGGTGGGGCCTGGCGAGAATGCGGGGGTGGTGGATCTGGGCGAGGGGCAGCGGCTCGCCTTCAAGATCGAAAGCCACAACCACCCTTCCGCGGTGGAACCCTTTCAAGGGGCGGCCACGGGCGTTGGCGGCATTCTCCGAGACATTTTCACCATGGGCGCTCGGCCGATCGCCCTGCTCAATGCCCTGCGCTTCGGGCCCTTGGAAGAGGAACGCAACGTGGGCCTGATGGAGGGGGTGGTGGCAGGAATCGCCCATTACGGCAACTGCGTCGGGGTGCCCACCGTGGGAGGGGAGGTGGCGTTTGATGCCAGCTACTCCGGCAACCCCTTGGTCAATGCCATGGCCCTCGGCTTGATGGAGACGGCTGAGATCGTGAAGTCAGGAGCCGATGGGGTGGGCTTTCCAGTGGTTTACGTGGGCAGCACCACCGGACGGGATGGCATGGGGGGAGCCAGCTTTGCCAGTGCCGAGCTGAGCGAGGCTTCCCTCGACGATCGCCCGGCGGTGCAGGTGGGCGATCCATTCCTGGAAAAGGGCCTGATTGAGGCTTGTCTGGAGGCCTTCCACAGCGGCGCCGTGGTGGCCGCCCAGGACATGGGAGCCGCTGGCCTGACCTGCAGTTGCGCGGAGATGGCGGCCAAGGGGGGCGTGGGCATTGAGCTGGATCTGGACCGGGTGCCCGCTCGCGAGTCGGGCATGACGCCTTACGACTACCTGCTCTCGGAATCCCAAGAGCGCATGCTCTTTGTGGTGAAACCCGGCCTGGAGGAGGAGTTGATGGCACGGTTCACCCGCTGGGGCCTCCAGGCGGCCGTTGTTGGCCGGGTGCTGGGGGAGAACGTGGTGCGGGTGCTGCACCAGGGCGCCGTGGCGGCCGAGGTTCCTGCCAGTGCCCTGGCGGAGGACACACCCATCAATCCCCACGAGCTCCTGAGCGAGCCACCGGAGGAGATCAAGGCCCATTGGCTCTGGAAGGAGAGCGACCTTCCCGAGGCCTCGACGGCCGGTTTGGCCTGCGGGGATGGTCACTTGCCCTGGGGAGATGTGCTGCTGCGGCTGCTCGATGACCCCACGATCGCCAGCAAACGGTGGGTGTGGCGGCAGTACGACCATCAGGTGCAGGCCAACACCGTGGTGCCTCCGGGCGGGGCCGACGCAGCCGTGGTGCGCCTGCGGCCCCAGCAGGGTCCCGGCTCCCTGGAGGCCAGCCAGCGGGCTGTGGCCGCCGTGGTGGATTGCCCCAACCGCTGGGTGGCCCTCGACCCGGAGCGCGGTGGCATGGCCGCGGTGGCGGAGGCGGCTCGCAACCTCAGTTGCGTGGGCGCAGAGCCCCTGGCCGTGACCGATAACCTGAATTTTCCTTCGCCCGACACCCCCATCGGCTACTGGCAGTTGGCCATGGCCTGCCGAGGGCTGGCCGAAGCCTGTGCGGCGTTGGCCACCCCTGTCACCGGGGGAAACGTCTCCCTCTACAACGAGACACGCCTGCCCGATGGGCGTTTGCAACCGATCCATCCCACGCCCGTGGTGGGGATGGTGGGACTGGTGGCGGATCTGGCCCATGTGAGGGGTCTGGCCTGGCGTCAAGACGGAGACGCCGTCTGGCTGTTGGGGATCTCCCCGGAGGAGGGGGAGGATGGGCGGCTGGGCTTGGCCGGCAGTGCCTATCAAGGGGTGATCCATGGGCTCCTCAGCGGACGGCCGCCCCTGGTCGATCTGGAGCTGGAGCGGGGTGTGCAGGCCCTCCTCAGGCGAGCCATCGCGGCCGATCTGGTGGCCTCTGCCCATGACCTGAGTGATGGCGGTTTGGCGGTGGCCCTGGCGGAATCCTCCATTGCCTCCGGCCTGGGCACCCACATCACCCTTCCCCAGGGGGGAGGACGCAGCGATCGGCTTCTGTTTGCCGAAGGGGGGGCCCGGGTGTTGGTGAGTGTGCACCCAGAACGGGAGGAGGCCTGGCGCGACCTGCTGGTTCAGGCCAGTGCGACGGAGTCTTTCCTGCCGGCCACCCGTCTGGGGCAGGTGACCTCCACTGCCGATCTGGTGATCCAACAGGCGGAAGCGGTCTTGTTGCACCTCCCGGTCGTCCAACTCCGGGAGGCCTATGAGCAGGCCATTCCCCGGCGCATGCGGCAAGCCGGCCCCCCTCCCGATCGATGATGCGTCAAGATGGGCTGTCCGCAACGGTTATCCCCGTTCCGTGACCCCAAACCCGCCCACCGGCTCGATGGATCCCTTGGAGCCACCCCAGTCCGCCACTGATGGGCGGCACCCATCGGGTGCAGAGCGTCCGGACAAACCTGAGGAGGCCTGCGGCGTATTCGCCGTGATGGCTCCCGGCCAGCCCGTATCCAATCTCACGTACTTCGGGCTCTACGCCCTGCAGCATCGCGGTCAGGAATCCGCAGGCATCGCTGTATTTGACGGCGCTAAAGTGCGCCTCCACAAAGATATGGGCTTGGTCAGCCAGGTGTTTGATCAGCAGGTGCTCGATCGCATGCCGGGCGATCTGGCCATTGGTCACAACCGCTATTCCACCACGGGCAGCAGCAAGGTGTGCAACGCCCAGCCCGTGGTGCTGACGACCCGGCTGGGTCCCTTTGCCTTGGCCCACAACGGCAATCTGGTGAATGCGGCCGAATTGCGTCTTGCCCTGAGCCATCTGGCGGATGAATTCACATCCACCACCGACTCGGAGCTGATCGCCTTTGCCCTGCAGCAGGCGGTGGATGGGGGGATGGGTTGGAATCAGGCCATCCGGACCGCCGCAGGGCGGTGCCGCGGCGCCTTCAGCCTTCTGATTGGCACACCAGAGGGCTTGTTCGCCCTGAGGGATGGCCATGGCATTCGACCTCTGGTTTACGGCCGGTTGGGAGATGCGGATCTGGGCCAGTGGGTGGCCAGCAGCGAATCCTGTGGCCTCGACATCATTGGCGCCAGCTACGACGATGACGTTCAGCCTGGTGAGCTGGTGCATTTTCGACCGGGCGACCCCATCCCGGACCGCCAGCGCTGGCACGAGCAGCCACCCAAGCTCTGTGTGTTTGAAATGATCTATTTCGCTCGACCTGATAGTCGTTTCTTTGGGGAATCTCTCTACAGCTATCGCGTGCGAATTGGAACTGTTTTGGCGGAGGAATCTCCCGTGGAAGCTGACATTGTGATCGGTGTTCCTGATTCTGGGATCCCAGCTGCTATTGGCTTTTCCCAGGTGAGCGGAATTCCTTATGGTGATGGTCTGATCAAAAACCGTTATGTCGGTCGCACCTTCATTCAGCCAACTCAGGCCATGCGGGAAGCCGGGATTCGCGTCAAACTCAACCCCCTACCTGATGTGTTGTCTGGAAAAAGAGTGGTGGTCATCGATGATTCCATTGTGCGGGGCACCACGAGCCGCAAGTTGGTGCAAGCCCTCCGGGATGCCGGGGCAACGGAGGTGCACATGCGCATCAGCTCTCCGGCGGTCACCCACCCCTGTTTTTATGGCATCGACACCGACACCCAGGATCATCTGATCGCTGCCCGCCTCAGCCTGGCGGAGATTCAGCACCATCTGGGGGTCGACTCCTTGGCCTATCTCAGCAAGGAAGGAATGGTGGAGGCTGCCCATGCCCACTCTTCCCATTTCTGCACAGCCTGCTTTGATGGCGCCTATCCGATTGCCATGGATGAGCAGTTGAAACGCAGCAAGTTGATGCTTGAGCCGGCTGGTTTGGCCGTGCCCTGATTCAGCTGTAGTCGGGCATCAACCGATAGGCCCGGGTGGTGATCAGCCACGGATGGAACACCTCCAGGAAGTGCTGTTGCAAGGTGCGGAAAAAGTGCTCAACCTGCACGGGGTCATCGAGATGGAAGGGATATTCGTTGGCAAATCCGCGAAAAAAATACCAGTTCAGCAGGGCAATTCCTTCCCTGCTGAGACGCTGCGCAAAGTCCTCCAATTGACCCGCCGGATCCTTGAGGTGTTCCAACACGTCCAGGCAAACAAGCGTGTCAAACCGGTCGGGCAGGTTGGGATCCCCCAGATCCCTGTGGCAGCTGATCCGATCCTGCAACCCCAGCTGGGCGGCACGCCAGCTGACAAACGCCCGGTTCCGGGGATTGAGATCCACAAACCACACCCGCTCTACCTCGGGAAGGGCCGCGGCGGCCAGGGCATGGGTGCCGATGCCGCCACCGAAGTCGAGCACCTCTCCCCAGGCGAAGTGGGCCTGTAACCGGAGTGTGTCGGCGATGTAGGCGCCGCTTCCCAGGTGCCAGGCCGCCAATTCCAGCAGGTGGGCGTCGCCCACGGTTTCCTCGTAGAAGGCTTCGATGGTTTGGGGATCGAAGGCGCCTGGGTGAAGGGAGGCAAGATCCGCATTGCTGCGGGGTAGCCGTTGCTCGAGGTCGGCCGCATCGACCCCCAAAAACGTTGCCAGCTGCTTCAGAAGATGGAAACCGTTCTGGAGGAAGAGCTCCACCGTCAGCGCTTCCGCCGGGGAGATCCCCTGGGACTGCTGGGGAAGGGGTGGAATGGTTTCGGGGCTCACTTGGCGTGCTCGGGCTTCCCTCAAGCTACGCAGGCAGGTCCGGGATCCCCTTCTCCAGTCAACGGAAGCGCAGCCCACGGGGAATCGGGCATGCTGAGGCCTCCACGGAGGATTGCGCGGCATGCGGTTGTTGGTCGTGAGCACCCCCGTGGGGGCACTGGGCAGCGGACGGGGAGGTGGGGTGGAGGTCACCGCCATGGGCCTGGTGGCCGGCCTTCTGGCCCGTGGCCACGGTGTGGCGGTGTTGGCCGCGACGGGATCCGTGCTCCCCCCCTCCTGCGATGGAGCGGAGTTGCTCACGGCAACCGGTGTGGGGCAACCCAGCTGGCAGCACCGCCCCCGCGCCACACCCGTGGAGATTCCCGCCGATGCCCTGCTGCCTCGGCTCTGGGAGCGGGCTCTTGCCGAGCACCAGCGCTTCGATGTGTTGCTCAACCTGGCCTATGACTGGCTTCCCTTCTGGATCACTCCCCACACAACCACTCCTGTGGCCCATCTCGTGAGCATGGGTTCGGTGGCCGACGCCATGGATGAGGTGGTTGAGGCGGTGGCCCGCTGGTGCCCCAGGCGGCTGGCCTTCCACAGCGCGGCCCAGGCCTCCGACTTCCGGTTGCCCGCTCCCCCCGTGATTGTGGGAAATGGCTTTGATCCAGCGGCCTACACCTTCGTGGCCCGACCGGAACGGGTGTTGGGGTGGGCGGGGCGCATTGCTCCGGAGAAAGGGTTGGAGGACGCGGCCCGGGTGGCCCATCGCCTGGGTCTCCCCCTGCGGGTGTGGGGCCTGCGGGAAGATGAGGCCTATGGGCAGGCGGTGGAGGCTTCCGTGCCTTCAGGCACGCTTCAGTGGCGGGGATTTCTGCCGACGGCGGAGTTTCAGGCCGAACTGGGGGCCTGTCAGGTGTTTCTCAACACCCCCAAGTGGAATGAGGCCTTCGGCAATGTGGTGGTGGAAGCCATGGCCTGTGGAGTTCCCGTGGCGGCCTATGCCCGAGGAGGTCCGGGGGAGCTGGTGTGCGAGGGGGTGAACGGCGCCTTGGCTCCCCCGGATGACCCCCTCGCCCTGGAGCAGGCGGTCGCGCGCGCCCTGGAGGTGCGCCGCGACCGCTGTCGCCAGTGGTTTGAAGATCACCACTCGATCGCAGCCTTCAGCCAGCGGCTGGAGAGCTGGCTGAGCGAGGTTGTCAGTGGCCCTGATGGCGGATGAGCAGCAGGCCGCGGCTGCGGCCTGAGGTGTCATCCACCGTACGCATGGCTTGCCAAAGATCGGTGACGCTGACCCACACGGCTGGATAGCGGTAGCGCGCCACATCCAAGAGCAGCACGGTGTCACTCCGGGTGTCATAGGCCGCCAGCGGCGAGATATGGCCCCCGCCTGCCTGCCCCAGGGCGGTGCGCAGGTAGTTCACCAGAAGTCGATCCCGGGGATCCGAGAGAGAGCGCCGCAGCAGGGCCCGCCATTGCTCCAGGCTGAGCCGATCGCCATGGAAACGCTCCACCACCAGCTCCGGATGACCTGCCAGCCAACCTTGCAGTTGGGCCAAGGTCATGCCTTCCCGGGCCACCACCTCAGGCCGCACGAAGCCTCGGCTGCCAGGGATGGTGAAGGCGTTGCCCTGGGTCCAGAACCGGTAGGCGCCGTACCCCGGCGCCGGGGGAGCCGACACCCCCAGGCTGTTGAGCACCATCACCGCGCTGGCCACGCCGCAGTAGGCGAGGTTCCCCTGGGTTTCAAACCATTGGATCAGGGGCCCGTAATCCACCCGGGCGCCCGCCCGCCCCAGCAGGCTCTGGCCCGCGGGCTCAGCCAGGGGGAGCAGGGATTGGGAGACGGTGGTGGCTTGGGCGCCCCGGCTTGGCCCTGGGAGCGGCACCGGGGCGCTCCAACCCCATGAGGCCCAGACACCCACCGTTGACATCACCCCGGCGGACAGGGCGAGGGTCTGAAGTCCAGCCCGCCAGGAGACCAGCCCTCCGCGGAGCAAGAGGCGATGTCGGAGGGAATCCGGGGTGGGGTGGATCAACGCCAAGACCTCAATATCCGGAGGAGCCAGGTGGGGGTGCACTGGCCGGGAATTGTTTCAGGTAGCTCGCCACGCTGATGGGTCGCGGTTGGCTGTAGCCCACGGGAAGCCATAGGTCGCCCGCTCCGGAAGCAAAGTGAACTTCCCAGTGATACAGCCCTTGAAAGGCCGCGGGGTCGTCCTTCATGAGGGCTGCGTAATGCAGCACCGCCCTGCCGTAGTGGTCGCTGTTGTTGTACCCCCACAGGGCTTTTTGGATGTTTGCCGCACCACCACGTCGCACGAGGTAGCGGGCGGCGGCGTGAATGGCGTCCTGGGGATTGCGAATGTTGCCCTTGCCGATTCCCGGTTCGGCCCAGGTGGTGGGCAAGAACTGCATCGGGCCCTGGGCACCCGCCACGGAAACCCCATCCAGCCTCCCCATTCCCGACTCCACCAGGTTGACGGCGGCCAGCACTTCCCAGGGGATGCCCGTGGCCGCTGATGCTTCCCTGTAGTAGCGGAGCAGGTGTTCCGCCGGTTCCGGCGGAATGATGCGCCAGCTCGGAAGGGTGAGGCTGCGTTGCCCCCGGTGCATGGCCAGGAACTCACGCCGGGCGCCCACGTGGTGATCCATCACCGGTTGCCAGCGCTTCGGCAGGGCGGCCCGCACCTGATCCGCCAGGGATCGGCGGTGGGCGAGCACCCGATAGATCACCTGCTGTTGGTGCCCCAGACGGGGCAGTATGTCGGCGGGGGTGTGGGGCGACCGCAGAGCCTCTTCCAGGGAGGCCAACAACGTCGCCAGGGTGTTCCCATCGTTGGGAAGGAGGGGATAGTGGCGGCCGTCATCACTTCTGGGCAACGTGTCGTTGGAAGGCACCAACGCCAGGGCCCGCACCAGGGCTGGGGGTGCGGCTTCTGGAACGGCGAGCTTGGACGGGGTGGTTGATCCGCCCCGGGAGACGCCCAGCCCTGGCAAAGAGATCACCCCCAGGCCCGCCAGCAGGGTGACCCCAGACACCACCACGGCCCGCCGCGCCCGGGGGACGATCTCAGGGAACGGAGGCATGGCCACTCCACCAACGTGGGCCAGCACCCTAGGAGGGTTAGGGCCCCGAGACCAGCGGCACCAGTTCCACCACCTGTTCCCCGGCCCGCAGGGGCAGTTCGATTCCTGGGGTGGTGACATCCTCGCTGCCCAGGCTGGCCAGGTTCCAGCGCAGGTGGCGTCCGTCTCGACCACTGAGTCGCACTCCCACCAGGGCCCCTTCCGCGGCCCGCAGATCCACCAGTTGGTCCGCCCGTTGCAGAAACCGCAACCCGATCTGGCCGAGATCACCCCGCTGACAGAGCCGCAAACTCTCGGTTTGCAGCTTTTTCAATTGCCCACGGCGACTCGCCAACAGCACCTCCCCAGCGGCGGGCACGCTGGCGGCCCCCACCACCTCCTCGCCGGGAAGCAGGCGCATCAACTGGGGACCTTGGGCGGTGCGACCCATCACGGGAAGGTTGGACTCATTCACGGCCAGTCGCAACAGACGGCCGGTGCTGCTGGCCACCACCAACCCATCGTTCTCCCCAAAGGCCACCACCCGTTTGAGGGTCACCCCTTCCTTGAGTTTCAACACGCTGGCGGCCCGCCCCGAGAGGTCTTGGAATTCCTCGATGGCCAACCGCTTGAAACGACCATCGCTGCTCAGCAATCCCAGGGTGCCGTGCCGGTTGCCCCACAGCGGCAGCACTTGCACCACCGCCTCCCCCGCCAGACTTTCCGGTAGGAATCGCTCCAGTGGGCCCTGTTGTTGGGCAGCGAATTCCCAGCGCACAAGGGCCACCCGTCCATCGGCCGTGAAGGCCAGCAGGGAAGGGGGAGGCTCAACGGGCAGAACGAGCCGTGGAGGAGCAGGACCTTCCGCGGTGTCCGCCATCTCCTCCAGCTTCATCCGGCTCCATTGGTTGGAGGAGAGAATGCGCACATGGCCATCCGCCTGGATGAGCACGCGAGAATCGGCCGGGAGGGCTTCGAGGGCCTGTTGGCGCTGCTCCTCCGTGGAGGGACGGGCCGCCGTTGCCCGCTGGGCCATCACCGCATCGCCTCCCTCCACCAATCGGGTGCGACGGGGGGTGGCGTAGCGCTTCCGGAGCTGCCGCAACTCCTTCACCATCGTGTCCAGAAGGGTGGTGCGGTCATCCAACAGATGGCGCAGTTCCCCCTGTTCCTTGCCGAGGTTGTTGGCTTCCTGCCGCAGGCTTTCCTGCTCCAGGCTGGTGAGCCGGCGGAGCGGCATCGCCAACACCGCGTCGGCCTGGCGGTCGCTGAGATCGAGATGCACTTGCAGGCTGGCCTTTGCCGCGGCGGCATCGCTGGCCGCAGTGATCATGGCAATCACCTCCGGGAGCCGGGCGAGGGCCTTGATCAGCCCCTCCACCACCTCCAGCCGGTCCTCGCATCGCTTCAATGCATGGCGGGTGCGACGCAGGAGCGTGTGTTCCCGGAACTCGAGGAAGTGCTCCAGCAGTTGCCGCAGGCTCAGCTGTTGGGGCTGACCGTTGACAAGGGCCAGGAGAATGGCCCCGAAATTGCTCTGCAGCGCCGTGCGCCGCTGAAGTTCCGCAAGCACTTTGCTGGAATCCGCATCCCGGCGCACCTCCACCACGACCCGCATGCCCTCGCGGTCACTCTCATCACGGATGTCGGCAATGCCGGTGATTTTGCCGTCATTCACCTGCTCGGCGAGCTTCTCAATCCAGCCGGCCTTGCTCAGTTGGTAGGGCAACTCGGTGATGACCACTGCCCCGCGCCGATGGCGACCCTTACCGGGCTGCACCTCTTCAATGTGGGCCACCCCGCGCATCGGGATGCTGCCCCGGCCCGTGAGGTAGGTGTCCCGAACCCCGCTGCCCATGAGCACCTCACCCCCCGTGGGGAAATCGGGGCCCGGAACGAGTGCCAACAGTTTGTCGTCGGGCAGGTTGGGTTGGCGGATGAGGGCAATGAGGGCATCCACCACCTCACCAAGATTGTGGGGAGGGATGCTTGTGGCCATCCCGACGGCGATGCCACTGCATCCATTGAGAAGGAGAAAGGGAAGCTGGGCCGGGAGCACGGCCGGCTCCTGCTGGGAGCCATCGAAATTGGCGCTGAACGCCACCGTGTCGTTCCCGATCTCATCGAGAAGGCCCTCATTGGCGATTGGTGCCAGGCGGGTTTCGGTGTAGCGCATGGCCGCTGGTGGGTCATCATCCACCGACCCGAAGTTGCCATGGCCATCCAGCAGCGGGTGGCGGCTGGAGAAGGTTTGCACCAGCCGCACCAGCGCGTCATAAACGGCTTGATCTCCATGGGGGTGGTATTTGCCGAGCACGTCCCCCACCACCCGGGCGCACTTGCGGTAGGGCCGATCGGGGGTCAGACCGAGCTCGTGCATGGCATACAGGATTCGCCGCTGCACCGGTTTGAGCCCATCCCGCACGTCGGGAAGCGCCCGCCCCACGATCACACTCATGGCGTACTCCAGGTAGGAGCGCTGCATTTCCTGGTGGAGTGCGATCGGCTCGATGCGCGAATCGTTGTCGGGGTCGTTGCCTGGTTCCCTGCGACTCCCTGAGCGTGTGTCGGCCATCCTGTGCTGGAAAGGGGGGGCGGACGACGGGAGTCAGCCTACAGATTCAGAAGCCGTTGCTTCAGGTGACTCACTCTGCCTCCTGGCTGCCAGTGGCATTGGCATTGGCCCTGTCCACCGCTGGTTTCAGGGCTGGATCAGCGAGAAGGCGACGGGCGGCCTCCCGTAACCGCGGTCCCCAGAGCTGCTCCTTTTGATACTCCTCCTTGACGTAGTTGGGGTCGTCAGCAAGGGCGGATTCCGCCAGACGGAAGACCTCGTCCCGATTCGTGGCTCGATCGTCATTGAGCGCCGCGGCCAGGGCGAGGGAGGACTCAGCGACGGAAGGCTTAATGGTCAACACCTTGCGCCAGAGTTTGATCGCCTCTGATTGTTGACCGCGTTCATACAATACCAAGCCCTGGTTGTTAATCGCTTCCCAGAAATTGGTTCGAAGGGCGGCAGCTCGCTCAAACGCATTCAAGGCTTGGTCGGGTTGATCGAGCAGGATGTGAGCATTGCCCAAATCAAAGTAGGCACCGGCGTTGCGCCGATCCAATTGTAGGCCTCTTTGGATGAGGCTCAAGGCATCGCTGGGTTTGCCATTCCTCAGGGCCAGCGCCCCTTCCGCAAACCAGATGCCTGGGTTGTTTGGATCGAGGGCCTTCGCTTTGGCCAGCGCCCTGAGGGCTTCTTTGGATTGGTTGTTGCGCAGTTGGGCCTCCGCCAGGAGAACCCAGCCGCGGGGATCATTCGGTAGAAGGCGCACCGTGAGCTCGGCCAGCCGTGCCGCATATTCGGGTTGTCCCAGCCGAAGCATTTGCACAGCTTCCTCCGCGATTCCTAGCCCGGCATCCTGCAGACCCTTCTGAGAGGGGAGGAAGACATAGGGAACCATCGAGAAGGCGGGATTGGCCAGCCCAGTGACCAGGCCCATACCCAAAATGGCGGGAATAATGAAGCGCCTCAGGCGTCGGCCCACGGATGTTCCACGGATGTTATGAATCTTAGGGACCGGTTCTCCCGTCCCCCAGGGCCGCACGGATGTTTCGGCGCCACATCCATGGCTGGATCCGTCGCAAGGCTGAGGCCCGCAACCGCCCATCCCATTCCTCATCGGTCCAGGCGAGGGCCTCCTGGCCGTTGAGGTCAAGCCACCAGGGCCTGGGCTGCAGATCCCCATCCGTGCTGGTGGGGAGATCAGGCCGGTTCCAGGGGCAAACCTCCTGGCAGATGTCACAGCCTGCCACCCATCCCTGGAGATGGGGCCCCAGCCAGGCAGGGAGGTGAGGGTCCCGGTTTTCAATTGTGTGGTACGCGATGCAGCGTCGGGAATCCACCACAAAGGGCTCGCTGATGGCCCCCGTGGGGCAGGCCTCCATGCAGCGGCTGCAGCTGCCACAGAGGGAGGGCGAGGGCGGATCGGCCGGGAGCTCCAGGGTGGTGAGCAAGTGTCCGATCAAGAGCCAGGAGCCCTTCCGCCGGTGGATCAGGTTGCCGTTCTTGCCGATCCATCCCAGGCCAGCCTCCTCGGCCCAGGCCTTGTCCATCAGGGGAGCGCTGTCGACGCAGGCGCGCCAGCGGCAGCCTGGAGATTGGTGCTCCAGCCAGCGTCCCAGTCGCCTGAGGCGCTGGTGGATCACCCGGTGGTAGTCGCGACCCCATCCATAGCGGGCCACCCGCAGGCTTCCCTCCCGCGGTTGGGCCGCCACGTGGTAATTGAGGGCCACGGCCACCACGCTGCGCACCCCTGGCAGCAGAGCGGCGATGGCCCGTCGCCGGGGATCGGCCATCCAGCCCATGTTGGCCTGATGGCCAGCCTCCAGCCACCGTTCCAGGGCGGCCTGGCGGAGGCGGATCCGAGGCGTTCCCGGGATGGCGGCCAATCCAACCGCGTCAAACCCCAGACGGCGTGCGTGGGTTTTCAGCTCCTCAACCAACGGATGCGAGGCCTGTGTCAAGGGACGAACTACCTTTGGTCGGTAAAGTTCCCAAAGTACGGCTTGCTGCAGTGGCCATTGCGTCCTCCGATCGATTCAGCCCCACCTTGCGCTGGATCGGAATCACGTTGGTGGTGCTCACCGTTTTGCAGCTGTTTGCCGTTTTGGCCCTATGGGATTGGGAGGCTGAACCCTACCGGCAGCTCGTGGTTGAGCGGTTGATCAAGGAGTCGCCCATGGCCCTGGTGGGCTTGCTGTTCATGTATGTCGCCGGCCGTCTCGATCATCAAAATGATTGGCGCCGATCACCCCTGCTCTGGACGGTCTGCGTCCTGAGCGGACTGATGGCCGTGTTATTGACGGCAGCCCTGCCCATCGTGTTTGGGGGTGACAGGCTGATGCAGGAACAGACCGATCAGCAAGTCGCGGCCAAGATGGGCCAGTTGGAAATGGCCAGGGAACAGAGCAAGAATCCCGAAGTGCTCCAGCAGCTCCTGCGCCAGGCGGAGGCCGCGGGCCAGGTGCCCCCTGGTGCCACGGAAGCCCAAAAAATCCAAACGGCCCGGGCGTTCGTCGATCGACAGCTCCAGCAGATGGAGGATCAGTTCAAGCAGGCCAAGCAAACTGGCCAGCTGGCCCTCAACCAGCGTCGCTATGGCACGTCCCTGGGGGCGATCGTGCTGATCGTGGCCTTTACCCTCCTGTGCTTGGGGAGCGTGCTTTGAGGCACCCGCTCAGAGCTACCTTTAAGAGCTCACCTTGCAACCTCGGTCTTGGTCCCTTCCAGTCCCAGACCTGATCAGCAGCCGTTTGGGTCACGTCTTCAGGAGGATCTGAAGAACGACCTGATCGCGGGTCTGCTTGTGGTCATCCCCCTGGCGACCACCATCTGGCTTGCCACGACGGTGAGTCGGTTCGTGTTGGCCTTTCTTACCTCGATTCCGAAGCAGTTCAATCCCTTCAACACCCTGCATCCTCTCCTGCAGGAACTGATCAATCTTAGTCTTGGCCTGTTGGTTCCCTTGTTGGGAATTCTGCTGATTGGTCTGATGGCTCGCAATATTGTTGGCCGTTGGTTGTTGGAATTCGGCGAAGGCACCCTGCTGCGTATTCCCCTGGCTGGCTCGGTTTACAAAACCCTCAAGCAGCTCCTGGAAACGTTTTTGAGGGATAATTCCACGCGTTTTCGTCGTGTTGTGCTGGTTGAGTATCCACGGGAGGGTCTCTTTGCCATTGGTTTCGTCACTGGTGTTTTGGGTGCCTCCATTCAATCGGACTTCCAGGAAAGTATGTTGAGTGTATTTATTCCAACGGCTCCGAATCCAACGACAGGTTGGTATGCGGTTGTTCCTGAGCGGTCGGTTCGTGATATCGACTTGAGCGTGGAGGATGCCTTCCGAACCATTATTTCCGCTGGCATCGTCAGCCCCGATGATCGGGAAACCCCCTCCACGCGCAGCTTCTCCAGCCTCCTCGCCCAACTCCGTGCTCCCCAGTTGTCCTGATGCAGAGCCGTAGCCTCTCCCGTGAATTGGCCTTGCTCCTGCTTGCCCAACTCCCCGATCGAGGAGCCAGTACCGTGCCCTCCGATACCACGTTGTTAACCCTGCTCGAGCAGGCCATGACCTCCCTTGCCGAGCATGTGCGTGACAGCTTGGAGCGTTCGGCCGAGGCGCTGCGCCAGGCCCAACAAGATGTGCTCGACAGCGAGCTGCGAGAAGGTCCGGAGTCGCAAATTCCCAAAGTGCGTCAGCACCTGCAGGAGGGAATCGCCAATGCCGAGCAGGCCCTGAATGGTCTTTCGGCCAGTTTGGAAATCCCCGGTCTGTTGATGTTGGCGGATCAGGAATCCGTTCGCCTGGGCGCCATTGATCGGGCCCGGGCTGTTTTGCGGGATCGTGACTCCATTGATGCCAGGCTCGATGCGGTGATGGAGGGGTGGCGTTTGACACGGCTCCCCCGCATTGATCGAGACATTCTTCGCTTGGCTGTTGTGGATCTCGACTCCTTCCGCACCCCGGCGGCCGTGGCCTGCAACGAAGCGGTGGAGCTCGCCAAGCGCTATAGCGATGAACAGGGGCGACGCATGATCAATGGCGTGTTGGGCCGTTTCACCGCTGCGAGGACTTGATCCGTCATGGTTTTTGATTGGTTTCAACGACGCCTCGCCAAGCCGGAGACCAGCGAAGCTCCGGCCGAACCCCAGTCAGAGCCTCAACCGGAGGAAGCCACTGCCCCGGAGATGGCTTCAACGGAGCATCCTGACCAGGTGCCCGCTGGCGCGGCGCCAGCACAGGCCACCTCCTCGGAACCCTCCCCACCGAGCCCAGCGGGCATCGACAGTGAGGCCTTGGCATGGGCCCGGGAGGCGTATGCCCGCCTGAAGGCGGAGCAACAGGCCGCGCGCCAGGCGGAGCCCTCGGTGGGTCCTCCCGCCGCCCCTCCGACCGAGCCCCAACCCCCGCCGCTGGAACAGGAGAACTTGGCCTCCCAACCGGAGGTAACTCCTGAAACCCAGGCCGCTGAACCCGAGCCCTCCCCCCCTGAACCTGCGGCGGTGGATCGGCCGCTGATTGAGTCGCCCACCCCGCCATCCCTTCTGGAGCGGGCCGCGGCGGAGCGGCAGCAGCGCCAGCGAGAGCTTCTGGCCACCCCCCCCGAGGAGCCCGTCCAGGCTGAACCACCAGCGCCCCAGGCTTCCGCGCCGACGCCGGTGACCAGCGCCGATGGGGGGGAGCCAAAACTGGGCGCGTTTGATGACACCTTCACCTGGTCGGCTGAGGTGCTGGCGGCCCAGGGCCGTCGGGTTGACCAGGTGTCGTTGGAGGAGATCGACTGGCTGGGCAGGCTGCGCCGAGGATTGGAGAAGACCCGGCGGGGCTTCGTCAGCCAACTGCTGGAAAAGCTCGGCGATGATCCCCTCACCCCGGACGTGTTGGATGACCTGGAGTCGACTTTGTTGCGCGCCGATGTGGGCGTGCAGGCCACGGATCAAGTGATCGAGGCCCTGCGGGCCCGACTCAACCAGGAGGTGGTGGATGCCACCGAGGGACTCCGATTTCTCAAGGAGCAACTTCGTGACCTGCTGGAGGAACCCATCCAGGCCAGTGGCAACGAACTGCTTGTGCCCCAACGGGATCGCCTCAATGTCTGGCTGATGGTGGGAGTCAACGGGGTCGGCAAGACCACCACCCTGGGCAAGTTGGCCAATTTGGCGGTGCGTAGTGGCTACAGCTGTTTAATTGCCGCGGCCGATACATTTCGTGCGGCGGCCGTCGAGCAGGTGCGCATCTGGGGTGAGCGCAGTGGTGTTTCGGTGATTGCCAATCCCAGTGCCAATGCTGATCCCGCGGCCGTTGTTTACGACGCCATCGGCGCGGCCAAGGCAAACGGAACGGAACTGGTGTTGGTGGACACGGCTGGCCGCCTGCAGACCAAGCACAACCTGATGGAAGAGCTCAGCAAGGTGCGCCGCATCGTTGGCAAACTGGCTCCCGAGGCGGCCGTGGAATCCCTGCTGGTGCTTGACGCCAGCCAGGGGCAGAACGGTCTACGGCAGGCACTGGCCTTTGCCAAGGCCGCTGGTCTCACGGGCGTGGTGATCACCAAGTTGGATGGCACCTCCCGGGGGGGAGTTGCCTTGGCGGTCTGCCGGGAGGTGGGGCTGCCCATCCGCTTTATCGGAGCCGGTGAGGGTCTCCGGGACCTCCGCCCCTTCAACAGCTTCGAGTTTGTGGAGGCCCTGCTGGCGAGCTAGGGCCAGGCAGCATGGGCCAGTGCCTCCGACGTTGCTGATCCCCAATGGCTGATCGCCCTCCATCGCCTTCCCGACGCCCGGCATCCGGCCTGGGGCGGCTGATTTCCCTGCCGGCGCTGATCACCATCGTGGTGAGCTTGATTCTCCTGGCTGCCCTGGCCCTGTTGCCAGGCGTGTTGTGGCAGGTGAATCCAGTGCTTTGGCGGCAGCTGTTGCGCTTGCAAGCTGCCGCCAGTGGCCTGGTGGTGGGTCTGGTGCTCGGTTTTTTGATCGGCCGTCTGACTGCGCGGCGGCGTTGAGGCCTCCGATCGGCCGCCTCATGGGGTGGTCGCCTGTCGGGCCCACCAGAGAAAGGGCACCGTGGCAAGGATGGTGACGAACAGATAACTGACGATCGCAAGTTTCACTCCGGGCACGTTCTCCCCATGAGTGACCGCGAAGAGGAGGGCCAATCCCGGATTGCGCATGGACGTCACCAGGGCGGCGGTGAGGCGCTCCCCACGGCTGCCGCCCCTCAGGGCATAACCGATGCCCAGTGCCGCCGCCGTCATGAACACCATGGCCCCAATCCCCAGCAGGTTGCCCTGGATGAACGACAGCAGCGTGGGGAACACCATGATGAGGATCACGCCCACCATCAAGAGAGTGACCAGAAAGGCCACCCTTTGCACGGGGCGTGCCCAGCGTGTTCGCAGCCCAGGACGCCAGCGGCCGAGCAGCAACCCACAGGTCAACGGCACCACCTGCAAGAGTCCCACCTGCAGGGCTACCTGCCTGGGCAGGATGTCCCAGCCCTGCAGGTGATGGGCGCTCCGAAACAAATCGCCGAGCAGGGGAATCGACAGCACTGCCAACAACGCAGCCGCCACCTGCATCACGGCCGCCTCATGGGCATCGCCTCCCCGAAGACCGGCTTTGCGCAGGGTGAGGGGGGCGCTGGGGCTCAAGGCCATCAGCGCCAGGCCGAAGCGCGCCCCGGCCGACATCTGCTGGCTGATCGGCAACTGCAGCAGCACCAGGGCCACCAGGGGCACCAGCAGGCAGGAGCCGAGCACCACCCTCAGGATCAGCCAGGGCCGATGCCGATGCACGGCCAGCTCCTCCAGCCGCAATTCCAGACCCAGCGCCACCATCAGGGTGATCAGGCTGGTCTTGATCAGCAGCATCAGAACGGTCGTCAAGGGCATGGCCTGTCCGAGGAGATCGGCCCTCCCAAGGTGGCGCGGCGGGCCCCGTTCTCCTCCCAGCGCTGCTCGGCTTCGATCTCCCGCCCAAGAAACACGTTGAGGAAGGTGCGGATCAGGGCGATGGCCCCCAGCTGGATCAGATTGGCTGGGTTGGGGCTGATGGTGGTGGCGACGATGTCGGCGCCGAGCTGAAATTCCAGGGCCAGGGCCAACCAGCTGCCAAAGGTGAGGCGCGCCAGGTTGGAGGGTCGCTCCGGCAGGCGGCGGTCCTTGTGACGGATTGCTTGTTGGCTCAGTGCCACCAGTCCATAGAGCACGGTCAAGACCGAGAGGGTTTCCAGAATCACCCGGGTGGTCGTGCCCAAGTGTTCAAGCAGGTTTGGAATGCGCTCAACCATGGTGTGAGGCCGGCATCGCGGGCGGGGGGCCGTCCTTCAGCGCGCGGCCCCCCAGATGAGGATGAACAGGCAAACCGCGCCGATGGCCATCAAGGCCAGGGCGGTGGCTGTTCCAAGTGAGGTGTGTTGGTGATAGGTGAATTCGTCGAACTGCAGCCGCCGGAGAATCCGTTTGTGCTGAAGCGTGGCCGCGGCCAGGGCACCGATCCCCGTGATGATGAAGGCAATGGCCATCAGGCGCACCGACAGGTCCGCCCGGGCGGAGGCTCCCCAGCGGCTGCGGTTGATGGCCCCCACCACCTTGTCGACACCGAAGCCAAAGCTGATCAGTGACAGCGACGTGCGGATCCAGGCCATCAGGGTGCGCTCCGCCGCTTCCCGGTTGCGTTCCTTCGCCAGTTCGTTGGTGAGATTCATCCTTCAGTCGGCTGGGAGAGGGCATCCTGGAGAGCGGGGCTTCAGCTGGCCTGGCCGAAGGCCACCTGGCAGGCGGCATTGATCACTTCCGCTTCCTGGGATGAGTTGGGTTGGCGCCCGTTGATGGTGCCGTCATTGCAGTCGGCCGTGAGCTGGTAGCTGGTGCCATTGGCCGTGACCACGAAGCTCACCATGGCGTTTCCAAAGGGTTGCACCGTGCCGAACTGCAGCTCGTAGCCGGTGTTGGGCACCACGATGTAGGTGATCTCATTGGAGACGGCGTCATTCACCGCGTTGTTGATGATGGCTGCCGTGGCCAGGGTGCTGATCCCCCAGGCGGCTGCCCTGGCGCCCCACCACCCCCAAGGGGGGTTGCTCCAGCCTCCATACCAGCCCCAGTTCCAGGGTCGGGCCACCCCCCAACCCGGCCGAGCCCAGCCTGGGTTGAGGTTGATGTCGCCAATGTTCACCTCCCGGTTCCAATCGCGATCCACGCTGATGGAGCGATTGCCGCGATCCACCGACAGGGTGCGATCGCCGCGATCCAGAGAGAGCGACCGGTCCCCATCCCTGGTGATGGATCGGTCGCCGTCCCGATTGAGAGTGCCATTCCGATCCCCGATCGTGCCCCGGCGATCCTCCAGGTTGTCTCTCCCATCGGGGCGTTGCAGGCCCTGGCCTGGGTTGGGGCGCTGCAGCCCGTCGGGTCGCTGGACTCCACCGTTGGGCCTGTCCAGCCCGCCAGCGGGCCGGGAGGCTGGTCGACTGATGGAGGGTTGATGTCCCCCCCGGTTGAGGCGATCACCACTACTGAAGCCACCGCTGGGCCGGTTGTTTCCACGGGTGAAGTTGCCTCCTCCACTGAAGCCTGTTCGGCCATGGCCGTGACCTCCGCTCCGATCTCCACCCCCGCCGCGGCCACCCCCGCCGCCGCCGCGCGCCAGGAGCATGGCTGGTCCATCCCTGTCAGTGGGGAGGGAGCCCCACGCCAGCAGCGGAGTGGCTGGCCACGCCACCAGGGTGGCCGTTGTCAGGCCGAGGAAGGAGAGGAGTGGCTGCCCCATCACCGGGCCTCCCGCTTCTGGGTCAGCAAGTCGCAACCGCTGTCGTAGCAAACAACGTTGATGCGCCCGCTGGAGTCAAACCGCACCCGCACCAGGTCACGACCGCGGAAATCCAACCGCTCCTGCAGCAGGCTGTTGAGGTAATTGGGATTCACCACGCACAACTCCCTGTCGTTGAGGCAGAGGGTGTTGGTGGAGAACCGCACAGCGGCATCCCGCAGGGGCTCCCAGCGTTTGGCGGTGGCATCCCAAAGACTGAGGCGGGCGGGCTGATCGCTGATGCGGAGGGTGTGGGTGGTGGCGCCGATGGTGTGGCGGTACAGGGTGGCCCCCGCTTCATCCACGGCCTGCACCTGGCAGGCAACGGGTGGCCCTCCCCGGAGGGCACAGTTGGTGTCCAGGGTGTAAAGCACCTCCGCCTTTACCTGGCCAGCAGGGAAGGCCAGGGCCAGGGCTCCGCTCGACAGCAGGGCCGTGGCTGCCCAACGGCACCGGCCATGGCTGGGATGTCCAGGGCGGCGGGCCTCTGTGGGAATGGACGGACGCTTGGACATGCCGAAGGGAAGCCAATACGTCTGAAGCATGGGCAGGGCTCTTCGCCGCGTCAGGTGGGTTGGGTTGGGGTGAAACAAAGCGCAAATTCAAGGGGATGAGGCCAACAAACATTCACCGGATCCTTCGCTGATCCAGCCGTCCTTATCTCCGGCCCTGTCGCACGATGCAACGGAATCCCATGTGGCAGGTGGAGGTGTCGATGCCCTGGGCCAGGCGCGCGGCGGGGCGATAGCGCTGGCAATAGCCCGGGGCGCAAAGGAAGGAGCCGCCCTTCACAACCTTTCGTGGCAGACCCCCGTGCTGGGAGGAGGGATCGATGCTGCGCTGGCGACGGATGGCCTCCCCATCTCCCCCGTCAGATCCCTCGCCCCCTTCCTCCCTGGTCAGCCGCTCCCGGTGTTCCCCGTACCAATCGTCTGTCCATTCCCAAACATTGCCGATCATGTCGAGCAGGCCGAAACCATTGGCTGGGAAGCTGCCCACGGGGGAGGTGCGCTCCCAGCCATCCAGGCAGGTGTTGTGGTGGGGAAAGGGGCCCTGCCAGATGTTGGCCAGGTGTTGGCCGCCAGGGTGGAGTTCGGTGCCCCAGGCGAAGGGCACCCCCTCCAGCCCTCCCCAGGCCGCCCGTTCCCATTCCGCCTCGCTGGGGAGCTCCTTGCCCGCCCAACGGGCGTAGGCCAGGGCGTCTTCATGGGCGACATGCACCACCGGGTGGTTGTCACGGGCCTTGATGGAGCTGCCAGGACCCTCCGGATGGCGCCAGTTGGCTCCGGCCACATACTGCCACCATCGATAGGGATCCCTCAGTCCCACTGGAGCGGCAGGGGGGATGAACACGATGGAGGAGGGGACCAGCCGCTCCGGAAGTGCGTCGGGATAGTGCGCCGGATCGGCGCACCGTTCCGCCAGGGTGATGTGGCCCGTGGCTTTGACGAACTTCAGGAACTGGGCGTTCGTGACGGGTGTGCGGTCCATCCAGAAGCCCTCCACCTGGACCTGGTGGGCGGGGGCTTCCTCGGGGTAATGGGTGTCGGAACCCATGAAGAAGGAGCCCCCGGGGATCCAGACCATGTCGCGGGCGGGGGGACGCCCCCCCGCACTGGAGCGCGGGGGCGGGCCGGGCTGGACGGATCGGGGGCGGGCCATGGGGGCAGCTCAGGCCGCGCCGCTGGCGGCGTGCTCCAGTTTTTCCATCACCCGCTCCAGGGAGAAGCTGGCGGCTTTCTGGCGGGGTGGATAGTTGACGAAGGTTTTGAGGAATTCGCCCACATAAAACTGAGCGGGAACGATCAGGAAGATGTGGTCAAACATCCAATCCCAGTAGGTGTTGGACGTGATGTCAGCCCGTTCATAGGGATCGGTCAGCAGGTTGAACACCTTGGGCACCCGCAGTTCAACAAACGGCTCCGCCCAGATCTGACAGGTTCCCTGGACGCGCTGCTCTTTGAATACAAATTTCCAGTTGTCGTAGCGCAGGCCTACCAGATCACCATCATCGGAGAAGTAGAAAAATTCCTTTCGCGGGCTCTGGTCGGTTTTGCCTGTCCAGTAATCAATCATATTGTAACCATCCAAATGGATGCGGAATGTTTTGTCGCCCACTTGGTGACCGTCGAGGAGTTTCTGCTTGATCTCCGTATCACCGGCCGCGGCCAGAAGGGTGGGTAGCCAGTCGAGATGGCTGCAGAGGCCTGTGAGGTTGGTTCCGGCTGGCACATGGCCAGGCCAGCGCACGATGGCAGGGACCCGGAAAGCTCCCTCCCAATTCGTGTTTTTCTCGCTGCGGAAGGGCGTCATGCCCGCATCGGGCCAGCTGTTCATGTGGGGCCCATTGTCGGTGCTATACATCACGATGGTGTCGTCAGTAATGCCCAACTCATCGAGAAGATTAAGCATTTCGCCAATGCATTCATCGTGGTAAATCATTACATCGTGATATTCCGATTGCCAGCGACCACTGCGGCCCACATCCTGGGGACGTGCATAGGTGCGAAAATGCATGTGGGTGGTGTTGAACCAAACAAAGAAGGGTTCACCTGAAGCAACAGCGTCTCGGATGAAACGCTTGGCCTCAAGCAAAAACTCGTCGTCTGCTGTCTCCATTCGCTTGCGCGTGAGGGGGCCAGTGTTTTCAATCCGCTGCGTGCCATCTCCGTTGGCCCAGCAGTGCAACACGCCACGGGGACCAAAACGCTCGCGGAAGCTGGGGAAATCCTCCGCTGTGGGGTAGTCACGCAGCTCGGGCTCCTCCTCCGCATTCAGGTGATAGAGGTTGCCAAAGAACTCGTCAAAACCATGCATCGTCGGTAGGTGCTCATCCCGATCGCCGAAGTGGTTTTTCCCAAATTGACCGGTGCGATAGCCCAGAGGCTTGAGCAACTCGGCAATGGTGGGATCTTCGGCCCGGAAGCCCAGCTCGGCTCCCGGTAACCCCACCTTGCTCAGGCCAGTGCGATAAACGCTCTGCCCCGTGATGAAGGCCGCTCGGCCCGCGGTGCAGCTCTGCTCGGCGTAGTAATGGATGAACTTGGCGCCTTCCTTGGCCACCCGGTCAATGTTGGGGGTCTGGTACCCCATGAGGCCGTGGCTATAGCAGCTCAGGTTGCTTTGTCCGATGTCATCGCCCCACAGAATCAGAATATTTGGCTGGCCGTTTGGCATGGCGGGGGGGCCTTTGGGAGGGAGGTTACCGAATTGTGCTCAAGCCAGCCTGGAGTGAACACTCAAAAAGTGCAGCGGAAACGGTTTTTCATCGCCGCCTGGAAACGGGCCAGGGCGGGACTGCCCGCATGGAGCCGCAGCCAGGGCAGGTGGCGAACAAAGGGCGCCAGCCCGCAGCGGTTGCGCACGGCCAGTTCCAGCAGGTTGGCGGCGGCGCCTTCATCGCCCAATGCAAGGGCGGTGAGTCCCCACATGCTGGTCATCACGCCGGCCTGGGTCCCATCCGCGAGGGCTCCGCGCAGGGCAGCGGAGGCCTGGGTCGTTTGGCCGCACAGCGCAAGCACCAAGGCGGTGAAGGCCTCCAATCCACTGGGGGCATCGGCTGGAATCGCCAGGATCTCCAGCTCCCGCAGGGCTTCCGTGGGTCGTCCCCCATCGGCGAGCACATGGGCCAGGATCAGGCGGGCCCCTGCCAGGCTGGCATCGATGCTGAGCTGCTCCCGCAGATAGCAGATGGCTTTCTCGTGTTCCCCGTGGAACCAGGAGGCCACAGCGGTAAGCATCCAGCCATCCGGATTGTCGGCGTTGAGGTGAGGCTCCAGCAGATTCAGGGCCTCGGCTGCCCGGCCGGTGGCCACAAGATGCCGCACCCAACTGTGGAGGGGCGCGCCCGCGGGGAGTTGATCTGGCAGCCAAGCCGCGAAGCGACCCTCCGCCAGATCCGGTTGCCAATGCAGCAGGGAGAGCACCTCCACCCTCAGGGCCAGCACTTCAGCGGCCATGTCACCAGAGTTATCCGCCCGCTGGAGGAGCACCTCCAGCTCGTTTTCGATGGTCTCAGCTCGGAGCAGCCCCCATTGGTATTGGGCCAGCCGGGTTGAGGCCAACACCACCATGGCTGGGGTGAAGTCGGGGGCGTTCAGAAGACAGCGGCGCAGGTGGTGTTCAGCCTTGGGGAGCAGGCGGGGATCCCGTTGCCGCACCCAGACCAGCCCCTCCACAAACGCGCTGAGGGTGTGGGCGGTCGGAAACCCCCCGGGGCGGAGTGGTCCGGCGATGGCCTCGTCCTCCTCGCTGGGGCGGATGGGCACATCAAGGCGATAGCCCCCTCCATAGATGGTGCGGATGACCGAGGGGCCCAGGGGGCCATCCATGAAGATCCTGCGCAGGCCATGCACCGTTCGCGAAATGCTCACCTCGCTCACCTTGGTATGCCCCCAAACCTTTTCCAGCAGCAGCTCACGGGAGAGCACCTGGCCGTTCTGGCGCACCAGGGCCAGCAGTAAACGCCGCTGCAGGGGAGGCAGATGGATCGCCGTGGGCCCGATCCGCAAGTGGCCGTCCTCACTCAGGCTGTACGGCCCAAAGGTCCAGGAGACATGGGCGTTGTCTGTGGTTTGGGGCTGGGTCATCGACTCGACGGAACCAGGGACTGGTTTCGAGTAAAGGGAAATGGGATTACATTCTCTGGGGTCTAGCCGAGGTCAACACTCAAAAAGGGCAAAGCTTTCGTGAACCCTTGCCTTTTGCGTCTAGCGCAAACCCGCCGTTGGGCCTGCATTGATGAGATGCAGGGTGCCTTTGAGGGCGTTGGCCTCAATGTGCTGCCGTTCCAGTTGGAAGGCGGACGTCTGGAGGGTCAGGTGCGCACCCTTGATATCCCCCCCCTACGCCTGATCCGGATCCAGGTGAGCGCTCGGGTTCACAGCCTCGGGCAGAAGCCGCAGGGAATGTTCCTGGTCAGCATCGATCTCGATCCCCGAAGCGAAACGGCTCCCTGGCTCTCCCATGGTCAGCCGCTGCCCGGAGATTGCTTGTTTGGACAGTGCGTCGATCGGGACATCCATATCACCGTGCCGGCGCACGTGAGCCTCGGGATGGTGGTGCTCCCCCTCTCGGCCCTGCGGCAATGGGCGGAGGCGTTGGACTGGCCGGGGTTTGCGGGCGAATTGCTGCCGAGCAGCAACGTGCATCCGTTGCATCGACCAACCGCCAACACCTTGAGGCGTTACATCCGGCGACTCTTCACCCTGGCGGAGCGTGATCCGGATCGGCTGCGGCTCCCGTCCAGCCAGCGTCTTGTGCGTGAAGACCTGATCCCGCTGTTGTTGGAAGCCCTGATTACGGGGCCCAGCCAACGCATCCTCCGTCCCCCGGCCCGGATTGAGATCGTCAAGGACGTTCAGCGTTGGCTTCTTGACCACCCCATGGAACCCGTCACCCTGGCGGATCTCTGCCGCGAGGCCCACGCCAGTCGGCGCACCCTGATCCAGGGCTTTCAGGATCACCTGGGCATGGGCCCGATGGCCTACGTGAAATTGGTGCGTCTCCATGGCATTCGTCGTCTGCTCCTGCAGGCTGAACCCGGTGAGATACGCATCGGTGCCTTGGCGGACATGTGGGGATTCCATAATCCAGGTCACTTCGCCGCTGATTTTCGCCGTGTCTTCGGTGAATCTCCCCGGGAGACCCTTCAACGGTCTCCGCGGGATGGGTGGCCAGCCACGGGTTAATGGTCGCCGTTCTCCCCAAAGCTGCTAACTTTCTTGTCCCTCGCGGCAGCTCCTTGGGCAGCCCGCCGCCTAAGCCCCAGCCCCTTCACCCCGCAACGGTTGCACCCGCGCCGCCAGCCACTCAGCCGCTAACGCCGAGGGCTTCTCTGCGGCAACTTTTAGACAGCCTGAGCCGGGAGCAGCGACGGAACCATGAGCTGATGGCCTCCTTGGCCTTCGCCCTGCGCAGTTTTACCAATCTGCAACGGTTTCTGGAATTGGTGCCGTTGGTGATGGCCCGGTTGGTGGAAGGGCAGGGCAGTCTGCTGGTGGTGTTTCACCCCGATGGTCGCCTTTGGCGAGACCACTTTCAGGCCACCAACGACGATCGCTGCGGGGAAGTGCTCCGCCAGCTGGCGGCCTTGCCCGACCAGCATCTGCAGGCCCTCTCCGGTGATGAGGCCGTGGCTGCCCTGTTGGATGGCCTGATCGCCCGTCTTCTCGCCCCGGCCCAGGTTTTCGCCACCTCCGTGGTGGCCCGCAGCCGTCAACGGGGCCGCCTCTATGTGTTCAGTGATCGCCAGGGCTACAGCTGGAGCGAGGTGCACCGACGCCATCTTCAGTTGGTTGCCGATCTCACAGGCGTTGCCCTGGAGACGGCCAGCCTTCAGGAAGACAGCCGACGCCATGAGCGCCTGGATCGCCAGCTCAGCATCGGCGCGGAGATCCAAGCCCAGCTCCTGCCGGATCACTGTCCGGTGATTGAGGGGGTAGAGCTGGCGGCCCGCTGCCGCCCGGCGTTTCAAGTGGGCGGTGATTATTACGATTTCATCCCCACCCGCCCGGAGGGGCCCCCCCGAAAACGGGATCGGGATCGTTGGGCACTCGTGATGGGGGATGTCATGGGCAAGGGCGTGCCCGCGGGACTGCTGATGACCTTGCTGCGCGGCATGTTGCGGGCGGAGGTGCTGAGCGGCCTTCCCCCCGACCGCATTCTCCACGACCTCAACCATCTGGCCCAGGAGGATTTGGCCCAATCCCACCGCTTTGTCACGCTGTTTTACTCCGACTACGACCCCCGCTCCCGACTGTTGCGTTATGCCAACGCCGCCCACAATCCCCCCCTGCACTGGCGGCGCCAGCAGGGTCGGGTGGAGCGGCTGGATGCCCCTGGCCTGTTGATCGGTCTGCAGACCGAGGCTGACTATGTGTGTCGTCAGGTGCGTCTGGAGTCTGGAGATGTGGTGCTTTATTACACGGATGGGGTAACCGAGGCCACTGGCTTCAGCGGTGAGCGGTTTGATGAGGAGAGACTTCTGAAGGCCTTCCATGGTGCCTGTGCCTCGGCGGCGGGGGCCCAGGGCATTCTGGACCAGCTGTTTGCCCGGCTGGATCGCTTTCTGGGCACGGAACGTCAGTTGGAGGATGACGCCTCGTTGGTGGTGCTCAAGGTGAAGGACGAGGTCACCCTGCCTCCCTTGCCACCGCCAGTGCCGGGGACAATGGCAAGCTGATGGGCAGCATGGGGGCACTGGATGGCGACTGAGTTCTCTCCGCCCAGCTCCGCGACCACCGAGAGCCCGCTCACCTGGAGCGATCGCTTTGAGCAGCGTCTGAACCCCGCCATTGAACGGTTCAATGCCTCGATCGGCTTTGACATCGCCCTGCTCCAAGAGGATCTGGATGGATCCATCGCCCACGCCCGCATGCTCGGTCGCTGCGGGGTGATCAGCACCAGCGAGGCCCAGCAGTTGATTGATGGCCTGGAGGCCATCCGGGCCGAAGCGGCCGCGGGGGAGTTCCGGCCGGGCCTTGAGGCCGAGGATGTTCATTTTGCGGTGGAGCGCCGCCTGACGGAACGGCTTGGCGACCTGGGGAAGAAACTCCACACCGGCCGCAGCCGCAATGATCAGGTGGCCACGGATCTGCGCCTGTGGCTGCGTCGCCGGATCGAGCTGATCGACGCCGCCCTGCGGCGCTTTGAGTGGGCCCTGTTGCGCCAGGCCGAACGGAATGTGGACACCCTCATTCCCGGCTACACCCACCTGCAGCGCGCCCAGCCCCTCAGCCTGGCCCACCATCTCCTGGCCTACGTTGCCATGGCCCAGCGGGATCGAGAGCGACTGGAGGATGTGCGCCGCCGGGTGAACATCAGCCCCCTCGGCGCCGCCGCCCTGGCGGGCACGCCCGTGCCCATCGATCGTCGACAGACGGCGGCGGAGCTGGGGTTTGAGGCCATCTACGGCAACAGCCTGGACGCGGTGAGCGATCGGGATTTCGCGGTGGAGTTCATGGCCGCCGCCAGCCTGGTGATGGCCCATCTCAGTCGCCTTGCGGAAGAGGTGATCCTCTGGGCGAGCGAGGAATTCGGCTTCATCGCCCTCACCGACCGTTGCGCCACTGGCAGCAGCTTGATGCCGCAAAAAAAGAATCCAGACGTGGCCGAGTTGGTGCGAGGAAAGACGGGCCGCGTGTTTGGCCATCTCATGGGGCTCCTCACCATGATCAAGGGGCTCCCGCTCGCTTACAACAAGGATTTTCAGGAAGATAAGGAAGCCCTCTTTGATGGGGTGCGCACCTGCCTGGACTGCTTGGAAGCGATGGCGATTCTCTTTGAGGAAGGACTGGAGTTCCGCCCCCAGCGTCTTGAGGCGGCGGTGCACAGCGACTACGCCAATGCCACCGATGTGGCCGACTATCTCGTGGCCCGGGGCGTGCCCTTCCGCGAGGCCTATCAGCTGGTGGGTGGCCTCGTGAAGCGGTGTGCCCTTGAGGGGCGCCTGCTGGCGGAGCTTTCCCTCGAGGAGTGGCAGGGGTTGCATCCAGCCTTTGAGGCCGACATCCACGGCGCCATTGCCCCCCGCCAAGTGGTGGCGGCACGGGTGAGCGAGGGGGGCACTGGATTTTCCGAGGTGCGGCGCCAACTGGAGCTGGCCCGGCGGCGGCTGGGGGCGGAAGACTCGGTGCCGCAGTGATCATGCGGCAACAATCGTCGTCCCCAGTCGCTGCACGATTCCAGAGACCGACTAATCTACGTGGGTCAGAAACCTAGTAGGTTTCTCGGCATCCGTATCGGTTCCCCCAGCCCCTTTCGTGAGCATCTTTGTAGGCAATCTTCCCTTCCGCGCTGAGCAGGAGGACGTTATTGAACTTTTCACGCGTTTTGGTGACGTCGTGAACTGCTCCCTGCCGTTGGAGCGGGACACAGGTCGCAAGCGAGGCTTCGCCTTTGTGGAAATGGCCGACGACGACATGGAAAGCCGGGCCATTGAGGGGCTTCAGGGCACCGAATTGATGGGTCGTCCCCTCCGCATCAACAAGGCCGAACCCCGTGGTGGTGGTGGCGGTGGCGGTGGTGGCCAACGCCGTGGAGGTGGAGGTGGTTATGGAGGCTACGGAGGCGGTGGTCACGCTGGCTACGGAAGTGGTTCTGGTGGCTATGGCCGAGGCGGCGAGGACCGGGGCTCTGGTGCCCGTGATTGGGAAGATCGCAGCTTTGGCGCGGGCGATCGATCCTCCGATGGCTTTGATTCCGGCCGGGTCCGCCGACGCCGCAGCGGTGGGGATCAGCCCGACGGCCAATGATCCGCCGACGGGGATCCCCGGCGGCGCTCGCTTCAGACGGCTGTTAAAGCCCGCGCTCCTCGAGTTGATGGGCGGCTTGGGCGAGCACCTCGGGGCCAGCGTTCCGTTGGCCAGCCTGTCTTGACAGGTTGGCTCGCCAGCCCCTGGCTCCCTTGACACCCTCCACCAAGTGCACCAGGTGCCGGCCAATGGCCCAGAGCCTTCCCCCTTGGCCACACCAGCGCTCGGCATGGGGAATCACCCCGCGCACCACGGTGGAGGGACTGGGCAGGACGTCGGCCTCCCGTTCAAAGATCACCTTGTCGATTTCCGCCCAGCGGAGCGGATGCTGGTAAGCCGCCCGTCCCACCATCACCCCATCCACCAGATCAAGGTGAGAGCGGCAGGCGGCCAGGGTCTCCACCCCACCATTGAGTTCCACCACCAGGGCGGGTCTGTTCTGTTTCAGCTGGTGCACGACGTCCCAGCGCAGGGGAGGGATGGTTCTGTTCTCCTTGGGATCCAGTCCCTTCAGCCAGGCTTTGCGGGCATGCACGGCGAAGCGGGCGGCGCCGGCAGCGGCAACCATGTCCACAAACTGAAGAAGCTCGGGAAAACCATCCCGGTCATCAATGCCGATGCGGTGCTTCACGGTCACCGGCAGCCCACTGGCTGCGACCATGGCCGCCACGCATTCCGCCACCCGCTCAGGGCGAGCCATCAGACAGGCGCCGAAACGGCCCTCACTGGCCTTCGGGCTTGGGCAGCCCACATTCAAGTTCACCTCGTCGTAGCCCCAATCCGCTGCCAGTCGAGCGGCTGCCGCCAGTTCTCCCGGATCCTCCCCCCCCAGCTGGAGCGACAGGGGCCGTTCCTCTGGATCGAATCCCAGCAGTCGTTCCAGCCGCTGTTGCCGATCGGTTGGGGTGCGGGATGGGTCGTCCAGCAGTTGGTGCGCCAACGCTCGGGCCACCACCATCTCCGTGTGAAGAAGGCAGTGGCGGCTCACCTGACGCATCAGCACCCGGAAGTGCCGATCCGTGTAGTCGAGCATGGGCGCCACACTGAAGCGGTAAGCCGTCGGCATCCCCCCATGTTGCCCACCCAATTGCCCGCCCAGGTTTCGGTGCTGGTGGCGGGGGGAGGTCCAGCCGGTTTCATGGCCGCCATCGTGGCCGCGGAAGCTGGTGTGGACGACGTGTGGCTGTTGGAGTCCACCACCGAACTGCTCCACAAGGTGCGGATCAGTGGGGGTGGGCGTTGCAACGTCACCCACGCCTGCTGGGAGGCTCGCGGGCTGGTGGGCCATTACCCCCGGGGTGGGCCGGCCTTGCTGGGCCCCTTTTCCCGGTTTGGACCCCTCGAAACGTTGCAGTGGTTCCGTCGACACGGTTTGGACCTGGTGGAGGAAGCGGATGGACGACTGTTTCCCCAAAGCCAATCTTCCCTCTCCGTCGTGGCTTGTCTGCGCAGGGCCGCCGAGGCCGCGGGGGTGAGGGTGCGGCAAAGGCTGGCCTTGCAGCGGGCAGAGGCCCGGCCGGGCGGGGGATTCCACCTGACCCTGCGGGATGGTTCACTCCTGCGGGCCGACCAGCTCGTGCTGGCAACGGGCAGCCATCCCAGTGGGCACCGGTTGGCCCAGTCGCTGGGGCACAGCCTGGTGGCACCGGTGCCTTCCCTGTTCACCCTCGCCGTGCCGGATCCGGCGCTCACGGCCCTGGCGGGGGTGACCCTGGCTCCCGTTGTGCTCACCCTTCACCCCCCCGAGGGGGCCTTGGCGGAGTCCACCCCCACCACATCGCGGCGGAAGCGTCCCGGCCTGTCACCGCTCAGCCAACGGGGAGCGGTGCTCCTCACCCATTGGGGGTTCAGCGGGCCGGCCACCCTGCGGCTGACGGCCTTCGCGGCGCGTCTGCTCAAGACGTGGGGGTATCGCGCTGAGCTGGTTGTGGATTGGACCGGAGGCTTGCCTCGCCTGGAGGTGGAGCGCCTGGTGGCGGAAGCCCGTGGCCTGCAAGCCCGCCGGCAGATTGCCGGTGCGCGGGCCCTTCCCACCTTGAGTCGACGACTCTGGGCCGCCCTGGTGGCCGCCGCTGGGATTCAGGAGGAGAGGCGCTGGGCCGACCTGGACCGCCACGGACAGCGAGCCTTGGTGGAGAGGCTCCTGGCCAGCCGGTATCCGGTGGTGGGTCGAGGGCCCTTCGGGGAGGAGTTTGTGACGGCGGGCGGCGTTCCCCTGGCCGAGGTGAAGGGCACCACGATGGAAAGCCGCTGTCAGCCTTCACTGTTTTTGGTGGGAGAGTTGCTCGATGTGGATGGGGTGACAGGGGGATTTAACTTTCAGCACTGTTGGACCAGCGGATGGCAGGCCGGGCAAGCGCTCGCGGCCACGGCGGTCGCAAAGGCACCTCCTGAGGAGCATTGAGCTTCGTGTTAGCGAATGTTCTCAAACACGGAGAACATTGGCAAATACATGGCCACCAGGATTGACGCCACGATTCCTCCCACAAAAACGATCATGAATGGTTCGATCAATGAGGTAAGAACCTTTGCGGTGGAACTGACTTCATCCTCATAAAAATCTGCCACTTTCGAGAGCATTGCATCCATGTTGCCGGTTTCTTCGCCAACCATGAGCATGCTGATGGCGAGATCGGGAAAGACTTTTTTGGAGGAGAGTGCTGTGCTGAGCGGGATGCCTTCACTGACGTCGACCCGGGATTTGCTGATTGCATCCGAGAAGATGGTGTTGGATGCGGTTTCCGTAAGAATGTCCAAGCACATCATGATCGGAACGCCTGCCTTGGAGAGGGAGGCGAGTGTGCGACTGAATTGGGCGGTGGCTGTTTTTTGAATCAGGTCGCCGAACAAAGGAAGTTTGAGGATTAACTTGTCAATATTGCGCCGACCATTATGGGTCTCCTGATATTTTTTAAACACAACAACAAAGACGATGAGAATGCCAACTAATACAATAGAGAATGACGATCGAAGTGTTTTGCTGAGGTTGACCAGCAACAAGGTAAAAGGCGGCAACTCAGCTCCGAGTTGGTCGAAAATTTCGGCAAATGTTGGAATGATAAAAATTGTCATGCCGAGGAAGACCAGAATGGCAATGAACAAAACCGCGACCGGATAGCTAAGGGCTCCTTTGATTTGGTTCTGCAGTTTTGCATTGTCTTCCAGCAGCTTGGCCAGACGGGTGAGGCTTTCATCCAGGACGCCGCCCGCCTCGCCCGCCTCCACCATGGCCACCATGAGTTTGTCGAAAACCATGGGCCAACGCCGCATGGCGCTGGCCAGATTCTCCCCTTGGTTGACCTCAATGATCATGGCGGAGAGTGCCCGCCGAAACATGGGCGATTTCTGTTGACGGTAGACCAGATCAATGCTGCGCAGGATGGGAACACCCGCGTTGATCAACACGGCCAACTTGCTGGCAAATACAGCCTTATCCTTCACCGTTGGTGGACTCTCCGTGAGCTTCTTCAACAGGCTCCGGGAGGCGGGGGGCGCAGCGGGGGCAGGGGTGGACCCACTTTTTTTCGAGGGATTGTCCCCCTCTTTGCGCACCAGATTGGTGTAATTAATCCCCCTGCGCCGCAAGGTGCGACGGGCCTCGGTGAGGCTGGCTGCTTCCAGGTCAAGAATCTTGCTCTTGCCTGCCCTGGTGGTATATGTAACTGTAAATGCTGTCATGCCTGATTGAGGAGTCGTTCAATTTCGTCGGGCCGGGTGGTTTTGAGCAGGGCTTCCGTTTTGCTGATCGCATCATCATTAACCAGATTTGCCAAAGAACGTTCGAGAGTAATCATGCCTTCTTTGGCACCTGTTTGGATTTGGGAGTAGATCTGAGCGGTTTTGCCTTCCCGAATCAAGTTGGCAATAGCAGGTGTATTAATCATGATCTCCTGTGCAATCACTCGGCCAAATTGCCCTGGAAGTGGGCGAATTCTTTTGCAAAGTGTCTGGGCGAAAACGGCAAGCAGGCTGCCACTGAGTTGAACGCGGATTTGGGTCTGTTGACCCGGGGGGAACACATCCACCATGCGGTCCACCGTCTGGGCGGCGGAACTGGTGTGCAAGGTGCCGAATACCAGGTGACCCGTTTCCGCAGCGCTGATGGCAAGTTGGATGGTTTCCAGATCGCGAAGTTCTCCCACAAGGATGACATCAGGATCCTCTCGCAGAGCGGCCCGAAGGGCGCTGGCGAAGCTGCGGGTGTCTTCGTTGACTTCCCGTTGATGGAACACTGATTTGTTGTTCTTGTAAGTAAATTCGATTGGATCTTCGATGGTCAGAATGTGTTCGGCCCGGGTTTGATTGATGTGGTTCAGAAGGGCGGCCAGGGTGGTCGTTTTGCCTGAGCCCGTTGGGCCTGTCACCAGGATCAGGCCCTTGGGCTTTCGGCTGGTTTCCTCAATCACAGGGGGCAATCCCAGGGCGGAGAGATTGGGGATGGAATCTCCCAAAGCCCTCAGGCAGGCGGCATAGGTGCCCCGCTGACGGTAGACATTGACCCGGAAGCGAGCCACACCGCGTAGTCCATAGGAACAATCAAGTTCCCAATTTTGCTCCAGCTGCTTTCGCTGGGAATTATTCAGCAAGGAAAAAATTAGTTTTGTGCAATCGTCCTCGCTTAGGATTAAATTCTCATCCATCGGCCTGAGTTGGCCATTAAAGCGACCGTAGGGAGGCTGATGGGCCGCAAGATGAAGGTCGCTCCCGCCAGCCTTCACAAGATCAGTCATCAGATCCTCAATCATCATGGCGGTCTTCAGCCCTTAGCGGCGAACCTTTAAACAGTAGGGGCATTCGAGCCATTCGTCGTTCAAGCCTGCGCCGCAGCCCCGGCAGGTGAGGCTATGGAGGGCTCGGGCCCTCCGCTCCGACTCCAGGCCTGTGTCTGTCAGCAGCATCCGTTCCACTTCCTCCAGGCTGGTGAGCCCCAGCCTGACCAGGTCCAACCCGTAGCCCAGCAGGGTTTTCATTCCAGCTTCCAGGGCCAGACGCCGCAGCTCGTGGGTGCTCGCCCGTTTGGCCACAGCGGCAGAGAGGTTTTCATTCATGGTGAGCACCTCATAGACGCCCACCCTGCCGCGATAGCCCCTGCCATTGCAGCCGGGACAGCGGTTGGGGGTGCCGGCGGACACCGTGTGGGCCTTGTAAAAGGTGATGGCCCCTTCATCGCTGGCCAACAGTCCGAAATGGGCCAATTCCTCCGGATCCGGATTGATCGGGATGCGGCAGTCGGGGCAGAGTTTGCGAACCAATCGCTGGGACACCACCCCAAGGAGAGAGGAACTCACCAGGAAAGGTTCCACCCCCATCTCATCCAACCGGGCAAAGGCGCCCACGGCATCGTTGCAATGGAGCGTTGTCAGCACCAGGTGGCCGGTAAGGGCCGCTTCAATGGCCGTGCGGGCGGTTTCAATGTCTCGGGTCTCCCCCACCAGGAGAACGTCGGGATCCTGTCGCATGAAGGCCCGCAGGGCGGTTGCGAAGTCGTAGCCCTTTTCTCGGTTCACCTGGGTTTGGGTGATGCCAGCCAGGCCGTATTCGATGGGGTCTTCGACGGTGGAAATGTTGATCCGCGGATCGTTTCGTTCCGCTAACAGGGCGTAGAGCGTGGTCGACTTGCCGGAGCCCGTCGGTCCTGTCACCAGCAACATTCCAAACGGCTTGCCTCCCATGTCGCGCACCCGTTCCCGGGCATTGATGTCGGTGATCAGGGTGTCGAGGCCCAGTTTGGTGGCGCTGTTGTCAAGAATCCGCAACACCACCTTTTCTCCGTAGCGTCCCGGCAGGGTGCTGACGCGGAAATCCACCACCTGATTGCGATACAAGCGCCGGATGCGCCCGTCTTGGGGGAGTCGGCGCTCGGCGATGTCAAGATCGGCCATGATCTTGAAGCGAGACGTGACGGCGGGCACCAGGGTTTTGGGGAGGTTGTCCATCGTCCGAAGCACGCCGTCTTGCCGAAAGCGCACCAACATTCCGTCCTGCTGGGGCTCCACGTGGATGTCGCTGGCACCCGCCCGGATGGCTTCCATCAGGATGCGATTGACCAGGCTCAAGATGGGTGAGACGGATTCTTCCTGGGAAGCCGAGGCGAGGTCCTCAATGACCTCTTCGCCCGTCTGGGTCTGGGCGGATTGTCCCAGGTCGAGATCGGCGAACAGGGAGGGCTGGTCGGGGGGTGATGGGGACAGGGTCTCTGGGTTCATTCGGATTTGGGGTATTGAGGTGTCTTATGAAACTCCCGCTACTGAAGCCCGTCGCCACCCATGGCTGACGGATCAACGTTCAACGGTGGCCGTGGCGGGCCGGGCTGAAAAGCTTCAAGAGGTGCGGGCTTCCGCCGCTTGTGGGAGGTGAGGCATTAGAAGCAACATAACCCAATTCCACCGTGCCCGGCAGCATGAGCGGCGACACCTCTCCAGCCCAAACGTCCCCGGAGTTCGTTCCAGAGGCCGCGGCGGCCACCCCCGCCGACGCCAGTCCCACCCAGGCTGCCGATCACTCCAACCCCCAGGAGTCCGCCGTTGGCCAAGGTGGAGAGTCGGCAGCCCCTGGAGACCAGCTCCAGGGGCTTCAGGCCCAACTGGCCGCCCTGCAAGCCGAGCATGAAGCCCTGCGCAGCCAATACATGCGCATTGCGGCCGACTTTGACAACTACCGCAAGCGACAGTCCAGGGATCAGGAAGATCTTCGCTTGCAGATCATCTGCAACACCTTGGGCGAAATTCTTCCGGTTGTTGACAACTTTGACCGTGCTCGCCAACAACTCAATCCCCAGGCAGAGGAGGCTCAGGCGCTCCATCGAAGTTATCAGGGTCTTTATAAACAACTGGTGGATGTGTTCAAGCAGTTGGGAGTGGCCCCCATGCGGGTTGAAGGGGAGCCCTTTGATCCCAATCTCCATGAGGCTGTGATGCGCGAGCCCAGCCCTGACCATCCGGAGGATGTGGTGATCGAAGAGCTTCAACGGGGCTATCAGCTCCAGGGAAAAGTGCTCCGGCATGCCCTGGTCAAGGTCTCCATGGGTCCAGGCCCCCAGGCTGAAGCCAAGGAAGCCCAGCTCGCGTCTGATCAGGAGCAGGCTGGCTGATGGCGGATTTTTACGATGTTCTGGGTGTGGGCCGTGACGCGGATGCCGACACCCTCAAACGCGCCTACCGACGGCTGGCTCGCCAATACCACCCCGACGTCAACAAGGATCCTGGCGCAGAGGATCGTTTCAAGGACATCAGTCGCGCCTATGAGGTGTTGAGCGATCCCCAATCCCGCTCCCGTTATGACCAGTTTGGTGAGGCTGGCCTGGGGGGCGGTGGCATGCCCGACATGGGGGGATTCGCCGATCTCTTCGAAACGTTTTTCAATGGTTTTGGTGGTGGTGGCATGGGGGGCGGTGGCCAACGCCGCCGTGGCCCAAGGAAGGGTGATGATCTCGGGTTGGAGTTAACCATCACCTTCAGTGAGGCCGTCTTTGGCACTGAAAAAGAGGTTCAATTCCGGCACCTGGAAACCTGCCAACCCTGTCAGGGCAGTGGCGCCAAAGCCGGCAGTGGCCCCACCACCTGCTCCACCTGTGGTGGGGTCGGGCAGGTGAGGCGGGCCACCCGAACTCCCTTCGGCAGTTTCACCCAGGTGGCCCCCTGCCCAACCTGCGATGGCAGCGGCCAGATGATTGCCGACCCCTGCCCCGCCTGTCAGGGCCAGGGCCTGCAGGAGACGGTGAAAAAGCAACGCATCAAGATCCCCGGTGGCGTTGACAGTGGCACCCGATTGCGGGTTCCCGGGGAGGGAAATGCCGGCCAGCGCGGCGGTGGGCCCGGCGATCTGTATGTGGTTTTAAACGTCAAGTCTCACCCCCATCTGCGTCGCGAGGGGGTCACGATCTCCTCGGAGCTGCCCGTCAGTTACCTCCAGGCCATCCTGGGGGACACAGTGGAGGTGGAAACCGTCGATGGCACGGAAAACCTGGAGATTCCCGCAGGCACCCAACCTGGCGCCACCCTCACCCTGAAGGGCAAGGGGGTGCCCAGGCTGGGTAATCCGGTGGCGCGTGGCAACCATGAGTTCCTGGTGAAGGTGCAATTGCCCACCAAGTTGAGTGGCGATGAGCGGGAGCTCCTGGAGCAACTGGCGGGGCACCACAGCCGCAAAGGCCATCGGCATCCCCACAAGAGCGGTCTCTTTGGAGGGCTCTTCGGAGGCTGATGGGCCGTTCTTCGCCCGAGGCGTGCCTGGATCTGCGGGGCACCCCCTGCCCCCTGAATTACGTGAGGGCCCGCCTGTCCCTGGAGGCCCTCCCCATCGGCGGCTGGCTGCAGGTTGATCTCGACCCCGGAGAGCCGGAGGAGATGGTGACCATGAGCCTCCGGGGGGAGGGACACCAGGTGTGCCCGGTGGAGCCCCAGCCTTCGCTGGAGGGCTCGTTCGTGCGGTTGCTCATTCAGCGCGGTGGCTGAGCCCGGCCGGGTGGTGGCGCTTGAGGCCAATTTTTGCCGTGTGGAGCTCCACTCTCCTGGTCCCCAGGGCCAGCAGCAGCTCCTGTGCACCCGGCGCACCCGGCTGGCCAAGGGCGGCCTGTCGATCTGCGTGGGGGATTGGGTGGAGGTGGACCACATCGACTGGGGGGGAAGGACGGCCGTCATTGCGGCCCGCGGCCCCCGGAGCAACCTGCTGACCCGCCCCACCGTGGCCAACGTGGCGCGGGTGGCGGTTGTGGTTTCCCTCAAGGAGCCCCATCCCGATCCCCTGCAGATCACCCGTTTTTTGGTGAGTGCCGAACACCTGTGTCTGCCCGTAGAGCTTGTGCTGTCCAAGGCGGAGGACCTTCCCGAGGACGTCCTGCAGGACTGGTGTGGACGCCTCAGGGATTGGGGCTACGACCCCCTGCCGGTCTCCACCCGCAACGGGATCGGGATCCAGGCCCTGACCCAGCGCCTGGCCCACCCCGGGATCACCGTGCTCTGCGGCCCTTCCGGGGTTGGCAAGAGCAGCCTCCTCAATGCCTTGGTGCCCGGTTTGGCGCTCCGGGTGTCGCCGGTGTCGGGGCGCCTGCAACGCGGACGGCACACCACCCGCCACGTTGCCTTGCTTGCCCTTCCCGGGAGGCCTGACGCCCTGGTGGCGGACACACCAGGGTTCAACCTCCCAGCCCTGCCGGAGAGCCCGTTGGAGTTGGCCCGCTGCTTCCCTGAACTGCGAGCCTTGGCCCAGAAGCCCTGCCGTTTCGTGGACTGCCGGCATGGGGGTGAGGCAGGCTGCGCCATGGGTGCCGATTGGCCCCGCCAAACGTTGTATCGACAGTGTTTGGCGGAGGTGGAAGCCCTGGCCCCTGGACGGCGGATGGGCCCCGCCAGGGAAACGGCCTTGCGGGAGGCCTCCAGGCGCCGTCGGCGCCTTCAGCGCCAGGGGGAGATCACCCCCCCAGACCTGGAAGATTGAGATCCAGCCCGCCCGTCAGGGTGTCCATGCGTTCCCGCATGGTGCTGGTGGAGAGTTCATAGGCGCTTTTGAGGGCCTCAAACACGGCCGTCTCCACAGCCGTTTGGCCTTCGCTCAAAAGGTCAGGGGCCAGCTGCACCTTCAGAGGCAGCTGGTTGCCGGACAGCCACACACTGGCCCGGCCATCCGCACTGCGGCCTTCCAGCTCCATGGCGTCGAGCTCCTCTTGCAACTTCTGTGCGTCCTGCTGGATCTGCTGGGCCTTGCGGAAGGCTTCGGTGAGCTGACCGAAGTTGGGGAGTCCAAAGCCAGCCATGGCGCCAGGAGGAGAAGGGGGGAGGTCGTCAGGGTAGGTCCCACCGGGTCCCCTCCTCGGCGAAGCCGAGCCGTTTGACTTCCGGCTGGAGGGCAATGCCATGGGCCTCGAGCACCCGCTGGCGCACCAGGGCGATCAGTGCGTCGATCTCCCGCGCCCGGGCACCCCCAAGGTTCACGATGAAGTTGGCGTGGAGGGTGGACACCTGGGCCTCCCCCACCTGCAGACCTTTCAGACCCAATCCCTCGATCAGGCGTCCTGCCTTTTCGGGCTCGGGGTTGCGAAACACACTGCCGCAGCTGGGTTGTTGGTAGGGCTGGGTGCTGGTGCGGCTGTGCAGGTTGGCGCTGGTGCGGGCAATGATCGCCGCGGGGTCGCCGCCCGGCTCCAGCCGGAAGCGGGCCGCGAGCACCAGGAGGGGCTCGTCCTGCAGGCGGCTGTGGCGATAGGCGAAGTCAAGGTCACGGGCCTCCAGGAGGAAGGGTTCCGATGGCCGCATCGGATCCATCACCCGCACCGAATGCAGCCAGTCCGCCGTGCATCCCCCCTGGGCTCCGGCATTCATGACCACGGCCCCCCCCACCGTTCCAGGGATGCCAACGCTCCACTCCAGTCCCCTGAGGCCCGCTCGGGCCACCTTTCGAGCCAGGGTGGGAATGGGCTCGCCCGCCTCCGCTTCCACCCACCCTTCCTGGGCCTCCACCACGCTGCCCTGCAGGCGCCGGTTGCACAGGGTGAGGCCCGGGAGGCCCGCATCCGCGATGAGAAGGTTGGATCCGGCGCCGATGCAGCGGAAGGGCAGGCCTGCGGCAACGGCCCAGGAGGCGAGCTCGACCAACTCCGCCGCACTGCCCGGTTCCGCGAACCACTCCGCCGGACCACCCACCCGCCAGGTGGTGTAGTCGCGCAAGGCCACCCCGTGTCGAAGGGCGGGCGGAGGGGACTTCATGGCGGCCAACTCAACCCCCCAGGGCGCCTGGACGCCCCGGATCGTCGCGCTTGGACAGTCGTTCCCAGAGGCTGTTCACATCCCCGGCGCCCATGGCCAGCACAAGATCGCCAGGCTCGCTCAGATCGGCCACCCGATCCGTGAGCTGCTCCAGGGTGGCGGTGGCCTCCACGGGGAGGGCTGGGGCGATCGCCTGGACAGCCGCCGCCAGGGCTTCGCTGGAGATTCCTTCGATGGGGGCTTCCCCCGCGCTGTAGAGCGGGGCCACGATCACCCTGTCCGCCCGGGCCAGGGCCTCCGCGAATTCGCCGAGAAACTGGGCGGTGCGGCTGTAGCGATGGGGCTGGAACACCGCCAGGAGCCCGCGGGGTTGGGAGGGCAGGGGGCTGCGACCGCTCTCCACCATCAGCCGCGCCATGGCCAGGGTGGCCGCCACCTCGCTGGGGTGATGGGCGTAGTCATCCACCACGATGCGCTCCCGCCAGAGGCCCCGGCAGTCGAAGCGTCGCCCGGGGGCTTGGAGGTTGCCAATGGCCCGTTGCAGATCCGCAAAGGGCACACCTTCGAGACGGCAGGCCGCCAGGGCGCCGGTCACGTTGCTGAGATTGTGGCGGCCGGGAAGGGGGACGTCGAGGGTGCCGATCCGCTGGCCCCGCTCGAAAAACTCCGCCGTGGTGCCATCCCCTCGCTCGCTGGTGGCGAGGGTGGCGAAGTCCACCCCCTCCGTCTCCTCGATGGACCACCAGGCAGCGGCCTGGAAGTGCTCCCGCAGGATGGGGCAGTCGCGATTGGCCAACAGGGCTCCACTGCCTGCCGTGAAGCGTTTCAGGGTGGCGATGAGGGCGTGCAGATCGGGGTAGTGGTCCGTGTGGTCGAGCTCGATGTTGGTCAACACGGCCAGGGATGGGCTGAACTTGACCAGGGATCCGTCGGATTCGTCGGCCTCTGCCACCAGCAGGCGGCCGGAGCCCTGGCGGCCATTGCTTCCGAAGGCCGGCACGATGCCACCGATCACCGCCGTGGGGTCTTGCCCGGTTGCTTCCAGGAGGGTGGCGATCAGGGTGCTGGTGGTGGTTTTCCCGTGGCTGCCGGCCACGGCGATGGAGGGTTGGGTGTTGATCAGCGCCGCCAAGACGTCGGAGCGATGGCAGAGCCTCAATCCCTGGCGGAGGGCTTCCGCCACCTCTGGGTTGGTCTGTCGCACCGCCGAGCTGAGCACCACCCAGGGGGGAGGGCCCCCTTCGCTGAGGAGGTGGAGGATGGTGTCGCTGCTTTGTTCCCCAAACACTTTGACTCCCCTGGTGGCCAAGCGCCCGAGCACGGGGGTGGCCTTGGGATCGGAGCCGCTCACCGCAAAGCCGCGCTCCACCAGGATTCCCGCCAGGGCCGACATGCCGATGCCACCAACCCCAACAAAGTGGAGGGGCTGAGCGCGATCCAGCACAAGGTCCAAGGGGGTCTCCGACAGCCACCTGAAAATAGGGCCGACCCCCCCCCAACCTCCGGGGGCAGTTTTACGAGTTGCTTCGCCTGGCGCCCCTCTCCCCAGCCAAACGCCAAGGGGGCGTAGGGGGGCGATTTCGATTTCTGTATGATCAGCAGCCGAAAATCCCCCTTGCCAGCGGCCTCGGCCGCTTACTGCCATGGCCCTGCGCGTCGCAATCAATGGATTCGGTCGAATCGGGCGCAATTTCATGCGCTGTTGGTTGAGCCGCGGGGCCAACACCAATCTGGAAATCGTTGGGTTGAATGGCTCCGGCGACACCTCCACCAACGCCCACCTGCTCAAGTACGACTCGATGCTTGGCCCCCTGCGGGGTGTGGATGTGTCGTATACCGATAATTCCATTACGTTGAATGGAAAGGAAATCAAGGTTTTCTACGACCGCAATCCGGCCAATCTTCCTTGGAAAGATTGGGGCGTGGATCTTGTGATTGAATCCACCGGCGTTTTCAATGACGACGTTGGAGCCAGCAAGCACTTTGAGGCTGGTGCCAAAAAGGTGATTCTCACCGCTCCCGGCAAGGGCGCGACGGTGGGCACCTTCGTGGTGGGTGTCAATGCCGACCAATACCGCCACGAGGATTGGGACATTCTCAGTAATGCCAGCTGCACCACCAACTGCATGGCGCCAATTGTGAAGGTGTTGGATCAGGCCTTTGGCATTGTCAAGGGCACGATGACCACCACCCACAGCTATACGGGCGACCAGCGCATCCTGGATGCGTCCCACCGGGATCTGCGTCGGGCCCGGGCGGCCGCGGTGAACATCGTGCCCACCAGCACCGGAGCGGCCAAGGCCGTGGCCCTGGTGTATCCCCCGGTGAAGGGCAAGCTGAGCGGCATCGCCCTGCGGGTGCCCACCCCCAACGTGTCGGTGGTGGACATGGTGTTGGAGGTCAGCCGCGACACCACCAGTGAGGAAGTGAATGCCGTGCTCAAGGCCTCGGCGGAAAACGGCATGAAGGGGATCATTAAATACTGCGATCTGCCCTTGGTCTCCTCCGACCACGCCGGCACGGATGAATCCACGATCGTGGATTCCGAGCTCACCCTGGTGATGGGCGGCAACATGGTGAAGGTGATCGCCTGGTATGACAACGAGTGGGGCTACAGCCAGCGGGTGGTGGATCTGGCCGAGATCGTGGCGAAAAACTGGAAGTGAGCGTCTGAGGGCCTCGGGCCGGCAGGTGTGTGGATTGGGCCGCTCCCTGTGGGCGGCCTTTTTTTGAGCTGAAGGTTTGGAGTTACGCCGGGGTTTGTGTTCCTGCGACCGGGGCCCCTCAGGCCACGGCAAAAGCCGCGCTCCATCCCGTGGAGCGCGGCGGGCAGAGGGGATCTCGTGACGCCTTACCCGACACTGCGATCGCGCAGCCGGGTGCTCAGTCCGCGCAGCCTGCGGCGCTGGCTCAAGGCGACGCCCAGCCCGAGGAGGGGCAGCGGAGCGGGAACGGCCACGCCGGTGGTGAAGCCAAAGCTGTCTCCGTAGGCACTGGTGCTATTCATGTGTCTGAAATTGATTTGTGAATAGTCACCAAGGAACTGAGCCACAAAACCAACGTCTCTATTGACAAAGCCACTTCCTGTGACGGTCAATCCATTCACACTGACGTCTTTGGATTGCAGAATCGTAAATGGGTTGTAAAAGGTGATCGACTCGTTGGCGTTTAAAGCGTCCACATAAAAATACGGGTTTGTGGCGGGTCTATCGAACGTCAACTCGAAGTCGGTGCTTGATGAAGCGGGAGAGCCGAGGAGGATCCCCGTGTTTGACGTTGTCGGATATTGGGTGTGGAGGTTGTCCCATTGGAGAGGGCCAATATATGACCCCAAATTTCCAATGTTCACCGTTGCCACGATCGAAGCGATGGGGCAAGGGGGATTGGGGCCTTCGATGGCGGCTGACGTTGTCCCCCCTGCTGGAAGGGGCCCGGTGGGAGTCCAAATGGCCGAACAGACAGTCTGGGCGGCTTGGGTGCCGCTGGCGCTTGTGAGGGTGAGGGCGAAGAGGGCCGCACCCGAAAGGGCCAGAAGTCTCACGAAAGAAATGCGAAGCATGCAAATTGTGCAGAAATGCGTTTCAGCGCGCCCATGTCGTTTCGGTTTCCTTGCCATTCGGCGCGCGGCAGCCCCTGGGTGCGTTGGTCACGGTCTTTCCGCCTCCGCGCCCCACGGGCGGGCCGCCATGGATCACTGAACTGGTTAAGCTAAGTCTGGCTTAGCACCGGGTTTCATGCGCCAGGTCAACCTGCACGAGGCCAAAACCCACCTCTCCCGCCTGGTGGCGGAAGCCGTGGCGGGCGAGGAGTTTGTGATCTGCAAGGCCGGCAAGCCGTTGGTGCGGGTCACCCGTCTGGATGGAGCCGCGGATCCGGCTCCGCCGCGCCGCCGGCTGGGGCTGCTGGCGGGCCAGTGCTCCGTTCCAGACGATTTTGATGCCATGGCCGCGGCCGACATCGCCGATCTCTTTGAGGGGCGTCCCGCCGCCATGGAGGGGCAAGCGGGCCGGTGAAGCTGCTGCTCGACACTCACCCCCTCATCTGGGCGATGGGTGAGCCGGCGCGCCTGGGCCCCTCCCTGCGCGACCTGCTGGAGGATCCCCAGCACACCATCCGCTTCAGCGTGGCCTCCCTGTGGGAACTGGTGATCAAGGCGACTCTCGGGAGGGAAGACTTTCAGGTGCAGCCTTCTCTCTTGCGTCGCACCCTGCTGGATGGGGGCTTCCTGGAGATACCGATCACCGCCGACCAGACAGTGGCCCGCTATCCGGGCCCGGTGCGCCACAGCGACAGCTTTTGAGCGTTTGGCCGGGGGGCACCCATGACCAGGACCGGCCATCCCGTTCACCTTCGTGGGTTCTCCATCCCCGGAGTCTGCTGCCACCCGCCCCGATCACAGGCCCGCGGGTCAGCCCGATTCGCGGCGGTTGGTTTCGCGGAGGCACGGCTTGGGGGCTGGGGCGGAAGCCCGCCCGTTGCACCGTCGTGTCGACCTACCCGGCGTTGCGCTGGCACTCGCGCAACTGGACGCTCAGGCCGCGCAGCTTGCGGCGTTGGCCGAGGGCGACGCCTAGCCCGAGGAGGGGCAGGGGAGCGGGAACCGCCACACCGGTGGTGAAAGCAAAGCTCATTTCTTGGGTATCGGTGTTGGTGTATCTGAATGTGATTTGCGTATAGTCTCCAAGGAACTGCGCCACAAAACCAGCGTCCGCAACAGCATTAATGCCGCTACCAGAGATTGTCGAGCCGCTTACACTGACGCCATTAGACTGTGCAATCGTGAAAGGATCGGAGAAGGTGATCGACTCGCCGGCGTTGAAATAGGAGGTATAAAAGTAAGGATTGGGAGCGGGCTTGTCAAACGTCAAGGTTAAATCCGTGGACGATGACGCTGGTGAGCCGATGGCCACCGCTGATTTCGATGTCGGAGGGAATTGGTTGGAAAGCAAGAAGTAGTCCCACCCCATGACGGACGGCTCAATGGCACCCGCATTCGAGCCTGTACCAACGGTGACCGTCGCCAAAATGGACGACATCAGGCAGGCGGGGTTAGAGCCCTGGATGGGAGCGGACTTTGTCTGTCCCGGGGTTGCGGGAGGATCAGACCAAATGGCCGAACAGACAGTCTGGGTGGCTTGGGCGCCGCTGGCGCTTGCGAGGGTGAGGGCGAAGAGGGCCGCACCCGAAAGGGCCAGAAGTCTCACGAAGAAAATGCGAAGCTTCCGAATTTTGCATAAATCAAGTCGTGACGTGCATCTTTCGCCTTGGCTTTCTGACAAAGAGGCCTGGGCCTGTTCGTGGCCACGGTGACCATTCCCCTCCCCGGCTGGCGCCAGTTTGCCGGGGTGCCGCCCGATCGCCCTGGGGGCATTGCGTCGCCAAGGGCTGTCAGGCTCCTGCTGCGGGCGAAGGCTGGCAGGCCCTTGGTGCGGGTCACCCGTCTGGAGGATGCCTCCGGCCCGGCCCCGTGGCGCCGCCGGTTGGGGCTGCTGGAGGGCCAGTGTTCGGTTTTCATCCCGTTCCCGACGCGACGACCATTCACCTGATCGTCGACTTGGTTGATCTCAGGCTGGAGGCGGGCCTGGGCAAGACCCTGGCCGTCTGGGCTTACGGAACAGTGGCGTTCTCATGGGCAATGGGGAGTGGCTGTTCCACTCTGGCCCCGGGCTTGGCTCCAGACGACCGGGGCGAAGGCGGGGGACCTCAAGTGGATCGAGGGGAGCCGGAGCCCGATCGAGGGGACCTCCCCGCGGATCGAGGGGAGCTCGACCCCGATCGAGGGGAGCTGATCGATTCAGGCCTGCGGCAGGCGATCACCTCGCTTGGCGCACGACCCCGCAAGGAGAAGCTTCGCCAGGTGATCAGCCAGCTCTGCTCAGGCCACTGGCGGACGAGCGCCTGGCTGGCCAACCAGCTCAATCTGGACCCCGGGAACCTTGCCGCTCGGCATCTTGGTCCCATGGTGAAAGCCGGGACTCTGGAGCGCCGCTTCCCGGACAGCCCCAACCATCCCGAGCAGGCCTACCGCGCGAGCCTGATGCAAGTTCCCCTTCCCTTTGGAACAATCGCTTGATGGGGCAAGGGCTTCGAGATCCCCTTCTGCGGCAGCGCCATCGTCGTGCTTCAGCCGAAGTGGCGGTAGCCCTCCGCCCCGATCCGTTCTCCCCCGTCGTCTACTCCGAACCAGCTCACCTCGCCGCCGGGCCCCGCCACCAGGGAGCCGATCACGCCACTGCCCGGGAGGGCTGTCACGAATGCCTGCGCCCAGGTGCGCTCCAGGGCCAGCACCAGTTCGAAGTCTTCCCCGCCCCCCAGGCACCAGGCCTCCGCCTCCTCCAGCTCCGCCATCGCCGGATCCATGGGCAGGGCGCCGCGGTGGAGCCTGGCCCCGCAGCCGCTGGCGGCCGCCACCGCCGCCACTGCCGCCGCCAGCCCATCGCTGCTGTCGCAACCCCCCACCCGCCAGGGGACGCCGGCGGGGCGGCTGGCGATCAAGGCTCGCACCGCGTCCAGTCGGGCCTGGGGCCGGCGGTGGGCCTGGATCGCCCGCGCTGCCAGCCCCCCAGCCACACCGGCGGCCAGGGGCCCCCCGGGCGCCTGGAGCAGGGCCAGCCCCAGCCGGCTGAGGCCGTGGGGCCCGCTGGTCACCAACCAGTCGCCCGGCCGGCCATCCCCTCGGTGGATCGGGCCTGCCAGTCCCGCTGGCCCCCACCGACCGTCCGACCCTGCGCTCTGCCTGTCGGGTGCGTCGGCCAGTCGGCCGATGGCCGTGATCGCCAGCAGGCGTTGCGCGCCTCCACTGCAGTCGCCGCCCAGAAGCACCCCGCCAAAGGCCTTCAGAGCCTCCGCCATCCCCCCATAAACCCCCTCCACCCAGCTCCAGGGAGTGGAGGCTGGCGCCACCAGGCCCACGGTGATCCCCACCACCTCCGTGCAGCCCATGGCCGCCAGGTCGGAGAGATTGGCCACCGCGGCCCGCCAGCCCACATCTTCCGCCCCGGTGGTGGCGTCACTGAAGTGGAGCCCCTCCACCAGCACGTCAGTGTTGATCACCAGAGCACCAGCTTCGCCTGTGGCGCCGTTGCCGTTGCCATCCCTGCCGGGGATCAGGGCCGCGTCATCGCTGAATTGCCCGGGCGGGGCGAAGGCCCCCAGCCGCCGGATGAGCTCCCACTCCCCCAGCTCGGCCAGGGTGGGCCCCTCACCCATGGGCCTGGAGATTCTCGGCCCCTTCGATCACCTTGGCGCTCACGATCTTGTCGTCGGCGCTGAGCTCATCCAGCACCTCCAGGCCCTCCACCACATAGCCGAAGGCGGCGTAGCGGCCGTCAATCAGATTGAGCCCGGCCGGGGTGAGTTCGGGCTCGGAAAGGAAGAGGAAAAACTGGGAACTGCCGTCGTCTAGCGCTTCATCGGAGTGGGCCCACCCCAGGGTGCCCTTGGCATTGAAGGGCAGGACGGGTTCCGCCTTGAAGAGGCCCAGGTCTTCGAAGGTTTGGTTGTAAAAGGGAACGGGCTCGGAGGGGATGCGAATCTCCAGGGGCACCTGGCGATTCGCCTTGCTCGCCGGATCGATGAAGCCGTCGGCCGGACCCTCCGGATCCCCGGTCTGCAGCACGTAGAAATCCTCGGCCCGGTTGAAGGGCAGCCCGTCGTAGAACTTCCGCTGCACCAGATCCACGAAGGCCCCCGCCGTCAGCGGGGCGTTGTAGCCGTCCACGACGGCCACCACGGTGCCCTTGTTGGTGCGCAGTTCCACGGTGGCCCGACCGAGAAGGCGGGGCAGGCTGTCGTAGGCGCTCGGAATGGCAAAGGGGAAAGCACCCACGAGCAGCGCTTCGGCGGCGCCAATGTCGCTGAGGGCAGCCCGCCGAGCGGTGAGGAAGGCCTCCCGATTCTGGCGTTCAGCGGCCGCGGCCAGCTCTTGGAGATGGTTGTCCAGGCCCGCCAGCCTGGCCTCGGCCACGGCCAGCTGCTCCGGTGTGAAGGCCTTGAGGATCGTCTCCCGATCGGCCGCGAGCATCGACTGGCTGCGGCGCACGGTGGCCGCCAGGGCACTCCAGCGTTTTGCCCGGAGGTCGTCACTGGTGTCCTCCAGCCGGTGTTGCAAATCTTGCAATTTGCCGGGTTGGATGGGCAGGGCGTTGCGCAGCAGGGCATCCGGATCGGTGACGGCGTTGCCCTTCGGCAGATAGGCCCAGGCCGCGGGAGCGTTGGGCATCAGGGTGAGCAAGGTCACCAGTAGCCCGGGCAAGAGGCCCGTCCAGACCCAGGGCAGACGCCGGCGAGGGGCGCGGCGGGATGGCCAGAGGGGAGATCCAGACGCCATACCGATCCTGATTCTGTTTGGACTTTGGCACAGCTCAGCAGAGGGCTGACACCCCGCGGCCAGCCGCTGGCGGGTGCGGGGTCGGGGCGGGCAAGTAGCCAGACGTACAATCCGCCGATCCGTGGCGCCGCCATGATTTCGAGCAACGACTTTCGCACGGGCTCCACGATTGAGCTTGACGGACAGGTTTGGCGGGTCGTCGAGTTTCTGCACGTCAAGCCCGGCAAGGGCTCGGCCTTCGTGCGCACCAAGCTGAAGGCGGTGCAATCCGGCAACGTCGTGGAGAAAACCTTTCGCGCCGGAGAAACCGTTCCCCAGGCCCTGCTGGAGAAATCCACTCTCCAGCACACCTATATGGAGGGGGATGCTTACGTGTTCATGGACATGGGCAGCTATGAGGAATCACGCCTCACGGCCAATCAAATCGGCAATCAACGGAAATATCTCAAGGAGGGCATGGAGGTGACGGTGGTCACCTACAACGGCAAACCCTTGGAGGTGGAACTGCCCAACTCCGTGGTCCTGTCCGTGACCCAGACCGATCCCGGCGTCAAGGGTGACACGGCCACCGGGGGGACCAAACCCGCCATCCTGGAGACCGGGGCTCAGGTGATGGTGCCCTTGTTCATCTCCATCGGTGACAAGATCAAGGTGGATACTCGCTCCGATTCCTATCTGGGACGGGAGTCGTGAGTGCCATGCAACTCGACCATCAACAACTGCACGATCTGCTAGAGCTCCTCAGCAAGAGCGACATTCAAGAGTTTCGCCTGGAGGCCGAGGATTTCCGGCTGGAGGTGAGGCGCAACCTTCCCCCTGTCGTAACGGCCGGGCCGCCTCTTCCTCCCCCGCTGGTGGCTGCGGCGGTCCCCGCGGCCCCTCCGGCGCCCGCCCCCGCGGCCACTCCCCCAGCCACGGCCGCCAGCCGCGGCGACCTCCAGGCCATCACCGCCCCGATGGTTGGCACCTTCTACCGCTCGCCGGCCCCGGGCGACCCCCCCTTCGTTGACCTCGGCACCCGCATCAGGGCTGGTCAAACCGTCTGCATCCTGGAGGCGATGAAGCTCATGAATGAGCTGGAGTCCGACGTCGGGGGTGAGGTGGTGGAGATCCTGGTGGAGAACGGCACCCCCGTGGAGTTTGGACAGGTGTTGATGCGGATCCGCCCGAGTTAGCCCTCCAGGGCTCTCAACCCAGCTCCCAGGCTGCCTCCAGGGCGGCAGCCATGCTTTCCTCCCGGGCGACCCCCTGGCCAGCGATGTCAAACGCCGTTCCATGGTCGGGGGAGGTGCGCAGAAATGGGAGCCCCAACGTGGTGTTCACCGCCCGGTCAAAGGCCAGAAGCTTCACCGGGATCAATCCCTGGTCGTGGTAAAGCGCCAGGTAGCCGTCCGGCCCTGACCCCTCCCCTCGCCAGGCCCGGGTCGCCTCCAGCCAGCAGGTGTCCGGAGGCAGGGGCCCCTCCAGGCTGGCCTCCGGATGGAGGGCTTGCCAATGCTTCAGGCAGCCCTCCAGCCAACCCTGCTCCTCCTGGCCGAGGGTGCCCCCTTCTCCGGCGTGGGGGTTGAGGCCCGCCACCCGCAAACGTGGGCGTGGTTGGAATCGCTGGCAGAAGGCCAGAAGCCGGTCGAGCTGGAGGTGCACCAGATCCGCGCTCAAGGCCGTGGGCACCTGGGCCAGGGGGATGTGGGTGGTGGCCAGCAGAGTGTTGAACCGCCAGGGGCCAAGGGTCGACCGGGCTGTGAACAGCATGGAAGCCCGCGACACCCCGCAGAGCTCGGCGAGGCGTTCCGTTTGGCCGGGATAGGGGTGGCCGGCCGCATGCCAGGCCGCCTTGGCGATGGGAGCCGTCACCAGGGCCCGCCCCCCTCCCGCGCTTACCAGCTGGATGGCCTGGCTCAGCCAGGCGAAACTCGCGGACCCTGAGGCGGCATCGCCCACCCCCAGCGTCACCGGCGCCTCCAGGGGTGAATCCTTCACCTCCACATCCGCGGGATCCACCAAGGGGGCATCGCCGAGCCCGCGCAAGCGGTGGTAGGTGGCTTCCAGCCAGCGCCGACACCCCACGATCACCACGGGCCTGCCCTTGGCTTCAGGCCGCGCCAGGGCTTTGAGCACCACCTCCGGTCCGATGCCCGCCGGATCCCCCAGGGCAATGACAAGGGGGCGGGACGTGGGGTTCGATGGTGGTGTTCCCAGGGCGGTTGGACCCATGATCCGGTGGTTGTTGTTGGGACTGATGCTGGTGGGGCTGGGGTTTGGCTACAAGCGGGGCTGGTTGGTGATGAACTGGGAGAGGATCGGAGAAGATCTCCACATCCCCTCCCTGAAGGATCTTCACAGTCCGTTTTCAACCGATTCCAACGGGCAGCCATCCCGGTAACCCTCCCGATAGCTGGGGTAGCGCAGGCGATACCCCAGCTGCTCTCGCAGCAGGCGGCTGTCCGTGCGACGGTTTTCCAGCCAGAAGCTCCTGGCCATGGGGCTCATGGTGTCCGCCACGTCGGCGAAGCGCTCCATGGGGGGCAGCTTGCAACCCAGAAGATGGGCCGCGTAACCCAGGGTCTCGCTGGAGGGGCAGGGCTCCGCGTCCGCCAGGTTGAGGGTGGCGGGCCGCTCCTTGGGGGCAAGACCCAGGCAGTGCAGGAGCGCGCCGACAATGTCATCCACATGAATCCTGGAGAACACCTGGCCCGGTTTGTGGATCAGGCGGGCCCGGCCTTCTTGCAGGGCGGGGAAGGGGCTGCGACCGGGCCCGTAGATCGCCGGCAGTCGGAACACCTGCAGGGGCAGATCCGTCTCGCGCCAGGCCTGCTCGCACCGCAGGCGCGCCAGACTGCGCCCCGGAGCCGGTTGCGGGGTGGTGTCCTCCCGCACCCACTGGCCTCCGTGGTCGCCGTAGACGCCGGAGGTGGAGAGCACCCCCACCCAAGCGATGGGGGCCTCGCGGAGGGTGGGCAGCAGGTCGGTGAGCACCGGGTCCAGTCCCTGCCCATTCGGCGGAATCGTGATCAACAGGTGGGTGGTTCCGGCTAGATCGGCGGGCCCCGGGATGGATCCTCCTTCGGCATCGAAGCGGAGCCAGTGCCGTGGCGGCAGGGTCGGAGGGGGGGACTCCTGGCGATGGGTGAGGGTCACCGGCACCCCCAGGTCGATCAACGCCTGGGCGAATCGGCCGCCGGTGTAACCGCCGCCGAAAATCATCATGCGGCCGATGGGGCCCAGAGCTTGAGGGTTGACGGCAGGCCAGGGGCTAAGTACGTTTGTACTGTCAGGCGCGTCGCTCGTCGCTTCCCTCACCACCTCCGCTCCATGGCCACCTTGCATCCCTCCATCCTGTCTACCCCCTCGGCTCCGCGATCGCGATCCGCCCAGTTGGGGTTGTCTGCCTGGGTTGATTCGGTTTCCGCTGTCCGCTCACCTGCCACCGAGGCACCGTCGCGCCGGAGACGACAGCGACCCACGGTTGGCCCTGTTGCCGCACCAGGAGCGCCCCTTTGGCTTGCCCTCCTCCTGTTGGTCGTGGCGGTTCTGGTGGCTCCTGAGCAGCCCCACGATCAGGAGGCCATTTGCCACCGCCATAGCGGGGAGGCCGCTTGTCGGGTCTGGTGAGCGTCGATCCCGTCGGAGGCCACGCCCCCCTGGCTGGGGTCTGCGGGCTTGCTCCAGCTGAGCAGCCGCTGGGCCAGGCGTAGATCCCCATCCATCCAAGACCGGAGGGCCATGGCTCGGCGCGGATCGTAAAAGGGTTGGCTGCGATACCAGAGAAACACCTCACTGTCGCCTTTCTTGCCGTTGCAGCTCAGACAGGCGGGCACACAGTTTTCCGTGACGCTCAACCCTCCACGGCTGAGAGGATGGATGTGATCAATGGATTGGGAGGCCTCACCGCAATAGAGGCAGCGGCAGCCGGTCAATCGGTGAAGGGAACGTCGCCAGCGGCGATCGTGGGATTTGGGGCAGAGGTCTTCCAGGAAAACACCATCCCTGGCCTGCATGCCGCCCTTGCAATTGGAAGGAGTTTGCCCGGATTGTTTCTTCTGGCAATGTGTCGCTGATTGCACTTTCTCCGTTTGCTGACCCATCGGGGCGAATCTCTCCAGATGCGCCTGGGGTCCTCCGGGCTGATTGAGGTGGTTTCCCCCTTCGATCCGGTCACGGCGGCCCAGCTCAGGGCCATTCGCCCCCCCGGCCGCTGGCAGGCCCGGGACCGTTGCTGGCAGTTTCCCTTGGAGGCCGCCGTCGCCTTGCGGACCACCCTCAACGGGCGTTTTCCCCTGTCTCCCGAGTTGCGGCAGTGGTGTGAATGGTTGGACCAGCCCCTTCCCCCCTTGCCTCCCCATGGCCGCCTGGTGGCTGCCGCCACCCTGGACGCCCCCCTTGAGGACGGACGTTGTCTGCTGTCCCATCAACGGGTTGGCGCGCGCTGGCTGTTGGCCCGCCGCGGTGCCGTGCTTGCCGATGCCATGGGTCTGGGCAAGACCCTCACCGCCCTCGCCGCCGCCCGGGCCATGGTTCGTTTGGCCGATTGCCGGGTGGTGGTGGTGGCCCCTGTCGGTCTCCATCACCACTGGCGTCAGGAGGCGTGCGCCCTTGGTCTGTCGCTGGAGCTCCACAGTTGGGCCCGGATGCCGGCCGAGTTGCCGCCAGCCGGCTGCGTGTTGGTGGTCGACGAGGCCCATTACGCCCAAAATCTCACCGCCAGACGCACCAAGGCCCTCCTGAAACTCGCCCGCCACCCCCGGCTGCGGGCGGCTTGGTTGCTCACCGGAACCCCCATGAAGAATGGGCGGCCCGTGCAGCTCTTTCCCCTCTTGGCGGCCATTGGCCATCCGCTGGCCGCCGATCAGCGGCACTTTGAAGAGCGCTACTGCCAGGGCCACTGGCGTGAGCGACGGGGTGCCCGTCACTGGGATGCCCGGGGAGCGTCCCAGTTGGAAGAGTTGCATCGGCTGGTGCGTCCACTGGTTCTGCTCCGCCGCAAGGAGCAGTGCCTGGATCTGCCCCCCAAGCAGCGCCGCATGCACGCCGTGGTTCTTCCACCCTTGGAGGCGGAGGCCCTGCAGCAGCAGCTGGAGCAGGCTGTTGCGGCGTACCGCCAGCGGGCGGCCATGGGGTTGGTGCGCGGGGATGCGGAAACCCTGGCGGTCTTCACGGCCCTGCGACAGATCAGCTCCCGGGCCAAGGTGGCGGCCGTGGCCTCTCTCCTGGCAGCCCTCCTGTCCGAGGGGGAGCCGGTGGTGGTGTTCACCGCCTTCGTCGCCACGGCGCGCGCTCTGCTCGGGGCCCTCTCCAGCGGCGGGCCGGAGCCCGTTCTGCTCACGGGGGGCGTGCCCCCTCGGCACCGGCAAGGCCTGGTGGATGCCTTCCAGCGGGGAGGCTGCCCAGCCTTGATTGCCACCTATGGCACCGGCGGCCTGGGCTTCACCCTGCACCGCGCCCGTCATGTGGTGTTGGTGGAGCGACCGTGGACCCCGGGGGAAGCGGAACAGGCGGAGGATCGGTGTCACCGCATCGGCATGGGGACGAGCCTCACCAGCCATTGGTTCCAGCTCGGGGCGGCCGATCAGCTGGTGGATGAACTGGTGGCTAGCAAGGCCGATCGAATTGCCGATGTGTTCCTCTCCGCCAGGGTTCGGGCGCGGCGGGAACTTTCGCAACGCATACGTCACTGGCTGGAGGGCCGTTGAGTCGCCGCGGGAGGGGGCAGGCAACTGGCCAGGCGCAGCTTTAGATCCTGGCGGAGGAGAGTATCCGGAGCTGGCGCATCGGGAGCCCTGACCAGGGTGTTGGCCCGCACAATGTCGCGGCAGGCGGCTTGGCGATCCTGGTTGAGGGTGTGAAGCAAAAACCGATCGTTGAGGGGAAAGGGGTCCTTGGGGAAGGCCGCCACGACGGCGTCACACCGGGCGATGGCCGCCTTGAGAGCGTCCATCGCCAACCCTCGCAAACAGTCTTCCCGACTCACCTTGGGCCGGGGAAGCGGTTCTTCCGCGCAACCGATCAGCCCCCCGCAGGCGATGAGCAGCGAAACCAGGGCGGCTGCCCATGGGCTGCCTGGGGAGCGGGGCTCAATTGCCGTAGCGTTCACTGCGTGTCATGCCACCTGAACCAGCTTGGCTGCTGGGCTGACCCGACACGGGTTTGGGCTCCTCCGCCGGGCTGGGGGAGCCAGTGGTGGTGGACAGGCGAGCACTGTAAAGATCCCCGAGGTAGCGACCACAGTTGGGGAAGGTGTTCGGGTTCTGCACCACGGCTTCGGTGATCATCACGGCCGCATGGGTGGGTGATGTCTTGAACAGGCTCGCGCTTTGGCGCTTGATCAAGGCATACGCCGCGGACCAGCTCACCTCATGGCTGTTGCCACTGCCCCGCATGTAGCAATAAATCTGCGCCCCCTTTGCCCCGGCCGATTCCGTCTGGGCTAGGGCGCCCGGTCCGACCGCCACGCCCAGCAAGCCACCGCCCAGGAGGGTGGCCACAAGGGAGAGGCCGAACCGGTGGGGCAGCAGCAACCTGGGAACCATGGCCGGGGATCAAGGGCGGGCCTAAACCTATCGACCGGAGTGGATCTGTCCAGGGAGGAGGGCCTCACCCTCCAGGTGGCAGCCCATGGCCGGAGCCGCTGGCCACCACCTTCACGATCAAGGGGAGCACCAGGAGCACCGTGATGAGGCGCAGGGCATGCAGGGCGGCCACGGCCGCGCCCACGCCAAATTCCGCTCCCACCAAGCTCATGCCGCTGATCCCCCCTGGGGCCGCCCCCAGCAGGGAGACCACGGGATCCATGCCCAGCAGTCGGCTGCACCAGAGGCCCACCACGACGCCGGTGAGCACCAGGCTCAGGGTGATCAGCAACGCGGGTTTCCAGAGGTGGCGAAGCTCCTGAACGGTGCTGTTGGTGAGCGAGGTGCCGATCACCGTGCCAATGGCGATTTCAAGAAGGGTGCGGGTTCCCGATGGCCACTGGGCCGTCTCCACCCGTCCGCTCATGCTCAGCAGTCCCGCCCCTAGGAGGGCCCCTGCCAGGGGGGCTGCCGGGATGCCGGTGCGCAGGGCCAGTAGGCCAGCGGCACTCCCCGCCACGACGTACATCACCAGGGACCACGGGAACGTCATGGGGAGCAGGGCCGGAGACCACCAAGTTTGGTTTGCAGGGGCATGGACTGCTTGAGGAATGGCGGCTGTTGTGTTGTCATTTGCCCATGCCCGCTTCGACTCCATGGCAACGTCTTCAGTTTCTTTTCGCATTACCCGGCACACGGAAGATTTGGCCCAGACCATTCATGCCCTCTCCCAGCGCTTGGTGTTGCTGGAGCAGCGCCTTGCCCTCATCGAGGATCAACTGACGTCGCGCGAGGAGGAACCGCCGACCGAGCAGCTGGCCAGCCTGGCGAATGTGGATCAACTCTTGCGCGATTGTCGCGAGCTCCTGGCGGTGGATCCGCCCAAAGGGGGGGTGTCGTCTCTCGACCTTCCGTCCGCTGGCGCGGTGTTCCCCCCGGTCGCCGGGGATCCCTTGGCGGCCATGGAGGAGGCCGCCTGATCGGGGCCCTGGGGAGCCCACGGCATGTGGGGGTTTGCAGTGACAGAATGGGAAGAAAGTGAGCATGTCCTTCCCCTCTTCCCACCATCCGGCTGGTGGCTCCCCCATCTCTGGGGCTTCACCCACGTCCCCATCCCGCCCGGTGAGCCGCCAAGCCTCCAACGGGCTGCCCCGGTCCGGAGCCTGCTCCCCCCTTCCCGCGGAGGGAGAGCACCAACTAGAAAAGCTTGAATTTGCCTTGGCCATTGCCCTGACCAAAGGGGACACGCTCCGTTCCCGGCAGTTGCGCGAAGAAATTGACAGGCTGGGAGGCAATCAAGAGGAACCTGGCACCTGAGAAAGATCACTGAACCCAAACGGAACTGCCTTTGGCGATCAGCCGAGGATGCGTTTTTCTGTCCGACCATTACGATAGTGAAGCCTTCCCAAAAAGGGTTGGCGATTACAAAACCGTGTTCCTTCCACAACGTCCGGTTGTCAGAGCCATTCTCTGCGGCCATCAGTTCTTATGGCAGCCCTGAGTTCCCCGACGGCTTCACCGCCTCTCCAGCGTTCCACCCCCCGGCTCTCCTCCCCATCAATGGAGACTGCGGATCGCACCCACCTGGTGCTGAGAGCCCAGGAGTTTGATCGGCAGGCGCGTCAGAGCGCCGAGATCGGGGACCTGGCGACGGCGGCCCGCCTGATCCTTCAGGCACTGGACTGCGAGCGCCGCGCCGGGGGGCTGGGTCCCCAGGTGCTGCAGTTGATCAAGCCCCGCTGAGGCCCCCTGAACAACCACAACCGGGTGAGGCCTTGAGACGATGCATCCCATCCACAGACATCACGAGCGCCATGCCACCCATCGGGTGGGCTGGCTGCGGGCTGTGGTGCTTGGCGCGAATGATGGAGCCATCTCCGTGGCCAGCTTGGTGGTCGGCATTGCTGCCTCTGGCTCCAGCCGGCCGGCGATCCTGCTCTCCGGCCTAGCGGCCACGGTTGCAGGGGCGGCGTCCATGGCGGCCGGGGAATTCGTCTCCGTGCAGAGTCAGGCGGATGTGGAACAGGCGGATCTGGCCCGCGAGCGACAGGAATTGACGGCCAATCCCTCAGGGGAGCTGGAGGAGTTGACGGGAATTTATGTGGAGCGCGGTCTGTCTCGGGAGCTGGCTCGGCAGGTGGCGGAGCAGCTGTCGTTGCACGATGCCCTTGCGGCCCATGCCCGCGATGAGCTGGGCATCACCGAAGCCTTGCGGGCCAGGCCAATCCAAGCTGCGCTGGCCTCTGCTGGAAGTTTTTGTCTGGGGGCCATGTTCCCTGTGATCATGATCGTGGTCAGCCCAGCCGGACAGATTGCCCAAGCCACGGCAGTGGTGGCCCTGCTGGTGCTGACGGCCTTGGGGGGATTGGCGGCTTTTGCGGGTGGAGCCTCCATCGAGCGAGGAGCAGGGAGGATGTTGCTCTGGGGTGCGGTGGCGCTGGGGTTGACGGCGCTGGTGGGAAAAGTGTTCGGGGCTGTGGTTTGAAGGGGGCGTGGCCATCTTCGAGACGATGGGGTGAAAGGCGTGGGTTCACGTTCATGCAGCTCAGGCTTTCGGTATGGAGAACTCACGAACAGAGACCTCTGCGCCAGGCAGCAAGGGATTCCATCTAATCCTGGATTAGGTCATTGATGGGAAAGCAAGCTGTCTAGGACCAGCAAGCCCCACGTGGGCACAGTCTGTAACGGCACCTGGCCCGTGCGACCCTGGGCCGCAAGCGTGCTAAGATAAAATAAATATTATTGTGATTATGCCAGGCTCGCCACGTAATCTCTTCAAGAGGGTGAAGGCAAGGCTATTCCCGGCAACCTCGATATGGCCTCCAATTGATTATGAGCTGAGCGATATCAAGGATCAAGGCCTACTCCAAGGGCAAGTTCTTAATGCGGGGTGTGGCTGGAGAGATTTATCCCATCTGATCGAAGGCGAGCTCACAAATCAAGACCTTACTTGGCCAGGTGATAAACGAGAAAATGTCCATATTTTTTCGCCTCTGCATCAAATCCCCAGGCCCGACAATTACTTCGACGCTGTGCTGTGCATCGCGGTTCTAGAGCATGTAATCAACCCAGATGCCGTCATGAAGGAATTGACGAGGGTTCTCAAGCCTGGGGGTACTCTGGTGGCCAGCGTGCCATTCTTGCAGCCTGAACATAAAGTTCCAACTGACTTCCAGAGATACACTCGCGACGGCCTTGAGGTTTTGTTCGTGAACGAAGGCCTTAAAGTCATTGATATTCAGCCACTGTTCACCGTGTATCACACCATTTATTGGATCTGCGAAGAGTGGCTGCAATTGAAAAATAACATCAAATATCGGGTTGCCAAGAGCACGATCCTTCCAGCGATTGCTTTTTTAGCCAAGAAAAGTAGTACTTGTTCTGACAAGATTGCTTCGGCATTCAGGGTCGTTGCGACAAAGCCTGCTTCTTGAGTTTCAGTCAGATTCCCATTGTCGCCTGTGTGAAGTCGGCGGTTTCCCATTTTTGTGGCTAGCTGACTGGGGTGGTTGCTTCTCCGACGGTTCGCTGAGCGCTTCCAGATTGCAACGACTCCAACACCTGCTCGGCAGGGGCGACGCGCTTCTCAGCCAGCCCGGGCTACGGCGGATCGATGTTGCCGCCAGCGAGACCAGGTGGTTCTCCCTCGCTTGGCTAAGTGGGTGGATGCAAGGTGCCCCGTGTGTCCTTCTGTTCTGTAGTGCCCTCAGCCAGCAGCAGGCCTGAAGGGTGTTCCTCCAGAGCCGAAAACACGATTCAAATGCCTTGATCAGGCCCTGTCGCTCCCGTTTGTTTCGGGCCGGTGGCTGAACGAGCGTTTCCAGTGGATCAAGGGCCTTGCAGATGTTGACCAAGCGACGCTGCCAGCGAAGTTAGGGATCCTTGGCGGCGGTGAGAGATTAGGGTATTTCCAACTCAGAAGGTCTCCGAAAAGGAAACTGCCCGCGCGAAACGGAACAGAATTTTTAGTGGAAAACTGAACGATTCGTCCTCTCTCAAAAAACCTTTAAGGATAAGATCAAAGCGGGTGACCGGGCTCGAACCGGCGACGTTCAGCTTGGGAAGCTGACATTCTACCACTGAATTACACCCGCAAAAAATAAAGAACAAATCGTTATTTTGTTTCGTCAGATTTGACGGGTTGCCGCGAACCCACCAATTGAATCTAGCAGCCGTCTGGCCTTGCCAGCCAAGCCCTGGGACCAGGGGCCAGACAGCCTCCGCGTCTTCAGAGCCCGGCTGGCATTGGGGCTCAGGGCTTGGCGGGCGTGGCGGGCACCTCTTCACAGTCCACTTCCGCATTCAGGGCTTGGCGGGCGGCGATCACCGGCGCGGCCTTGGTTTTCAGCAGAGTGGCTGCGGCTTCCAGGGTGAGACCCTTGTTTCTGGAAACCCGTTCCACGTCGCCACGGAAGGTGCGCAGCTGGGCTTTGAAGGCCTTCAGCCGCAGGTTTTCCAGCTTCTCTTGCGACGCCTCCAGATTGGTGAGGGCCGTGGCGAGGGCTTGATCGGCCTTTCTGGCCTCACCCACCGTGGACGTGGGTTTGAGGGCAGCCACCCCTTCCAGGGCCTGACCGGCCGCCGCAAGTTGTTTGCAGATCAGCTGTTCGGTGCGTGCCTTCTGATCGGGCAGATTTTGCTGGCAGCCACCGATGGCGAGGGCCGCCAGGGCAGCGGCGACCAGCAGGGGTCGAGTGGGTTGCATTGGCTGTTGGTATCCAATTACACCCTAGTCAGGGTGGATAGACGCGCCACATCGGCATTCCATCTGACGCCTTCTCTGTCCATCCCTGCTGACATTCACCGCGACCGGGCATCCCCCCCCTTTGTTGCGCCGGCGCTGCCGCGCTGTCAGGCCGCCAAAGCCGCCGCGGCTGCCGCCACTCCCGCGCCCACGGGTGCCTTGCCGAGTCCGAGGGCCTGCAGGGTGCCTTCAATGGCTGCCACGGCCGCCAGGATGTCGCGGTCGCAGACAAAGCCCAGGTGGCCGATGCGGAACACCTGGCCCTTGAGGTGGTCCTGGCCCCCGGCTAGCAAGATGTCGAAGCGGTTCTTCACTTCCTTGCGCAGCACCTCAGCGTCCAGGCCCTCGGGTGCCACTGCGGTGATGGCCGGGCTGCCATGGCCCGCGGCGGCATAGAGCGGCAGACCGATGGCGTTCATCGCGGCCGTGGTGGCCCGCTGATGGCGGGCGTGGCGGGCAAAAATGGCCTCCAGCCCTTCCCGCTCCATCATTGTCAAGGCGGCCTCCAGAGCGAAGTAGAGGTTGATGGCCGGGGTAAAGGGGTTGCTGTCTCCCTTGGCGGCTTTGCGATATTTGCCGAGATCGAGATAAAACTTCGGCAGGTCGGAGCGGTCGTAGGCGGCCCAGGCCCGGGCGCTCATGGCCACGAAGCTCAGGCCCGGCGGCATCATGTAACCCTTCTGCGACCCAGACCCGATCACGTCGATGCCCCAGGCATCCATGGGCACATCGGTGGCTCCGAGACTGGTGACGCAATCGGCGATCGTCAGGGCGGTGCCGTGGGCGTTCACGTGTTGGGCGATGGCCTGCAGATCGTTGATCACCCCGGTGGAGGTTTCTGAGTGGGTGAGGATCACCGCCTTGATGGCCTTGTCTGCATCCGCCTCCAGGGCTGCTCGGAAGGCCTCTGGATCCAGTGGTTGCCCCCACGGGGCGGCGATCTCCTCCACCTGCAGGCCGTAGGCCTGGGCCACCTTCACCCAGCGCTCGCCAAACTTGCCGTTGTTGCCGCAGAGCACCCGATCGCCCTTGCTGAGGGTGTTGATGATCCCCGCCTCCATGGCGGCCGTGCCGCTGCCGGTGATCACCAGCACATCATTGGTGGTTTGGTGCAACCACTTCAGCTGCTCGGTGGTGTGTTTGACGATCGTTTGAAAATCGGCGCTGCGGTGACCGATCGGATGGCGCCCGAGAGCCTGCAGAACCGTTTCCGGCACAGGTGTCGGGCCCGGAATCATCAGTGTGAGCTTGTCCTGCATGGGCGGGGTGGGGCGATCGGCGCCGCGGGGCAATCCCCCAACATAAAAAACGGTCCTTCCTTCCCCCTGCCTCCCATGGCCCCCCCGTCCCGTGGCTACACCCTGCCGGTATGGGCGGCGGCGGCCGCCCGGGCCTCCATCGCGGTTCTCCGGGGGGAACCCAGCCGCCCGGCCTGGCCCCTCAACCTGCTCAAGGGTCTGGGCGAGGTCCCCGTGCCCGTCGGCGCCGCCTCCCTCCTATTGGAGGGGTGGGCCCTGGCGGAAACCTGGTGTGACCCGGGGGACGGTCTGGACCTCACCCGGGGGATGTTGATTTGGGCCTTGACCCGTTGGGAGGAGACCTCCCCGCAGGAGGGGGATGGGGGTCAGGGCTGGCTGCACCTGGACGCTGGCGAGGGGGTGGGCGTGCACGCCGGCACGGGCGAGGTGTGTGTCTCGGCCTACGCCCGTGCCCTTCTGGAGGCCAATCTGCGCCCATTGGTGCCCGAGGGGCTGGGGTTGCGACTGCGGCTGGTGCTTCCCGAGGGCCGGGCCCTCGCGGAGCGCACCAGCAATGCCGCCTTCGGGGTTGTGGAAGGCCTGGCCTTGATCGGCACCCAGGCGGAAACCCAGGCCAGTGCCGATCCCCACCAGCTGGATCGCACCCTGGAAGCCTTGCGGGCTCGCCTGAGGGCCCCCCAGTTCGCGGGTGATCTGATTCTGGTGATCGGCGAGAACGGCTTGGATCTGGCGCCCAGACTGGGCCTGCCGGCGGATCTGTTGCTGAAGGTGGGCAACTGGCTGGGGCCCGTCTTGGTGGCGGCGAGCCAGGGGGGCGTGCGTCGCCTGTTGCTGTTTGGCTATCAGGGCAAGCTCCTCAAGTTGGCGGGGGGCATCTTCCACACCCACCACCATCTGGCCGATGGTCGGGCCGAGGTGCTCACCGCCCTGGCGGCCCTGGAGGGCCTGACGGGACCGTCCCTGGAGGCCCTCCATGGCGCCCCGACCGTGGAGGCGGCCCTGACGGGGCTCCAGGCAACGGCTCCCGACCTGGCCGCCCGGCTTCGCCTCCGCCTGGTCGACACCATTGAGCGGCGCTCAGCCCAGTATCTGGCCCGCCACGGGGCCGCCGGCGCCCAGGTGGGGGCGGCCCTGTTTGATCGTGGTCGGCGGCTCACCGCCGTGGGCCCCCTCGGGCAGGAGCTGCTGAAGGCTTGGGGGCAGACCTGAGGGGTGCCACCTAGGGTTGATCTTGGTGGCCCCTCCAGGCCCGGGAGTCTGGATCTGTCGCGCACCCCTTCCATGTCGTCTTCTCCTTCCCCTGCCATCGCGGTCCCGGGCCTGGCCCAGGCCGGATCCGGCACAGGCCCCCTGGCGGAGGCCCTCGGTGGCAGCCGTAAGCCAGGAATCGTGATCCTGGATTTCGGTTCCCAGTATTCGGAATTGATCGCCCGGCGCGTGCGGGAAACCGAGGTTTATTCCTTGGTGTTGCCCTGCACCACCACCGCGGAGGAGCTCCGCCAGTTGGCCCCCCGGGGCATCATTCTGGGCGGCGGTCCCAGCTCGGTCTACGAAGAAGGGGCGCCCACTTGTGATCCAGCCCTCTGGGAGCTGGGCCTGCCCCTGTTGGGGGTGTGTTACGGGATGCAGCTGATGGTGCAGCAGCTCGGGGGCAAGGTGGTGGCCGCCGGCCGGGCGGAATACGGGAAGGCGCCGTTCCATGTGGATGATCCCACCGATTTGCTCACCAATGTGGAGAACGGCTCCACCATGTGGATGAGCCATGGGGATTCGGTGGAAACCCTCCCCGAAGGCTTTGTGCGGCTGGGTCACACCGACAACACTCCCGACGCGGCGGTGGCCCACCATGGCCGCAGGCTTTATGGGGTGCAATTCCATCCGGAGGTGGTGCATTCCACCGATGGGATGGCCCTGATTCGCAACTTTGTCTATCACATCTGTGGTTGCGCTCCCGACTGGACCACGGATGCCTTCATTGATGAGGCCATCGCCGATGTGCGCGCCCAGGTGGGTAGCAAGCGCGTGCTTCTGGCCCTCTCCGGCGGCGTGGATTCCTCAACCCTGGCCTTCCTGCTCCACCGGGCAATTGGTGATCAGTTGACCTGCATGTTCATTGACCAGGGATTCATGCGCAAAGGGGAGCCGGAATTCCTAGTGGATTTCTTTGACCGTCGTTTTCATATCCAAGTTGAATACATCAACGCGCGTCAACGCTTCATCTCTCGCCTTGCGGGCATCACGGATCCAGAAGAAAAGCGCAAGATCATCGGGGCGGAGTTCATTCGGGTTTTTGAAGAGGAAAGCAAGCGCTTGGGACCCTTTGATTACCTTGCCCAGGGCACGCTGTATCCCGATGTCATCGAATCTGCTGGCACCAACATTGATCCCAAGACAGGTGAGCGGGTGGCGGTGAAGATCAAAAGCCATCACAACGTGGGTGGCCTGCCCAAGGATCTGCAGTTCAAGTTGGTGGAGCCCCTGCGCCGTCTGTTCAAGGATGAGGTCAGGAAGGTGGGTCGCAGCCTCGGGCTACCGCAGGAGATCGTGGGGCGCCACCCCTTCCCTGGGCCGGGTCTGGCCATCCGCATCCTGGGGGAGGTGACAGCGGACAAGCTCAACATCCTCCGCGACGCCGATCTGATCGTGCGGGAGGAGGTGCGGGATGCCGGGCTCTACGACGCCATCTGGCAGGCGTTTGCCGTGCTCCTGCCGGTGCGCAGCGTGGGGGTGATGGGTGACAAGCGCACCTATGCCTTCCCTGTGGTGCTGCGCTTTGTGTCCTCGGAGGATGGGATGACGGCGGATTGGTCGCGCCTGCCCTACGACCTGTTGGAGCGCATGGCCAACCGGATCGTCAACGAGGTCAAGGGGGTGAACCGGGTGGTCTTGGACATCACGAGCAAGCCCCCGGGCACGATTGAGTGGGAGTGAGGCGCCGTCCAGGGCTGGCCAGTCCCCCTCGGCGTCGATACCATCGGCACCTCTCGATCGAGCTCGCGGCACCGTGACCCCCATTGTTGCTGGCGAACAGGATGCCCAACTTCAACGTCGCCTCCAGCACGACACCATTCACTTTGGCGACAAGGTCGTCTATCTCAATCCCTTTCTCTACTGGCGTCGTTTTGATGCCAACACCGACCGCTGGCTGCGGGAACCTGGCCAGTTGCCGGAAGAACAGATCCTGACCAATCGTCGCCGTTTCTACCCGGAACTTGACTGGGACACCCTGGAGCCCGAGGAGCGACAGGTGCGGGAGGCCGCCGTGGAGATGTTCATCAAAAGCTTGGAGCTCGTTACCACCTTCAATCCCGACCTCACCCAGGGCCAGCTCTTGGAAGTGGAACGGAAAATGGCCGTCACCAAGAAGAAGGCCTTTGAGCGGTGGGTGGAGCGGGCCCTTCGCCGCCGCGAGAAACGGGTGTCGCGGGACCGCCGCCGCTTCGACCGCGAGCGCTGGTGCAGAGAGTGGCTTGAATGGTTGGCCTTACCCTCCACCCGTGCCGCCCTGCTTCCCCTCACCGGTCTGCTGGTGCTTGCGGTGGCCGCTGGCTGGTGGATGGGAAGTCAGCGCCTCTGTGGACCCGCGGCCGCACCCACGCTGGAGGCACCGGCGCCCTGAGGGGCGTGGCGCACGCCAGACTAAAGGCCTCCTCAAGGTCCGTGCCGATGGCCGCCGATCCGTTTGATGCCCTGCGCCTCACCCTGATGCAGGACGTGTTGCCGGTGGGTTTGGCCGTCGCGGATCGGGTGCGCAAGGGAGGGGCGAAGGAAGTGCTGGCCGCCTTTGATGGCACCAACGCCGATCCCCTGGGCCGCCTGCGGGAGGAAGGGGAGCCCGCCGCCAGAACCGTTAGGGACAATTTGGATCGGCTCCAGCCCGGTTTGGGCAACCCCGTGGTGAAAGTGGAGGTGCGGGATGTCCCCCAGGAGGCTTCCGTGGTGGTGGATCCGTCCCCAGCCTCCGGCTTCGCCGCTGGTGCCGATGGCCCGATGGATGACCCCAGGGAACTGCAGGCGGTGCTGAACCGCATCGCTGGGCGGCTGCGCCAACTTGAACAGCACCTGGAGGTGCCCTAGCCCCCGCCTCACCATGCCCCCCCTCGTCTTCCCGGGCACCACCCGTCGCACCGGGCTGGCCAACCAGTTCACCTGGCTCATGGCCCTGATGGTGCTCTGTGGTGGGGCCATGGTGGCTCGCTTGGCCTGGCTCCAGCTGCTCCATGGCGCCGAGTTCCGGGTGATGGCCGATGAAAACCGGATTCGCCTGATTCCTCGCCACCCCATCCGCGGGCGCCTGCTGGATCGCCACGGCCGTGTCTTGGCCACCAATCGTCTGACCTACACCCTCACGCTTCAGCCCCGCCTGGTGAAGGACGGCGCCTGGCCACAGCTCCGCGATCGCCTGGCCACCCTGCTTGACCTGCCTCCCGACCTTCTGCAACAGCGTTACGTGGCCGGGCTTCAAGGCGAGGCGCTCCAGATTCAGCTGGCCGGGCCATTGAGTACGGCCCAAGTGTTGCGGTTTCGGGAGCAGGCTGGTGGGCTCTATGGGGCCGAGGTGACGGTCAACGTGCTTCGTCACTATCCCCGTGGTCCCCTGGCGGCCCACGTGTTGGGCACCACCAGCAGCATCACCGAAGAGGAGTATCAGCGGCTCCAACCCCAGGGCTACCGCATCGACGATCGCATTGGCCGCAGCGGCCTGGAGCGCGCCTATGAAACCACCCTGCGTGGGGAATGGGGGGGGCAGCAGCTGGAAGTGAACGCGGCGGGGCAGGTGCAGCGGGTCCTGGGGGATAAGCCCGCCCGCCCGGGCCGGGATCTCCAGCTCACCTTGGACCTGGAGCTGCAACAAGCCGCGGAACGGGCCCTCGACACGGTGAGGAAGGGGGCCATCGTGGCCATGGATCCCCAGACGGGAGCCATTCGGGCCCTGGCGAGTCGACCCAACTTCGATCCGAATGTGTTTGCCGATGGCCCCACGGTGAGCGAGTGGCGCCGTCTCAACAGTCCGGAAGCGCCGATGTTGAACCGGGCGTTTCAGGGCTTTCCCCCCGCCAGCACCTTCAAGATCATCACCACGATTGCGGGCCTGGAATCGGGCAAGTTCAAGGAAGGATCCACGGTGCCCACCATGGGCTCGTTCTGTTACGCGGGTCAGTGCTATGCCGACCACGGCTCCTTCGGCAGCATTGGCTTTGCCACTGCCTTGGCCGTGAGCAGCAACAGCTTCTTCTATCAGGTGGGCCTGGCGGTCGGACCCGAGGAACTCTTCAAGGCGGCCCGGCGTCTGGGCTACGGCAGTGTCACGGGCGTCGAGATCCGTGATGAGGAAACCCCCGGACTGTTGGGCGATCCCGCCTGGAAACAGCGGGTGCTCGGCGAACCCTGGACCTCGGTTGACACCATCACCTCCGCCATCGGCCAGGGCGCGGTGACCGTCACCCCCCTGCAGATGGCGGGGCTCTACGCGGCTGTGGCCAATGGCGGTTGGCTGCTCACCCCCCATCTGGTGGAGCGGCCTCCCACCCGCCGCTGGATCGGTCTTCGGCCCGAGACCCTGCGAACCCTGCAGCGAGGTTTGCGGGAGGTGGTCACCGATGGAACGGCCCGGCTCCTGAATGACCCGAGCCTGCCCCCGGTGGCGGGGAAGACCGGCACCGCGGAGGATCCACCGCGGCCAGACCATGCCTGGTTCGGCGGCTATGCGCCCGCGGACCGGCCCAATCTGGTGATCATTGCCTTTGGCGAGAACAGTGGTGGCTATGGCGGCACGGTGGCGGCCCCCATGGTGAAGGCCCTGATGAGCACCTGGTTTCGGGACCAACCTCGGCCCATCCCGCCGCCGTCCGTCGCCGGGCCCCGCTGAGCCCCAGGGCCTCAGGCGACCGAGGCCAGACCCTGGGGGTGCACCACGGACCGGTAGTAGCCACGCAGCTGGTCCGTGGCACTGGCCCAGTTCCAGCGTTCCGCCTCTTCCCGGGCCGATTGCCTGAGGGTGCGGCGCGCGTCCTGGTTACCCAGCAGCGCGTGCACCGCCGTGATCAGAGACTCCGGATCATCCGGATCGTAAAGACAGCCATTTTCCCCATGGCTGACGATGTCGGGAATGCCGCCGCGGTTGGCCCCCACCACGGGACACCCGGCCGCCATGGCCTCCAGGAGCACCAGGCCAAGGGTTTCGGTGGAGGAGGGAAAGAGGAAGGCATCGCCACTGGCGTAGGCGGACGCCAGATCTTCACCAGCCAGGTACCCCACAAAGGTGGTGGCGGTTCCGTTGAAGGCCCGCTCCAGCTGGTGCCGATGGGGGCCATCGCCCACCAGGGCCAGCCGGGTTTGGGGGAGGGCGGCGAGCACGGGCCGGATGCGCTCGATTTGTTTCTCCGCCGAGAGGCGGCCGATGTAGAGCAGCAGATTGCCGGTGTCGTCATGGTCGCCGTGCAATCGGGCCCGCATGGCCTCGGAACGGAGGGAGGGCCTGAACAGATCCGTGTCCACGCCTCGCTGCCAAAGGGCTGTGTGCTGAATCCCCTTGGCGGCCAACTCGCTCACCATCGCCGTGGAGGTGCAGAGGTTGAGCTGGGCCTGGTTGTGGGCGGTTTTGAGCAACTCCCACAGGAGTGGCTCCAGCATCCCCATGCCGTAATGCTCCAGGTATTTGGGAAGGTGCGTGTGGTAGCTGGCGACCAAGGGGAGGCCGCGGGTGCGGGCCAGCCAGATGCCTCCCAATCCAAGAACAGCGGGATTCACCACATGCACCAGCTCCGGTCGGAACCGATCCAGAGCTTCCGAAACGGCCGGCCTGGGCAGGGCGAGCTTGAGCTCGGGGTAGAGGGGTAGCGGGAGGGCGGGGACGCCAACCACCCGGGCTCCCAGGAAGTTGTCTGGCGCTCCTTCGGGGCAAAAGATCAACACCTCATCGCCCGACGCCACCAAATGCTGCACCGTTTTGGTGAGGCGAGTCACAATGCCGTCAACCTTGGGCAGGAAGGTTTCCGTGAAAAAGGCGATCCTCACAGAACGTCCCGTTCAGCCTGGTGAGCCGATTGCCGCGGCCTGACGCCGTGTCCAGGCGGAGAGGCAGGGGATTCGGGAACGGTCACAACGATCAGCCCAGCGACGCGCCACATCCACCACCTCCGTGAGGAGGCCATCATCGAGTGTGGTGGGTTTGAGCCCCAGCTCGATGAAGCAGCGGTTGTCAACGACGAGGTCGTTTTCGATGGCCTCGTTGCGGGGGTTGGAGAGGTAATTGATTTCCGCGCCAGTCAGGGCCGCCACCTTTTCCGCCAGGTCGGCAACACGATGGCTCTCTGTCATCTGATTGAAGATCTTCACCCGTTCCCCATGGCTTGGTGGATGTTCCAGGGCCAGCTGCACGCAACGCACGGAATCACGAATGTGGATGAACGCCCTGGTTTGTCCCCCGGTGCCATGAACGGTGAGGGGGTATCCAATGGCGGCCTGCATTAGGAACCGATTTAAAACAGTGCCGTAATCTCCGTCGTAATCAAAGCGGTTGGTGAGCCGAGGGTCTCTTTCGGTGAGACTGGTGTTCGTGCCCCAAACGATGCCCTGATGGAGATCCGTGATGCGGATATTGTCGTTTTTATTGTAATAGAAGAACAGCAATTGATCCAGGGTCTTGGTCATGTGATAGACGCTGCCTGGATTGGCTGGATGCAGAATCTTTTCCGTGAAGCGGGTGCCATCGGGTTGGGGCACTTCCACCGTTAAGTAGCCCTCGGGGATGGTGGCACCGCGGTGGGATCCGTAGCCATAAACGCCCATCGTCCCCAAGTGCACGATGTGAATGTCTTGCCCACTCTCCACAATGGCCGCCAGCAGGTTGTGCGTGCCGTTGACATTGTTGTCAACGGTGTAGCGCTTCGTGCTGCTGGTCTTCATCGAGTAAGGGGCGGCCCGCTGCTCGGCGAAATGCACCACCGCCTCTGGCCGCTCCTGGCGCAACAGGGCAAGGAGGAGGTCGTAGTCCTTGGCGATGTCGAGCTGCTCAAAGCGGATCGGCCGGCCACCCACCTGTTCCCAGGCCGTGAGCCGATCGCGGATGGTGGCAATCGGGGTGAGCGACTCCACCCCCAGATCCACGTCGATCTTGCGGCGACTGAGGTTGTCAACGATGACCACGTCATGGCCAACGTCCGCCAGATTGGTCGCACAGGGCCAGCCGCAGAAACCGTCGCCGCCCAGAACAAGGACCTTCACGCCGAGACTCCTGAATGCGCGGTGCCTGACGAAGCAAGCTACTACAGGCCTCAGGCCGTGCCCCCCTCCTTCAGCTGATGCGGCTGGCCACGGCCAGGAGCGCCAACACCAGCACCAGACCCCCGATCATCCAGCCCCGGTTGACCCGAGACCCCTCTCCGGCTTCCATGACCACCATCCGAGGCTCCTTGGCGAAGGCGTTGAGCTTGCCGCCATCTTCTTGGGTCACCTGCATGGTCGTTCTGTCAAGGTGGGACAACCCTATGGGCAAGGGCCAGGTCTGGCGTCGCGCCTGCATGGATCGTCACAGTGCGGCGGCCCCGGCCCCATGGCCTCAGCTGCCCACCCGCCCCTGGGTGGGGGAGCTGGCCGCCGCCTCGCCACGGATGGGCAACCGCCCCGCCAGGCGCGCCAGACGGCCCGCCTGGGCGGCCAGTGCCATGGCCCTGGCCATGGCGGGTGGATCGCCGGCCAGGGCAATGGCGCTGTTGATCAGCAGGGCGTCCGCCCCCATCTCCATGGCCTGGGCGGCCTCACTGGGCACGCCGATGCCCGCGTCCACCACCACGGGCACCGTCGCGTTCTCGATGATCAGGCCGATGTTGGCTGCATTGCGAATGCCCTGGCCGGAGCCGATCGGGGAGCCCAGGGGCATCACCGTGGCGCACCCCACCTCCTCCAACCGTTTGGCGAGGAGGGGATCGGCGTTGATGTAAGGGAGCACGGTGAACCCTTCGCGCACCAGTTGTTCCGCCGCGGCCAGGGTTCCGAAGGGATCGGGGAGCAGGTGGCGTGGATCGGGAATCACCTCCAATTTGACGAAGGTGTTGTCCTCCTGGCCGGCCAGCTTGGCCAGCTCCCGGCCCAGGCGGGCCACCCGGATGGCCTCCTCCGCGGTGGCACAGCCAGCGGTGTTGGGAAGCATCCAGATCCGTTGCCAGTCAATGGCTTCCATCAGGCCCAGGTGGCCTTGGGCCTGGGTCTGAACCCGGCGGACGGCCACGGTGACGATCCCGCAACCGCTGGCCTCCAGGCTCGCCTGCATCAGGGCCAGGGATGGATATTTGCCCGTGCCGGTCATCAGCCGGCTTGCGAATCGGCGACCGCCGATCACCAGGTCATCCCCGACGCTGGCTGGAGGATGGCCGGGCCTGGCTTCAGCCGGGGCGGTTGGGGAGGGCAAGGGGCACATGGGGGGAAGTGGTTCCCGTCACAGCCCTCTAGTGTGCGCTGGCAGCCGCGCGACCGTGATGCCTCTGCCAATGGCCCTGGCTCCCCTCCTTCTGGCGGCCAGCCCCATGCCCCCGGGTGGGCCGATCCCCCCCTTCTCCCCGTCGGCGGCCCCGGTCACCGTGATGCCCATCACAGGCGTGGAGTCGTATGACCCGGTGGGACGCGCCCAGCTGATCGCCGAGCTGCTGCCCCGCAGCTGGCGAGGCACCTACCGATCCTTTGGCGGTGACAACGTCGTGCCAGCGGTTTTGGTGATTCAGCGGGTGACGGCCCTGGGCCAGATGGTGGATCTCCGGGGAGAGCTGAGCCTGGCAGGTGTCAAGAGCCCCGTGCAGGGCAACATCAATGCCAAGTCCAACCAGCTGGATTTGCTCCTCCTGGGAGACAGCTTGGGAGCCATGCTCGAGCCGGGTGGTGAGTTTCAGGGGCAGCAGGGCCTCTCGCTGAGCGGCTGGTTGCCCGACCGCTTGACGGGCCTGGGTGGCCGGTTGCAACTCAACCCAGGACCGACTTCCACCACCGCTTCCGGGGGGGTGGTGCGCGGTCTGTGGTGAGCCGCCACCGGGGAGGCGGGCGGAATCAGGGGGCTTTCTTGGGGGCGATCCCCGCCCGACGATCCAGGGATTTCAGGCGTTTGATGGCCGTTTGGTTGCCGGGTTCCAGAGCTAAAACCTGGTCGTAGCTGAGCCGGGCCTCTCCCTCCTTGCCCTGCTTCTCCAGGGCAAAAGCCAGATTGTTGAGGGCCACGGGATAGTTGGGCTTGGCCTTGATGGCTGATCGGTAGTGCCGGATGGCGGAGGGATATTTGTTCTGGGCCGCCAGGGCAAAGCCCATGGCGTTTTCCATCAGGGCAACGGCTTCGGCGGGGGCCTCCTCGGCTTCGGATTGCTTGAGGGCCAGTTTGAGGGTGTCGGTGGCCTGGCCGTAGAGGCGCTTGCGCAGCTGGACAGAGGCCAGCTCATAGAAGCTGGCGGCATCCATGGATTGGCCACCGGCCTTGGTCGGGCTTCCCAGGCGGGCGAGGATTCTCTCGTCGCCGCGCACCTTGAGAATTTGTCTGGCCACCACCACGGCGGCGATGCCCAACAAGGCGATCAGGCCAAGGAGATAGGCATCGGGCAGGAGATCGGCCATCGGGGTCACGCCCCCCTCAAGGGAGGGCGGTGGTCACCACGGTGCTGAACCCGGCCGGATCGGCGATGGCCAGCTGGGCAAGCATCTTGCGGTTGAGCCGGATATCGGCCTTTTTCATCCCCCCGATCAGCCGGCTGTAGGTGGTCTGGTTTTGCCGGGCGGCGGCGTTGATGCGGGCAATCCAGAGCCGGCGGAAATCGCGCTTGCGGCGGCGCCGGTCGCGGTAGGAATTGCAGAGGGCCTTCATCACCCGCTGATTGGCCGTGCGGAAGAGGCTGCCGCTTCCTGCGCGGAACCCCCTGGCAAGCCGAAGAATCTTGTTGCGACGCTTGCGGGCAACATTGCCTCTCTTAACGCGGGTCATGGATCAGTCGGGGGTGGGGTGTCGAAAGGGAACGGGAGCGGGGCCTGGCCAGGCTCAGGCGTAGGGGAGCATGAGGGCGACGTTGTCGCTGTCGCGCTCGTCAACCACCGCCATCGTGCCCAGGTAACGCTTGCGTTTCGGGCTCTTGTGATCGAGAAGATGGTTGCGGAAGGCACGCCGACGCACGAATTTGCCGCTGCCTGTGGCCCGAAACCGCTTGGCGGCCGCTTTGCGGGTTTTCAGTTTCGGCATCTCAGCCCAACGCACACAAACGAGCAGAGTACGACGCGACTTCACCCCTTTCCAACCCCTCGACGATGCTTCGCCCCCACCGCCTCTTCCCTGGTGTCTCCGCTCCAGCCTGCTCCAGGCGGCCATCCCCCCGATGGATTCTCGGTGCGTTGCTTCTGCTGAATGGAGGATGTCAGGCCTCGGCCCAGCCCCCGCTCCATTGGCCCGTCGCCCCGCCGCCGCCACTGCAGGCCGAGCGGCCGGTGCTCTGGGTTGCCCTGGGGGCCAGGCTGGGCCCGGGGGGGGGCGGGGATGGGGCGTCTGCCGACGCTGGAGTCACCAGGGCCGCTCCCCTGCGCCTGCGGGCGGCCAGCGGCTCGCTCACCCTGGACGATGGCAGCGGCCAGCGGTTGACCGCCCCGGAGATCACCCTCAACTGGCGCTGGGAGCCCCTGCCGGAGCCTTTCACCGTGCGCCGCCGGGTGCTGGGCCCGTTCGCCAGTTATGAATCCGCCGAAGCAGCGGCCAGACCCTGGGTGGAGGGGGGCCTGCGCCCGGTGATCGCCCGCCCCGTGGATTGGGAGGTGTGGGCCCCCGTGGAGGCCCCCGAGCCGGAGGGACGCTCCACCAGGGTGGTGGAGCGCCGGGAGGCCCGACGCCTGGTCCTGGAGGCCCAAGGGGCCCAAGGGCCGCTGGTGTGGCGCGGCCCCATCCGCCTGCAGGCCCCCGCGGGCCTGAGGTGGGGAAAGGGGACCTTCGCCGGCCCGTTTCGCCTCCTTCCGGATGCCCACGGCGGCTGGAGCCTGGTGGAGGAAGCACCGCTGGAGCGCTATCTGGAGGGGGTGGTGCCCCATGAGATCGGTGCCGGCTCGCCCCCGGCGGCCCTGGCGGCCCAGGCCGTGCTGGCCCGCACCTGGGCTGTGCGCAATCAAGACCGCTTCCGGGCGGATGGCTATCACCTCTGCGCCGACACCCAATGCCAGGTCTACAGCGATCCCGCCCAGGCCAGCCCCCCCGTGCGCCAGGCCATCGCCACCAGCCGTGGTCAGGTGTTGGCCGCGGCGAACCAGCCGATTCACGCGGTTTATCACGCCACCAATGGCGGCGTGGCCGCGGGGTTGGAGGAAGCGTGGGACGTGCCGCCCGTGCCCTACCTGCGCTCCATGGCGGATGGGGGTCCCACCTTCGTGGGGCGCTTCCCCATTCCCTTGGCCGCCGCCAGCCTGCCGGCACTCCTGCGCGATGGGACAGGGGCCTATGGGGTTGACCACCCGCTCTTCCGCTGGCAACGCACCCTCACAGCCGGCAGGGTCGAGACGGCCCTCGCGGCCCGGGGCCTGTCGGTGGGGACCCCGAGCCGTCTGAGGGTGCTGGAGCGGGGGGCCAGCGGCCGGGTGGTGGCGCTGGAGATCGTGGGCGCCAAAACGGCGGTGATCCTGCGGCGGGATGCCATTCGTCGAACCCTGCGCGAGCTGCCGAGCACCCTGTTCACCCTGTCCGCCCCCCAGCCGGGTCTGTGGCTGCTGCGGGGAGGCGGGTTTGGCCATGGTGTCGGCCTGTCCCAGGCCGGAGCGATCGACCTCGCCCGGCGGGGCTGGTCCATGGAAACCATCCTTCGGCACTACTACCCCGGTGCGGCCCTGAAGCCCCTGGGGGCCCTGGATGGAACGCCTCGGGAGCCGGGATGAACCCTCGGGCGGTGCCAGGGGCCGCCACGCCTGCGTGGGCCGGGTTCCAGACCTTTAGGATCCGCTCAGCTTTGAGTAGGGCATGGGCGGCGAGAGCGCAGACAATCGCCGCCCGAAGGCTGCCCTGGTGTTGCTCGCCTGTGTGGTCGCCGGAGCCTTGCCCCATTGGTTCGGGCCCGTGGCCCGGGTGGTGCCGGGCTTGAGCCTGGCTGCCCTCCTCGCCGGTCACGTGGGGCGGGTGATTTTGTTCCGCCCGGCCGTCCAGCCCCCTGATCCATCCCGCCAACCGGCCCAGGCCGCTCCTGGCGACCCCTACCCGCCCGTGGATGTGGTGGTCGCCGCCCGGGATGAGGAGGCGGTGATCGGGTCGCTGGTGGAGAGGGTTCTGGGTCTCCGCTGGCCCGCCGATCGCTTGCGGCTTTGGGTGGTGGATGACGGCAGTGAGGACCGCACGCCCCAGCGCCTGGCGGATCTCCAGGCTCCCTACCCCCAGCTGGGCGTGCTTCGCCGCAGCCGGGACTCGGGAGGTGGCAAGTCGGGGGCCCTCAATGCGGTGCTTGGCGAGCTTCAGGGTCGCTGGATGCTTGTGCTCGACGCGGACGCCGACCTTTCCCCGGATCTGCTGGAGCGGGCCATTCCCTACGCCGAGAGTGGCGGCTGGGGAGCCTTGCAGTTGCGGAAGGCGGAGGCCAACATGGCCCAGAATTGGCTCACCCGGGCCCAGGCCATGGAGATGGCCTTCGACGCCTTCATCCAGGAGGCCCGACTGGCCCGGGGTGGGGTGGCTGAGCTGCGGGGCAATGGGCAATTGTTGCGACGGGATGCGGTTCAAACGGCGGGGGGATTCAATGAGGCCACGATCACGGATGACCTGGATCTGAGCTTCCGGTTTCTCTTGGCTGGTCTGCCCATTGGGATGTTGTGGGATCCACCGGTCAGCGAAGAGGCTGTGTCCACCCTGCCGGCCCTCTGGCGCCAGCGTCAGCGTTGGGCGGAAGGGGGGTTGCAGCGGTTTCTGGACTATGGCAGCCAGTTGCTGTCCGAGCGACTGAATCGATCCCAGAAATGGGATCTGGGATCGTTCTTCGTCCTCCAGTATCTGCTGCCAGTGATGGTGGTCGCCGATCTGCTGGGGGCCCTGATCACCAGAACCCTGCCAGGCATGTGGCCGTTCCCCCTGATCATGCTCGGGCTCTCGGGATTCTCCATTGCTGCCGGCTGTAATCGGGGCGGAGAGGGGCCCCCATTGCCCCCGGCCACTCCAGGAAATGTCCTTCTGGCTGTGGGGTATCTGACCCACTGGTTTGTTGTGATCCCTTGGGTGATGCTCAAGATGGCCCTGCTGCCGAAAACCCTCGTGTGGCAGAAAACCGTTCATTCCGGAGCGCCCACCGGCGTTGGCTCCACCCTGGCGGCCTATCCAGATTTTTCCATTACGGCTCCGGGCCATGGTTTGGATTTGGATGATGATGTGGTCGTTTCGACGGAAGGTTGAGCCCTTCTGAACCCCGCAATGCCGCTGAACCTTTCATGAGCCATGCCAGCAACCTGCGTTGTTGTTGTACCCGTCTACACGCTTGATCTGAGCACTGCTGAACGGGCAGCCCTCTTGAATTGCATCTTGAAGTTACAAGATTTTGACATTGTGTTGGTGCATAAACATTCCGATGACATGGGTCCTTTCATGGCTTCCCTTGGGCTGCCCCCGTCGCAGGCTCAATCCTGCCGGGCGGAGCCGATTGGAGCTGAGTGGCTGCAATCTATCGAGTCTTACAATACCCTGCTGTTTCAGGGCTGGTTCTATCGACTGTTCAAAGCATGGGATTATCTGTTGATTGTTCAGCTGGACGCCTGGGTGTTGGGCACTGAGCTCAGGGAGTGGATTGAGAAAGGATATACCTATATTGGGGCGCCCTGGACACGGCATCTGGGCCCGGATACCCCGGACATCGGCGTGGGAAATGGAGGATTTTCCTTGCGACGAGTGGCGGAGATGATTCGCATTTGTGAATCGTTCCAGACCAGACATGTGCCCGTCTTCCGATGGCGGGAATTGGCCTATCGCGTTACGCTTTTTCGCCGATATCACTTTTTCCCGGCTCGCCAGTGGCCCGCGCTGTTCTGTAAGCGGCTCGTTTTGTTCCTGGCCATGTCATTGGGGTGGCATAACACCCTGGCCTTTTATGCTGGTGTTGGAATTCAGGAGGATCATTTATTTTCAATTTATGCGCCTTGGGTCTTCCCCTGGATTCGCATTCCCCCGCTTGCCGAGGCGGCTGCTTTCTCCGTGGAGACCAATCCACGCCAAACCTGTGCCTTCTATCAGATTCATCGACCCTTTGGTTGCCATGCCTGGGAAAAGCATGATCGAGAGTTTTGGTTGACCTCCTTTCCCGAGGAATTTCAGCGTGCCCTTGGTTAGCTTGAATTAAGCTGGCAATCACGCCCAGTCTTGAGTGCACGTTGTCGTCGGATTCCTTGCCGTTGATCAGTGTGGTGATGGCCACCCTCAATGCGGAGGTTCATCTGCCGTTGTCCCTCGGTTCCTTGGCGCGCCAACAGTCAAGGGATTTTGAGGTGGTGTTGGTGGATGGTGGCTCGACAGATGAAACCTGTGGGACCGCTCTGGCGCTGCTCGAAACGGCGAACATTCGTCATCGACTCATTCATCTGCCGGGGTCTGGAATCTATGCGGCCCTCAATCATGGTGTTCAGGCGGCGGAAGGTGACTGGATCTATGTGATGGGGGCGGACGATCAGTTGATGTCGGCGGAGGTGTTTGTTGACCTCGCTCCAAGTTTGCAGTCTGCACCCCCGCGCACCCTCGTTGTCCATGGAGATGTGTGGATTGAGGACCCTGGCTACCGTTACGGCCAACCTTGGGACTTGCCACGATTCCTGGATCGGAACATCAGCCATCAATCGGCGTTCTATCGACGCAGCAAAATCGAGTCCCTTGGAATAACATATGATGAAAAATACGCGCTTTACGCCGACTGGGATTATAATATAAATCTATTTTCCCGGGGTGGCTTCACTTATCTGCCTCTCCTGATCGCTTCTTACGCTTGTTCCGGGGCCTCTTCCCAGAGGGTGGATCGACTTTTTCTGGCGGACAAGGAAAGGAACGCCCGTCGATATTTTGGATGGCGTTCCCTGTTTCTGATGCCGCCCCATCGGTTTGCCATGGCCGCTGGTCCGGCTCCCGGCCTTCTCTTTCGCGCTCTGTTGGGGATGAACCGCGGCATCTGGGCCCTGAAGCGTCTTGGCTCCCGCCCTCAGGGGTCCTCTTGAGGATCCAGCGCCACGATTTGCCCATTGAAAAATTCGGCCAAACAGCTGGATGATTCCTCCAACAGCCGTTCTTCCGTGGGCAGGGTTGCTCGCGTCACTGGCGGCGGGTTTGGCACGGCACTGGGTGGCGTGGGCCATGCCTGGGGGGGCTCCGCCGCGCCAGGCTCCGAGCCCAGATCCCCTGGGCTGGGTTCCGCCGGTGCCTTGCTGGCGTCGGAGGGGCGCGGGGCCACCACGGCGGGTGGGGCTTCCACGGGAGCGTCCGCGGCGGCCGCCGGGGGGGGCTTGGCGGGCGGCTCCCTCTCCAGCACACCTGTCGGCCCCGGGGCCCCGGGCACCGGCCGGTCTTGATCGCCAGGCTCCAGCCTGATCTGCCTTGGCCCGCCGAGGGTGGCCTCCATGGCCTTTTCGAGCAGGGGCAACCGGCTCTGCACCATGGTGATCCAGTTGCTGGCCACCCGCACCACCGCCCGCCGTTCATCCAGCTGGCGGAGATGGGCCTGTTGGGATAGGAGCATGCGGGTCGAGGGCAGCGGCAGCCCCGCCAGGATCTGTTGCCAGAGATCCTCTAAACGCGGGGGGTCCCCGGGGACCTCGTCCAGGGAGGCTGGAGGGGGCGTTGCCGCGGCGGGGGTGGGCTCCGGGTGAGGGGTCTCTGCTGGACTGGGCGCCCGGGAGACTTCGGGGGGACGCAGACCTTCCGGGGGCCTGGAACCTTCCGCCGCGCGGGGGGTGGGCGCGGTTCCCCGTTCCGTGGGTTGCCGTTGCGCCGGCGGATCGGCCAGGAGCCCAAGCAGGAGCACCTCCAGCCACAGCCGTGGTTGCACGCTGTGGCGCAACTGCTGTTCACTGCCCTTCAACCCGCTATGCCAGTGGAGCAGGCGCTCCTTGCCCACGGCCTTGGCCAGGGGGGGCAGTTGGACGCGCAAGGCGGGAGAGACGCTGGTCAGCTCCAGCCGGTCGGGCGCGACCCCCGCCAGGAGCAGGTCTCGCAGCAGGGCGACGATCCCTTGCAGGACCGCGTTGGGTTCCCGACCCCGCTCCATCAGGTGCCGACAGGCCTCCACCACGGCCAGTGGCGCTCCTTCGGCCATGGCCCTGGCCAGCAGGAGCAAGTCTTCCTCGGGCACGGCCCCAAGGAGCTCCCACACGGCCGCGGCCTCGATGGGGGGGGGCAGGAGGCTGAGCTGGTCGAGGAGGCTTTCCGCATCGCGAAGGCCTCCCTGGGCCCGTTGGGACACGAGATGCAGGGCCTCGGCCGTGATCGCGATCTCCTCCTGTTCCGCGATCCAGGTGAGGTGCTGTTGCAGGGCCTCCAGTGGGATGCGTCGAAAGTCGAAACGCTGGCAGCGCGACAGGATCGTGGGCAGGACCCGCTGGGGATCGGTGGTGGCCAGCACAAACACCACCCGGGGGGGCGGTTCCTCCAGGGTTTTCAACAGGGCGTTGAAGGCCGCGGTGGAGAGCATGTGGCATTCGTCCACCACGTAGACCTTCCAGCGGGCCTGCACCGGCGCGAAACGGGACCGCTCAATCAACTCGCGGATGTTGTCCACTCCCGTGTTGGAGGCGGCGTCAATCTCAATCACGTCCAGGGCGGTGCCGGCTGTGATGGAGGTGCAAAGCTCGCAACGGCCACAGGGTTCAGGCGTGGGCTTCTCGCTGGCCACACAGTTGAGGGAACGGGCCAGAATCCGGGCACTGGAGGTTTTGCCGGTCCCCCTGGGTCCGCTGAAGAGATAGGCAGGAGCGATCCTGCCGCTGTTGAGGGCATTGGCCAGGGTGGTCGCGATGGTTTCCTGCCCAACCAGCTCGGAGAGTCGTTGGGGACGGTATTTGTGGTGGAGGGGCTGATAGGCCTGGACCATGGCCAAATTCTTGCCCGTGGGGCGCAGGCTTGGGGCGAACCGCCGCAAAGAGCAACGGTGTGCCGGGCACGAGGCGCCAGTGGGCGCCGGGCGACAGGCCTCGCTCCGGGCTTGGGTCGCGGTCTGAGAACAGGGTGGAATCGGGGTTCTGGGCCGCGGTGCCGCGAGCCTCCTGATCAAGAAGCGGGAGCGTCAATCAGCCACGCCATCCGCCCTGCCGTTGGGAGGGGACAAAGCAACGACTGGCGGGAGAGAAAAGAGAGGATGATCATGCCGGATTGCCCTGAAAGGCACCTTGAAACATGACGAACTCATCGAGATTGTCTCAGCTAAACTGTCGCAGTCGTTGATGCGGCCGACTCACCACGGCGCATTGGAGAACATGTTTCGAGATGCCCTGGAGGCCGCATCCCGATATCAGAAAGCTGATCCGCCAAGCTGCTAACATCGCCAAATAGTTTTTTTCTCTGATGGTAAGACCAGTCACGGTGCTCTTGCCGACTCACAAGCGCCCCCAGATGCTGGGCCAGGCGTTGGAAAGCATTGCCTTGCAATCCCGGAAGGATCTAATTCACGAGGTTGTCATTAGCGAGAGTGCTGCTACCGATGAATCGCGTTCTGTTGCCAGATCCTACTCCGAAAAGCTTCCCATCCGCTATCTCAAGCAGCCCGGCAACTTAACTGCGCAAGGGAATTGCATCCAGCTCTCCCTGGAGGCAAAGACAGATTACGTCGCCCTCCTTGCTGATGACGATATGTGGTCGCGCTATCACCTGGAGGAAGCATTCAGGTGCTTTGCGGAAAACCCAACCATTCATGCATACTTTGGCCAGGCTGTTGCTGTGGCGAATGAGTGTTGCATGCCCTGTGAGCAATTTTCAGGCAGCTTTCTGCAGGTCCCCAAGAGTGACGAGCGAACCCTGAGGGATTTTGAGTTTTGGGGGTGCACGGAAACTGCCGTAAATTGCCTTGCCAACACTCCGCTCAACATCTGGTCCGCTGTCGTTCTTGCAGAGCCTCACCGTAGGGCGATCAAGTCTTCGGCGGGCGATCCAGACTTTGGTCAATATCCCTCTTGTGATCGCCTGTATCTTTGGCGCCTAGGAATGTTTGGTTCCATTGGCATTGGCCGTCAACTGTCCATCTTTTATCGGCGCCATCCGGATTCGGATGTGCAAACACATTTAAGGAATGATATCGAGAGAACTTTTGCAGAGGATTGCCTCATCAGCCAGGAAATCATTCGGCAAGCCAAGCTGATGGGCATTGACCCGATCGCCGAATGGCGCAAATACTATGACCTCGCAAAATTCCATGGGCTTGCCGATCGAATACAAATGACTCCCCAGCTGAAACAGTTGCTCTTGCCGGAAGTTGACAATCAAAACCCCGTCAACCCCAGCAATCAGACCGAGGTGTTCAAGGCACGGGTGCAGTCACAAATCAAACGCGCCCTTTACCTATTCACGCCACCCGTCATTCAAGTCTTGCGCAACAAACTACAGCGTTCCTGAGTCAGCTGATTGCCGATTCAGTTGGACGTGCGCCGCGAAACAGCAAGGTTTACACATTGGTCAGATCCAGCAGTTCAGGCCAGGTCAGGTGTGTTGTCCGGAGAGCCTGTGGCGACCGCGATTTTTTTGACCGTGTCCCATGAGCTCCCAAGGCCAGGTGAGGATGCCGTTGGGAGAAGAGGCGAAACATCAACGGCTTGGATCAGCGGATTTTCCTGCTCCCACCGTGATCATTTCCTCCAGCTTGGCCTCCATTTCCTCCACAGCACTCAGTTGGTCGGCCAAGGATTGAGCCGCATGCCGCAGCCGCAGAAACTCTTTAGGGGGCCCCTCTTCGTTCGTCCAACGCCATTCGGCTTTGCCGAGCTCCATTTCCAAGCGTTGTTGCAGCTGCTGACGCAGGCCATCGAGCTGGCCCAGGGTTTTCCAAGCCAATTCTCGTCCTTTCTCCAGGTGTCCAGGTTCCACCGTGATCCCATGCCGCAGCAGCATTCGGGCTCCAGTGAGCACGGCGGCAGGAATGAACTGGCCGATGGCCAGGGCTCCCAGGCTGCCGGTGTGGAGCCAATCCTCCACCTGATTACTGCGGTGCCGTCCGGTTTTGCACCAATGGGCAAAATGCTCGCAGTTGTTAAAGAGAAGATTGTAATTCTGTTCTCCAAGTCGGCCCATGGCGCGACGCACCGTGACACCGGTCGGGGAGCAACTGTCCGGTGGATACTCCACCGTTGTGATGGCCAGCCCCCGACTGAACGCATCCCGCGGACTCCGCAATATTTCTCGGCCCTCCAAGTAATGGGCCACCGTTCCATCACCCAGGTCGATGCCATGGTGGTTGAACAGACCGTGTTGACGCGGCACCTGCAGATGGTCAGCTGCGGCCAAGGTGGGGAGGCAAGAGAACAGTCAGCATCTCGCCCTTTCCGCTGGAACAGAAGTGGCCATCAGGTGGGGATTGCCGCTCAGGCACTGGCCTGATTGCCGTGGTCGCGATGGTCGGACCGTCCGTTGGCACTGGGAATGGGGAGCACGTTGGAGCGGCTGCGCTGCTCCACAAGATCCCGCGTCACGGTGAAGGTTTTCACATCCCGGCGGGAGGGCAGGTCGTACATCACTTCCAGCATGAGCTCCTCCACGATGCCCCGCAAGGCGCGGGCCCCGGTTTTGCGGCGGTGTGCTTCCGCGGCGATCGCCTCCACGGCGCCGGGTTCAAAATCCAGACGCACGTTGTCCATGCTCAGAAGCGTTTGGAATTGCTTCACCAGGGCGTCCCGGGGTTCCGTGAGGATGGCTTCCAAGGCGACAGCATCCAGGGGCTCCAACACGGCGGTGACCGGGAGGCGGCCGATGAACTCGGGGATCAGGCCGTAACGAACCAGATCGTCCGGTTCGAGATGACGCAACACTTCCGCAGCATGGCGATCCTTGCCACTTTTCGGCCGGCTTTGGCCATCCGCTGGAAGAAAACCGATGGCGTTGCGCCCCATGCGCTTCTGAACCACATCCTCCAGGCCGACGAAGGCACCGCCGCAGATGAACAGGATTTGGCTCGTGTCAATCTGGATGCAATCTTGATAAGGGTGCTTGCGCCCTCCCTGGGGGGGCACATTGGCCACCGTGCCCTCCAACATCTTCAACAGGGCCTGTTGGACCCCTTCGCCAGAAACGTCGCGGGTGATGGAAGGGTTTTCGCTTTTGCGAGCGATCTTGTCTATCTCGTCAATGTAAACAATTCCCCGCTGGGCCTGCTCCACATCCAGGTCGGATTTTTGCAGCAATCGCAGCAGGATGTTTTCGACATCCTCCCCCACATAGCCAGCCTCCGTGAGGGTGGTGGCATCAGCGACCGCAAAGGGCACATCCAGGAGCTCAGCGAGCGATTGGGCCAGAAGGGTTTTGCCGCAACCGGTGGGCCCGATGAGCAAAATATTTGACTTGTGCAGACGAGTTGAACTGCGGTCCGTCTCCCCCTGCCCGTCCCCCTGCCAGGCGAGCCGCTTGTAATGGTTGTACACCGCGACGGCCAGAACCTTCTTGGCCTCGTCCTGGCCGACCACCTGCTGGTCGAGAAACGACTTGATCTGTTGAGGCTTGGGGATGGAGGCCAGGGTGGGAGCCGGCTTGGGAGCCTTCTTCTGGGCCGCTTTGCGGTTGGTTTCCGGAGAGGGACGACCCCCGTGGCCCTGGCCTTCCACCAACTCCTCGTCCAGAATCTCGTTGCAGAGATCGATGCACTCGTCGCAGATGTAGACCCCTGGCCCGGCAATCAGTTTCCGGACCTGATCCTGCGACTTGCCGCAAAAGGAGCACTTGAGATGGGCGTCAAACTTGGCCATGCACGTGGTCGGGGGGGAGCGTACGGGGCGGCCCCGCTTTCAGGATGCCCTCAGGTGTCCGCTGGTCGGCGGTCCTTAAGGATCAAACCGGGGTGGGTGAGGGAAGGCCTTCCACAACCCTGTCGATCAGCCCGTATTCAACCGCCTCCGGAGGCGAAAGGAAATAGTCGCGGTCAGTATCTTCAGCGATCTTTGCCAAGGGCTGGCCGGTATGTTCGGCCAGAAGGGTGTTGAGTGTCTCTTTGAGGAAAAGGATTTCCTTGGCTTGGATTTCGATGTCCACGGCTTGACCCTGGGCACCGCCGAGGGGCTGGTGAATCATGATGCGTGCATTGGGCAGGGCCAAACGCTTGCCCTTTGCGCCGCCAGACAGCAGAAAAGCCCCCATGCTCGCGGCAAGCCCGTAGCAAATCGTTACGATGTCGGGGCTGACCTGCTGCATCGTGTCGTAAATGGCTAGCCCAGCGGTCACGGATCCGCCGGGAGAATTGATATAAATCTGGATGTCTTTTTCCGGATCCTCGGCTTCGAGAAATAGCAACTGAGCCACTAGGGAGTCGGCAATTTGATCATCAATGCCTGTGCCAAGGAAGATGATCCGCTCCCGTAAGAGACGTGAATAGATATCAAAGGCCCGATCCCCGCGGCCGGATTGCTCCACCACGGTTGGCAGCACTCCGGGCGAGGCCCCAGGGCTGGGCCAGGAGGCCCACGGCAGAGGAGCCTGCCAGCGGTTTTGCACCGGATGGAGAATGACGCCGCCAGGTCCTTGGGGGTGGGTGGGCGCGGGATCGCAATGGGGCAGGGTCACACGCGGGCTTGTGGGAAGGGGCCTTGGAGTAGCAATCTATGGGGTGCGGAGCCGTTTCGCTGCTATTGGGCGGCTTGCATCTCGTCGTCATCCTTGGCTTGCACCGCTGGGCTCCCCTTCGGCTTGGTGGCCTCTGCCTTTTTGGGCTTCTTGGCGCCGGCGGCCTGGCCGCTTCCCTCAGGGGCCGCGTCCTCCTTGGCGGCGTCGCCACCCGCCGGGGCGGCTGGTTGGACGATGTCGCTGATCGTGGCGTTCTCCTCCAACCAGCTGAGCAGCTTGTCCCGCAGCAGGTCATCGCTGACGGCGGCGTGGAGCCGCTCCTCGTCAATGGTGGAGCGCCCACTCAGCTCCCGGCGCACCTCCGCCACCTTGGCGGTGACCTCCTCTTCCGAGACTTCAATGGCTTCGGCGTTGGCCAAGGCCTGCAGGGCAAGGCTGCGCCGCAGGCGTTTTTCCGCCTCGGGCCGGGAGGTGTCCATCAGGCTGCGAACCAGATCGGGTGTGAAGACCTTCTTCACATCCATGCCCTGCTGGGCGATTTGGCTCGCGGTCTGCTCCACCAGCTCGCGCACTTCCTGTTGAACCAAGGTTTCCGGAAGCTCCACCTCCAGCTGTTCCACCAGGGCCTCCACCAGGGCCTCATGGCGATTGGCGCGATGGCGCCGGTCCGCATCCTCCCGGAGCCGTTGCTCCAGATCGGCTTTCAGGTCGGCGAGGGTGGCCTTGTCGCTGGCCTGTTGGGCGAAGGCGTCGTCCAGCGGCGGCAGTTCCCGGGCTTTGAGGTCCACCAGGGTGATGGAGAAGGTGGCGGGGCGCCCGGCGGCCTCCTCCTGCGGATAGGACTCGGGGAAGGCACAGGACACCTCCCGGATGGAGCCCACCTCCATGCCCAGGATGCCCTCCACGAAACCGGGAATCATGCGCCCTTCCTCCAACTCCACATCCATCCCCTCGCTGCTGCCCCGTTCGATGGGCTCTCCGCTGTCGGCATAAACGCCACTGAAGCGAATGCGGGCCACGTCTCCAGTGGCGGCGGGCCGTCCCTCCACGGGCACCAGGGCGGCCAGCTGGCGGCGGGACTGCTCCAGGAGCTCATCCACCCTGGCCGGATCGAAGACGACAGGAGCGGCCTCCGCCTTCAACCCCTTCGTGGTTTTGAGGGTGGGGGTGGGTTCCACATCCATCTCCAGGGTGAGCACCAGCTCGGCTCCGGGCGTGAAGCGATCCAACACGGTCTCGAATCCCTCCCGAAGCTCTGGTCGGCCCAAGGCGGGGATCCGCTCCTGCTCCAGGGCGTCGCGGCAGACGCTCTCGACCAGATCTTCCAGGGCGGTGGCCCGGATGCGAAGGGGACCCAACTGCTGAATCAACACCGAACGGGGCACCTTGCCCTTGCGGAAGCCTGGGAGCTTCACGCTGCGGCTGAGCTTGTCCACCGCGGCGTCGTAGCTGGCCTGGCAGCGTCCACCGGGAATTGCCACTTCCAGGGCCACCCGGCAACCGGGACGTGATTGGGTGCTCACTTTCAGGCCGGTGGAGGGGCTGGCGGCAGTGGTCATGGAGGAAGCCGAAGGACGGGCAATCCCCAATCCTAGAAAGTGGCCTCTAGCCGCCCGGGAGCGTATTCTGGTCAAGACGCTCAGTCGAGTCGATATACCCAGCTGTCATCGCTGATTGCGGTGCGCTGTTCCCTGGCCTGCCGTTTTTCGAACGCCACTCCAGCCGTTCCTTGTCCCGTTCCGCTGGAGGTCCCCCGGCGCCGTTTCCTTTTTCCTGTCAGGCACAGATCGTCCCCATCCTTGTCCACGCCGCTCCGGCCCCACCCCCGTCTCCTCCCTCGGTGACCACCCTCTCCAGTCCCGGCCCTGATTCCCAGCCCGCCAACGCCGTCCTCGGCCCACTCCCCTCCCGTCCACTGCGCATTGGCCTGCTGGGCGCCACGGGCGCCGTTGGCCAGGAAATCCTGCACCTGCTTCAGGAGCGCCAGTTTCCGGTGCGGGAGTTGCGTCTGTTGGCTTCCCCCCGTTCCGCGGGCCAACGGATGATGTGGAGCGGAGAAGCCCTCCAGGTGGAGCCCGTGGAGGCCTCCAGCTTCGAGGGGCTTGACCTGGTGCTGGCCTCCGCCGGTGGATCGGTGTCGCGTCAGTGGGCGCCCCGCGCGGTGGAGTGTGGGGCGGTGGTGATCGATAACTCCAGCGCCTTCCGCCTGGATCCCGCGGTGCCCTTGGTGGTGCCGGAAGTGAACCCGGGTGCGGCCTTCTCCCACCGGGGGATCCTGGCCAACCCCAATTGCACCACCATCCTTCTATGCCTGGTGTTGGCCCCCCTTGAGGCCCACTGCCGCATCCGCCGGGTGGTGGTGAGCACCTATCAGTCGGCCAGCGGTGCCGGTGCCCGGGCCATGGAGGAGCTGCGCCACCTCAGTCGCACCCTGCTGGAGGGGGGGACTCCCCAGCCCGAGGTGTTGCCTTACTCCCTGGCGTTCAATCTGTTTCTGCACAACTCGCCCCTCGAAGACAGCGGCTACTGCGAGGAGGAGCTCAAAATGGTTCGGGAGACCCGCAAGATCCTGGGCCGCCCCGATCTGTTGCTCAGCGCCACCTGCGTGAGGGTCCCCGTGCTCCGGGCCCATTCCGAATCCGTCAACATTGAGTTTGAAGGCCAGATGTCGGTGGAGCAGGCCCGCGCTCTGTTAGACCACGCCCCTGGTGTCCTGATCATTGACGACCGGACCACCAATCGCTTCCCCATGCCGGTGGATGTGACCGGTCGGGATCCGGTGGCTGTTGGCCGCATTCGACAGGACATCAGCCACCCGCACGGCCTGGAGCTCTGGCTTTGTGGGGACCAAATCCGCAAGGGGGCGGCCCTGAATGCCATCCAAATTGCCGAGCTGTTGATGGCCGGCCCGGGAGGTGTGTCTTGACAGGCCGCCCCATGGAGTCATCACCGCCCTTCGGTCGCGTGTTGACCGCGATGGTCACGCCCTTCGCGGCGGATGGGGCCTTGGATCTGGCCATGGCGGAGCGCCTGGCCGACCATTTGGTGCGCCATGGCTCCGATGGCCTGGTGGTGTGTGGCACCACCGGTGAATCCCCCACCATGGGCTGGGACGAACAACATGCCCTGTTCACCGCCGTGAAGGGCGCGGTGGGATCCCGGGGGGTGGTGTTGGCGGGCAGTGGCAGCAACTGCACGGCGGAGGCGGTGGAGGCCACCCGAGAAGCCGCGGCCCTAGGAGCCGACGGGGCCTTGGTGGTGGTCCCCTACTACAACAAACCCCCCCAGGAGGGGCTGGAAGCTCACTTTCGGGCCATTGCCGAAGCGGTTCCGGAGTTGCCCCTGATGCTTTACAACATTCCCGGACGGACGGCCTGCCACCTGGAGCCCGAGACGGTGAAGCGTTTGTTGGATTGCCCCAATGTGGTGGCGTTCAAGGCCGCCAGTGGTACCACGGAGGAAGTTCAACAGCTGCGCGGCCACTGTGGCGACCGCCTGGCGATTTACAGCGGCGACGATTCCCTCACCTTGCCCATGCTCTCCGTGGGGGCTGTTGGGGTGGTGAGCGTGGCCAGTCACCTGGCCGGGGAGGCGATTCAGGCCATGGTGCAAGCCTTCCTGGCTGGCCGGAACGGCGAGGCGTTGGCTCTCCATGAGCAGCTGCTTCCCCTATTCAAAGCTCTTTTTTGCACGACGAACCCCATACCTGTGAAAGCGGCCCTTGAGCTATCCGGCTGGGCTGTGGGCGCTCCGCGACTGCCACTGATGCCTGCGGATCACCAAGTGCGCCAACGTCTCGCTTCCATCCTCGCTGCCCTGCGTCCTACCTGACGCCAAGGCTTCGACCAGATCTAGCTGTCCTTTTTTTGTTTTCATGACCAGTCCCAACGGCAACGCGACCAAACCCATCTCCGCGGATGGCAAGCAACCCACCCTCCGCGTCATTCCCCTCGGGGGATTGCATGAGATCGGCAAAAACACATGTGTCTTTGAATATGGCGATGATCTGATGATGGTGGACGCCGGTCTGGCGTTCCCAAGCGATGGCATGCATGGTGTCAATGTGGTGCTGCCTGACACCAGCTATCTGCGGGAAAACCACAAGCGAATTCGAGCCATGATTGTGACCCATGGCCACGAAGATCACATCGGCGGCATTCCCTATCACTTGAGAAATTTTAATATCCCAGTCATCTATGGACCCCGTCTGGCACTCTCCATGCTGACGGGCAAGATGGAGGAGGCGGGTGTGATGGATCGCACCATCCTGCAGACCGTCAGCCCCCGGGAGGTTGTGCAGGTCGGTCAGCACTTCAAGGTGGAGTTCATTCGAAATACTCACTCCATTGCGGATAGTTTCACTTTGGCGATCACCACGCCTGTAGGGGTGGTTGTGTTCACGGGCGACTTCAAGTTTGATCACACTCCCGTGGATGGTGAGGTGTTTGATGTGCAGCGCCTGGCCCATTACGGCGAGCAGGGCGTGCTGTGTTTGTTCAGTGATTCCACCAATGCGGAATTGCCGGGCTTCACCCCGCCAGAGCGATCTGTATTCCCCAACCTTGACCGTCATTTTGGCAAGGCTGAAGGGCGTGTGATTGTGACGACTTTTGCCAGCTCGGTTCATCGGGTTTCGATGGTTCTCGAACTGGCCATGAAGCATGGCCGCCAGGTTGGCTTGCTGGGTCGCTCCATGCTCAATGTGATCGCAAAAGCCCGTGAATTGGGATACATGCGCTGCCCGGATGACTTGTTTGTACCCATCAAACAAATCCGTGATTTGCCTGACCGGGAAGTGGTTTTGTTGATGACTGGCAGCCAGGGTGAGCCGCTGGCCGCCTTGAGTCGCATCTCCCGCGGCGAGCACCCGCAGGTGCAGGTGAAATCCAGTGACACCATTATTTTCTCGGCGAGCCCCATCCCGGGCAACACGATCTCGGTGGTCAACACCATTGATCGCCTGATGATGTTGGGCGCCAAGGTGGTGTATGGAAAGGGAGAGGGGATCCATGTCTCTGGCCATGGCAGCCAGGAGGATCAAAAGTTGATGTTGGCCCTCACCCGCCCGAAGTATTTCGTGCCAGTGCATGGGGAACACCGCATGCTTGTCTGCCATTCGAAAACAGCCCAGTCCATGGGCGTTCCTGCTGACAACATCCTCATCATTGATAACGGTGATGTTGTTGAACTCACGCCTCAGTCAATCCGCCGCGGAGAGGCGGTCAAGTCGGGCATTGAGCTTCTGGATGCGTCCCGCAATGGCATTGTTGATGCCCGGGTGTTGAAGGAGCGTCAGCAATTGGCGGAAGATGGCGTCATCACCCTCCTGGCTGTCATCAGCACCGACGGGGTCATGGCCGCTCCGCCGCGGGTGAACCTTCGCGGTGTGGTGACCACCGCCGACCCACGGAAGCTTTCCATCTGGGCGGAGCGCGAGATTCGCTGGGTGTTGGAGAATCGCTGGAGCCAGCTCTGCCGCAACAGCGGCGGCAAGGCGCCGGACGTGGATTGGGTTGGGGTGCAGCGGGAGGTGGAGGTCGGTCTCCAGCGCCGTCTGCGGCGGGAGTTGCAGGTGGATCCCCTGATCATTTGCCTGGTGCAGCCGGCCCCCGCGGGCAGCCCGGCCTACAAGGGGCAAACCGAGGCCGAGCCAGACAGCCGGCCCGCGCCCAAGAGTCGGCAGGGGGGCCGGGATCGGGACCGTGGTCGGGAGGCTGGGGGGTCGGAGTCCCGTCCCCGTCCCGAGCCCGCCATGGCCGTGGCGAAGTCCGCGACGCCCATCGAAGAGCCGGAATTGGAGAACGGCCGCACCCGTCGCCGCCGCTCCGCCGCCCTGGCGGGCTGAGGCCCCCTCAGCGCATCACCACGCGCAGCAGGCAGCCCCGCAGATCCTCGTCCTCTGAATCCTGGTCAGCCGCTGCGCTGACCAGGCCGTTGCCCGAGGCCTGCGTTTTGACCACCACATCCACCTCGTCGGCCAACGACGGGATGGATTGATGAACCTCCATCAGCTCGGGCTCCTCCACCACTTCCGGGATGAGCGGCGGCGGCGGGGGTTCCGGGGCCTCCAACGTCAAACGGGGAAGGACGGGCTCCTCTTCCATCCCCGCCGTGTCGTCAACCTCCGGCGCGGGATTGAGCCAGGGCATGGCCAACCCCCGGCGTTTTCTGGTGGATGGGGTGTCCTCCTCCTCGCTGGCAGGGCCGAAGGGATTCGTGGCGGCTTGCTGCCCACTGGCGGCCTGGGTCGCATCGGAGGTCGCGTCGTTCAGGGGCTCGGGCTCCGGGGGCGCAGGTTCCGCGTCCTCCTCCAGAAGCCACTGGGCTGGTTTGGCGGGCTCGGACGCCTCGGGGGGCTCCGCCTGCTCGCTTTCGGGAAGGAAGAGCTCCGGCTTGCCTCCACCCGTGTCGTCCCCCTCCTCCTCAACCTCCTCGACGAAGGTCGATGTCAGAGGTTTGTGACATTGGTCCAGTCCATCCTCGGCGATTTGGCGCAGCGAAGGTTCTGCGTTACTCTTGCGGACCAATTCATAAAGATCCTCCGCCGCATCGCGATCGCCATAGCCATGGAGCAAGGTGTGTGCCAGCAACAGCTGCATCCGTAGGCGCAGCCCAACGATTTCTGGCTCTTCCTCCTGATCGACCACATCCCTTAGAAACAGGGAAGCCGCTTCCATCACGATGTCCCATCGAGCGTCGCAGTAGGCCTTCTCGATCAAGTCGTAGCGCTTCTGGAGTTCGCCACTGTCAAGGGTGGTCGCCATGGGTGGTCTGGTGTTGACGAGGGGGAAGGAGGGAGATGCGGAGCCCATCCCAGCGGAGGTGCCAACCGTGAGCAAGATCTTGCCGTCCCGATTGCTCACTGACACGCATGCGTGATAACAGAACCTCCAGATCGTTCCGCCGTAGGGTCCCCCCCCAATGGCGCCGCAGCCAACTTTGCAACACTCTTCCTTGATTGGCTGGCTGGAGGGCCAGGAGTCCCTGGCGCATCAGCCCGATCTCCCCTTCCCCTAGCGCTGGGTTGGCGGGCGCCTCGAGGCCTTTGATCACCATGGCGACCAGCTCCTCCCCCTGCTCCTCCTCCTGGGCCAGCCGTTCCGCCATGGCCGCCATGCGCGTCGTGGCCCCAGGGTGGAGATCCTCCAGCACGGGCAAAACCTCCGCCCGCAGACGGTTGCGGCTGAATCGCCGCTCCTTGTTGGTGGGGTCGATCCAGACGGGCACCCCCTGGTCGGCGCAAATGCGGGCCGTGTCTTGCCGGCTGAAGAGCAGCAGGGGGCGCACCAGGTGCATCCCCTCGGCCAAGGGGCGGGAGGCCCGCAGTGAGGCCAGCCCCTGGCGATGGCAGCCCCGGGCCAGGTGGAGCAGCAGAGTCTCGGCCCGGTCGCTCGCGGTGTGGCCCGTGAGCACATGCCGATAGCCCAGGGCTTCCGCTTGACGCCGCAGGCAGCTGTAACGCCAATGGCGGGCTTCCGCTTCCGATCCCGGGATGGGTTGGGCCTGCTCTCGATGCAGCGGCAGACCCCGGGAGCCAGCCCAGGCCGCCAAGGCCTGGCCGTGGGCGGCGGACTCCCGCCGCCAGCCATGGTCGCCGTGCCAGAGGCTGAGGCTCCAGCCATGGAGGGGGCGCAGGTCCATCAACAAGGCCGTGAGGGCCATGGAGTCTTGACCGCCGGAGACCGCCAGCAACAGGTGGGCGCCTCGGGGCAGAAGGGAGGGATGGCGCAGCAGGTGACGGTGGAGTTTGTCCTGGTCCGGTCCCCAGCGGTGGCGGGGTTGCGCGGCATCGGATGGGAGAATCACGGTCACAACCTTGGGTTTCCGCTGATGTCGCGTCACTCCAGCCTGCCTGCCCCCCTTGGGGAGGGGATCGCCCAGCGACGGCTGCTCAAAGTGATCGCCGGCCTGACCAATCATGATCCGGTTTCGGTGGTGCGCATCGCCCGGGCCGCCGCCGCGGGCGGCGCCGACCTGCTGGATCTGGCCTGTGATCCTTCCCTGGTGGAGCGTGTGCAGGCCGTGGCCCCCGGATTGCCGCTCTGCGTCTCCGCGGTGGATCCCGCCCTGTTCCCCCCGGCCGTCGCGGCTGGAGCCACCATGGTGGAGATCGGCAACTTCGATGCCTTTTACCCCCTCGGCTTGCGCTTCGAGGCGGAGGAGGTGCTCCAGCTCACCCACCGCACCCGGGAGCTCTTGCCGGAGGTGGTGCTTTCGGTCACCGTGCCCCACGTTCTTCCTCTCGATCAACAGGAACAGCTGGCCGTGGCCCTGGCCCATGCCGGCGCGGATTGGATCCAAACCGAGGGAGGCACCAGCTCCCGACCCGTGAGCCCCGGTGTGTTGGGGCTCATTGAGAAGGCGGCTCCCACCCTGGCGGCCACCCACGCCATCAGCCGGGCCCTTGCGGCGGCGGAGCGACCCTTGCCCGTGGTTTGCGCGTCTGGGTTGTCCCCCGTCACGGTGCCCATGGCCCTGGCCGCTGGGGCGTCGGGTGTGGGGGTGGGTTCCGCGGTGAATCGCCTCGAAGACGAATTGGCCATGGTTGCGGTGGTGCGGACCCTGCGGGAGGCCACCACCTCCGCCATTGCTGCCCATGGGCGCCATGCCTATGGTGTGAATCAGTCCGTCTAACCACTACCCCATGGCCGGCTCTCTCCTCTGGCTTCTGCAGTGGCCCCTTCGCGCCGTGATCCTGCTGCTGGTGGCCAAACTCCCCCTGGGGGTGGAGATGGCCAACTTTCAGGTGGCCTTGGTGGCGGCCTTGGTCATCGGCCTGTTGGGCACCCTCTTGATGTGGCCCCTGAAAATCATCCTCGGACCGCTCTGGGCGATTTCCTCCCTGGGCGGTTTGCTGAGCCCGGTCAGTTTTCTGTTCGAATGGCTGATTGCCATCATTCTGTTTGGGCTGGCGGCCTGGTTGATCCAGGGATTCCGTTTGCGGAACGGCTTGCTTAGCGCGGTTCTTGGGTCATTTGCCTACAGCCTGTTGAGCTATTTCGTGCTGCGCTTCCTCGGTTTAGAGGTGCCTCTGACCCGCGCCATGGCTCTTGTGACCGGGCTGCCTGCCTAACGGTTTCCTCTGTCCTGTCCGGCCCGCACCCACCCAGTCAGTCCTCCAGAATGGGGGGATGCTGTTCCACCTTGAGGCTCCCTACACCCCCCGGGGTGATCAACCCACCGCCATTGAGGCCTTGGTGCGCGGTGTGGATGATGGTCGTCGCTATCAGACCTTGCTGGGGGCGACCGGCACCGGCAAGACCTTCACCATCGCCAATGTGATTGCCCGAACGGGCAGGCCCACCTTGGTGTTGGCTCACAACAAGACGCTTGCCGCCCAACTGTGCAACGAGTTGCGCGAGTTCTTCCCGCGCAATGCTGTCGAGTACTTCATCTCTTATTACGACTACTATCAGCCGGAGGCCTATGTGCCGGTCTCGGATACATACATCGCCAAGACGGCATCGATCAATGAAGAAATTGATATGCTGCGCCACTCGGCCACCCGCTCTCTTTTTGAGAGGCGGGATGTCATCGTCGTGGCTTCCATCAGCTGCATCTACGGTCTTGGGATCCCCTCGGAGTATCTAAAGGCGGCTGTCAAATTTGAAGTGGGTGGAACCCTTGACCTCCGATCATCACTGCGGGAGTTGGTCAATAACCAATACTCCAGAAATGATCTGGAAATCAGCCGTGGCCGATTCAGGGTGCGTGGAGATGTGCTGGAGATTGGCCCCGCTTACGAAGACCGCCTGGTGCGGGTTGAATTGTTTGGCGATGAGGTAGAGGCGATTCGTTACGTGGATCCCACCACGGGAGAAATTCTGCAAAGTCTCGAGGCCATCAGCATCTATCCCGCCAAACACTTCGTCACGCCCAAGGAGCGCCTGCAGTCGGCCATCCAGGCCATTCGCCAGGAGCTGGCAGAGCGGCTGGCCGCCCTCCATGAGCAGGGGCGGCTGTTGGAAGCCCAACGGCTGGAGCAGCGCACCGGCTACGACCTGGAGATGCTCGAACAGGTGGGCTATTGCAATGGGGTGGAGAACTATGCGCGCCATCTGGCGGGTCGTCCTGCCGGAACCCCACCCGAATGCCTGATCGATTACTTCCCCAAGGATTGGCTGCTCGTGGTGGATGAAAGTCACGTCACCTGCAGCCAGCTCCAGGCGATGTACAACGGCGACCAGAGCCGCAAACAGGTGCTGATTGAGCATGGATTTCGCCTCCCCAGCGCGGCGGACAATCGGCCGTTGAAAGGGGAGGAGTTTTGGGGAAAGGCCCACCAGACCATCTTTGTCAGCGCCACGCCTGGCGACTGGGAGCTTGCCCAAAGTGTCGGCGACGTCGTTGAGCAGGTGATCCGCCCCACCGGCGTGCTCGATCCGGTTGTGGACGTGCGCCCCACCGAGGGGCAGGTGGACGATTTGCTTGGGGAGATTCGGGAGCGGGCCGCCAAACAGGAACGGGTGCTGGTGACCACCCTCACCAAGCGCATGGCCGAGGATCTCACCGACTACCTGGCGGAGCATGGGGTGCGGGTGCGCTACCTCCACTCCGAAATTCACTCCATCGAGCGGATTGAGATCATTCAGGATTTGCGCAATGGCGAGTATGACGTGCTGGTTGGCGTCAACCTTTTGCGGGAAGGACTCGATCTACCGGAGGTCTCCCTGGTGGCCATTCTGGATGCGGACAAGGAGGGGTTTCTCCGGGCCCAGCGCTCCTTGATCCAGACCATCGGCCGCGCCGCCCGACACGTGGAGGGGAAGGCCCTGCTCTATGCCGACAATCTCACGGAGAGCATGGAGAAGGCGATCTCTGAAACGGCGCGGCGCCGGGCCATCCAGGAGGCCTACAACCAAGACCATGGCATCACCCCCCAGCCGGCCGGCAAGAGGGCGGGCAACTCGATCCTTGCGTTTCTTGAGGTGTCGCGACGGCTCAACGATGAGCAGTTGGAGCAGGCCACGGAACAGGCTGAGCACAATGCAGTGCCCCTGGATTCCCTACCCGAGCTGATTCAGCAGCTGGAGGAGAAGATGAAGTCAGCGGCCAAGAATCTGGAGTTTGAAGAAGCGGCCAATCTGCGCGATCGCATCAAGAACCTGCGGCAGAAATTGGTGGGCAAGGGCTGAGGGGCCCTTGATCCCCGCTCACACGGGCGCCTCCGTGCCCTCCACCCGGTGACTGGTCACCCCCCCCAGGCCAAAGGCGGCATGCACCGCCCGCAGGGCGGGCACCCCCTCGGCTTCGGCGACGACACAGCTGGTGCGGATTTCACTGGTGGCGATCATTTCAATGTTGATGGACGCCTCCGCCAGGGCCCGGAACATGCGGGCGGCCGTGCCGGCGGTCCAGGCCATGCCGGCCCCCACCGCGCTGACCCGGGCGATGGCCGGACCCTCCTCGAGGCAGGCGCCGGGCCATTGACGGAGCAGGGGGGCCAGGGCGGTTTGGGCGTTCTGCCGGTCGCCCTTGCGCAGGATGAAGCTCATGTCACGACTGCCGGTGACCGCCCCGGCCATGGGCGGGCGGAGCCGCTCCGATTGCACGATGGCATCCAGGCTGATGCCTGCATCCGCCAGCCAGCGGCAGACGGCCGCCGCCGAGCCCGGCTGATCCGGCACCCCTTTGACCGTCACCTGCACCTGGTCCAGGTCCAGGGCCACCCCCCGCACGGCTGGGGCCTCGGGATCCGGGGGCAGGGGGCCTTCCCGCAGCTGCCTCCCCGCCAGCTCAAAGGCTTCCGCCGTGGCCCGCAGGGCCTTGCTTCCCTGGGGGCCATCCACCACGCAGCTCACCTTCACCTCGCTGGTGGCGATCAGACGCAGGTTGATTCCAAGGCGCGCCAGGGTGTCAAACAGTCGGGCGGCCACGGCGGGGCGCCCCAGGATGCCCGCCCCGGTGATGCTGATCTTGGCCATGCCCCCCTCCGTGGTGAGCTTGGCCCCGCCGGCCTCCAGATCCTCCAACAGGCGCCGGCACACCAGGTTGGCCTTCTCCCGTTCCTCTTCCGCCACGGTGAAGGCGATGTCATTGCTCGATCCCTCGTGGGTGGATTGCACAATCAGATCCACATTCAGACCCGCCGCGCCCAGGGCCTCAAACAGCCGGGCCGCCACGCCGGGACGGTCGGGAATGTCGGAGAGGGCCAGCACCGCTTGGCCCCGCTCCAGTTGGGCCCCATCCACGGGTTTGCCCAGCTCCAACCCATCACTGCCAATGGAGCGACTGACGCCACTGGTGAGGGCGGTGCCCGGATCGTCGGTCCAGCTGGATCGAACCAGGAGGGGAACGCCATAGTTGCGGGCGATCTCCACCGCCCGGGGATGGAGCACGGAGGCCCCCAGGCTGGCCAGCTCCAACATCTCGTCACAGGTCACCCGGGCCATCAGCTGGGCATCGGGCACCTTGCGCGGATCCGTGGTGAGCACTCCCGGCACGTCGGTGTAGATCTCACAGGCCTCCGCACCAAGGGCCGCGGCGAGGGCCACGGCGGAGGTGTCGGATCCTCCCCGTCCCAGGGTGGTGATCTCCGGGATCCCCGAGGGGCCGCTGCTGGTGCCTTGAAACCCCGCCACGATCACGACGCAGCCTTCCTCCAGCCGCCGAGACAGCCGTTCCGTGCGGATCTCCAGGATGCGCGCTCTGCCGTGGGCCGATTCGGTGATGATTCCGGCCTGGGTTCCCGTCATCGACACCGCCGGCACCCCGAGCCGATGGAGCGCCATGGCCAACAGGGCGATGGACACCTGCTCCCCCGTGGCCAGCAACATGTCCATCTCCCGCTGGGGCGGGTTGGAGCTCACGGCCCTGGCCAGGGCCGTGAGGGTGTCGGTGGTGTGTCCCATGGCGGACACCACCACCACCAGTTCGTGGCCCGCCTCGCGGCTGCTGGCGATCCGGCGGGCGACGGCGTGGATCCGTTCCGCGTCGGCGACGGAGGTGCCTCCGAATTTCTGGACGAGGAGGGCCATCCGCCGGCGGCTGCAGCTGACTGCCAACTTATCGAGACGGGTTCAGGGGCAGCAGCCAGGCCTCGCGGAAGGCCTCCCCGGGATCGGTCCCCCGCTTGAGCATCGCCTCCGCCTCCAACAGCTGCCTCAACAGGCTGAGCAGGTGATCCACGCTGCGGCCACGGATCTGTTTGCGCAACACATACACCCGCTTGGGGTTGCCGATGCCCGCGGCCTTGGCGATGGTGGCCACGTCTTGCTCTCCCTGGGCCTCCAGCAAGGCCACCCACAACCAGCCGCGGATTTGGCTGGAGAGAGAAGCCACGATGCGCAGGGCCGGCTCCCCCGCCGTCAGCAGGGCATCGGCCAGGGCGATCGCCTCGGCCGGTCGGGCGGCCAGGAGCGCTTCACCCACTGCCAGGGCTGTGCTGCTCCGCCCCCCCACCAGGGCGTGGACCGCCGCCGCCGTCACCCGATCCCCCCCGAACACCTGCAATTTCTCAAGCTCGCTGGCCAGCCGTGCGCTGTCGCTGCCGATCGCCAGGGCCAGGGCTTCGGCCGCCTCCCCCTCCAGCGTGAGGCCGAGCTCCCGGGCGGTGCTTCGCACCAGCTCCAGTTGGCCGGCCCCGTCCCAGCTGGCGGGCAAGGGGAAGCTCTTCTCCTCGGCCACCGCCCGCAGGGCCTTGGTGGTGCGCAGCCGGGCATCGGGCTTGCTGCCGCTCACCAACACCAGATGGGTCTGCTCGGCCACGGCAGGCAGGCAGGCCTCCAGGGCCTCCGCCAGCGGGGGGGGGCAGGCCCCGCAGAAGGGGCTGCGTTGCAGCACCACCACCCGCCCCCCGGCGCCCAGGGGAGGGGTGCGGGCCTCTTCCAGGGCGCGACGGGCCTGGTCGCCGTCCTGGCCATCAAGCCGGCTCAGATTCATCGCGGCCCAGGCCGGATCCAGGGTGGTCTCCACCAGGTGCTCCACCGCCCGGCCCCGGGCGGCCTCGTCCTCGCCCCAGTAGAGGTGGATCGGCATCAGAGGCTGGCTTGAACGACTTGGACCATCCGATTTTCTCGGAGAGCCTGCGCCGCATTCGCGCCTGGCTGGGGGAGACCGGCCTCGACGGACTGGAACGGGATGTGTTGGAGCGTCTGGTGCACAGCGGCGGCGACCTCAGCCTGGCCCCCGACCTGCGTTTCAGCCCAGGGGCCTGTGCCCTGGGGGCCGCGGCCCTGGCCGCCGGGGCGCCGATCCTCACCGACACCGCCATGGCTGCCGCGGCCGTTGGCCCCATGGCCCAACGCACCTTTGGCAATCCCGTCTGGTCTGTTTTGCACTGGGCACCCGCCGTGGCCCCAGCGGGCGGCACCCGGGCGGCGGAGGGCATGGCCGTCGCCCTGGCGCGCCATCCCGGGGCGGTCGTGCTCATCGGCAGCGCTCCCACCGCCCTGGACCGCCTGCTGACGCTCACGGGCTCGGGGGGGCTGCCGCCGCCAGCCCTGGTGGTGGGCATGCCGGTGGGCTTTGTGGGCGTGGCGGAGAGCAAACGGCGGCTGGCAGCCTCTGGCCTGCCCCAGATCCGCCTGGAGGGCAGCCGGGGCGGGGCTGGCCTGGTGGCCGCGGCGGCCAATGCGCTGTTGCGGGGGGCTTGGCGGGGGCGGGGCGCCTAGGGGCTGCCGACGGCCACGTGGCTGTTGGCCTCAATGCGGCCCAACACCTGGCGCGCCCGCCGCACCACCGACGGGGGAACCCCCGCCAGCCGCGCTGCCTCGATGCCGTAGCTGCGGCTGGCACCTCCGGGAACGACCTGGTGCAGGAAGAGCAGGTCGTCGCCCGTTTCCTCCACCAACACCTGGGCATTGGCCACATTGGGCAGGAGGGTGGCCAGCTCGTTGAGCTCGTGATAGTGGGTGGCGAACACCGTGCGCGCGCCCACGTCCCCCGCCAGGGCTTCGGCCACGGCCCAGGCGATGGCCAGGCCGTCGAAGGTGGCGGTGCCCCGCCCGATCTCATCCAGCAGCACCAGGGAGGACGGGCTGGCATGGTGAAGGATGTTGGCGGTTTCCGCCATTTCCACCATGAAGGTGGATTGTCCCGTGGCGAGATCGTCCACGGCGCCCACGCGGGTGAAAATCCGGTCGGCCAGGCCGATGCGGGCCGAGCGGGCCGGAACCCAGCTGCCAATCTGGGCCATCAACTGCAGCAGCCCGGTCTGACGGAGATAGCAGCTCTTGCCGCTGGCATTGGGACCGGTGAGCACGAGCAGGTCGGGTGCCTGGGGGTGGCCTCCTCCCAGGGTGATGGGATTGGGGATGAAGGGGTCATCCACCAGGAGTTGTTCCACCACGGGATGGCGGCCGGCCTCAATGGCGATCTCCCTGCCCGGGACAATCTCAGGGCAGCTGTAGCGCTCCGTGGCGGCCACCTCCGCCAGGGAGGCCAGCGCATCCAGCTCCGCCACCTGGCGGGCGGCGGCGCGGATGGGTTCGGCCTGGAGCCCCACCCGTTGGCGCAGGGCCGTGAACAACTCCACCTCCCTGGCGGCGGCCCGGGCCCGCAGCCGCAGGATGCGCCCCTCCCGTTCCTTGAGGGCCGGGGTGACGAAGCGCTCCTCGCTGGCGAGGGTTTGCCGGCGGATCCAGTGGCTGGGCACCGTTGCCGCCTTGGCGCGACTCACCGCCAGGAAATAACCGAAAGTGCGGTGGTATTGCAGGCGAAGGTTGCCATTGCCGCTGAGCTGACGTTCCTGCCGTTCCTGGTCCGCCAGCCAGCGATCTTGATCATCCAGCTGGTTGCGCAGACCATCCAAGCGCTCGTCCACCCCGTCGTGGATCAACCCGCCTTCTCCGAGGGTGAGGGGGGGGTGGTCCACCAGGGTGTGGCGCAGATCGGAGGCCAGGGCGGCCAGGTCGGGTCGGGCCTCGCCCAGGGCCCGCAGAGGGGTGCTCTCGGCCGTCTGGAGCAGCTCCGCCAGGCGGGGCAGACGCTCCAGACCATCGGCCAGGGCCACCAGATCACGGGCCGATGCGCTCCCTGCCCCTGCCCGGCCCGCCAGGCGCTCCAAGTCGGCCATGGGCCTCAGGAGCCGACGCACGGCCTGGCGCAGGGCCCGCTGCTCCACCAGCTCCCCGACCCCCCGTTGCCTCTCCAGGATCGGAGCGGTGTCCACCAGGGGAGCTTCCACCCAGCGCCGCAAGCAGCGGGCCCCCATGGCGGTGACGGTGCGATCCAGGGCCCAGAGCAGGGAGCCCTCGAAGCGGCCACCCATCTGGGTGCGGGTCAGCTCCAGGTTGCGGCGGGTTTGGGCATCGATCACCAGCTTGTCCCCCGCGTGCCACAGCCTGGGGCGTTCCAGCGGGACCGCCGCCCGGGCCCCACCCTCCTCCTCCAGGGCGGGCTGGGTGCTGTCCAGGTAGGCCAGCAGGCCCCCGGCAGCCCGCAGGGCCAGGGGAGTTTCCGCTAATCCCAGGCCCTCCAGTCCGCCCAGGCCGTAGCGCTCCCGTAGCCGCCGTCCCGCCTCGGGAGCCTCGAAGGGGGTGCGGGGCTGGGGGGTGGCCCGCACCCCCTTGGGGCACCAGGACGGAGCATCCCCCTCCGGTGCCCCGTCGGCGGCGGGCTGGGGCCAGACGACCTCGGCCGCCTCCAGTTGCAGGAGGTCCTGGTGCAGGGCCGCCAGTCCCTCCTGCTCGCTGACGCGAAACTCCCCGGTGCTCACATCGGCCACCGCCAGGCCCCAGCGGGCACCCTCGAGGAGCACGGCACAGAGCCAGTTGTTGCGCCGCGCCGCCAACATGCCCTCCTCCAGAACGGTGCCCGGGGTGAGCACGCGGGTGATGTCCCTCCGCAACAGCTGGCCTTGGGAGGGCGTGGTCTCCAACTGGTCGCAGAGGGCCACGCAGAGGCCCCGTTGCACCAGCTCAGCGCAATAGCGTTCCGCGGCGTGGTGCGGGATGCCTGCCATCGGCACCCGCCCGATGGCCTTCCCTCCCTCCTTGCCGGTGAGGGCCAGGTCCAGGAGGCGGGAGACGGTGATGGCGTCTTCGAAGAAACACTCGAAGAAGTCCCCCAGGCGGTAGAGGAGCACCCGATCCGGGTGGGCGGCCTTCAGGCTGACGTAGTGGCGCAGCATCGGGGTGAGGGCCTGGGGGTCGATCAGGCTGTGGTGATGCCAGCGGGGTTGGTCCTCGGGAGGGGGAGGACCCGATGGAGAGTCGCCCGCCGCCGGGGGGGCGGGCTCCTTGGCCGCGGCCCTGGCTTGCCGTTGGCGGGGTCGGGCGGCGGCCGCCGCCAGCAGGTCGCCATCGTCGCCGTCGGTGCAGGGCGGGTCGGCGCTTGGACCGGAGGAGGAGGGGCTGTCACCACCGGGCTCGACCGGCGGCGCGAAAAGATCGCCCTGCAGATCGGCGGCCGACACCAGAAGGAGTTGCTGGCTGCTCGGCCCGCCCATGACGCTGAGGGTAGTGGGAGTGATGTTAACGGCCCCCAGCGGTGGGGATCCCCGGGCGCCCGGGCTGGTCGGGGGCCGATCCTCCCTCCTCCGACAACATGTGAAGGAAGCGGGCGGGGAGGGGCGGGGGACGGGGGGCCACGTGTGAGAATCCGCCCAATGCCTGAACCGGCCGGCGCGCCTTTCACCCCATGCAGATCATCAACACGCTCACCGTTCTGGCCCTGGTGGTCTTGTCCTTTGCGTTGATCGTGGCGGTGCCTGTCCTCTATGCCAGCAGTGAAGACATCGGCCGCTCCAACCGCTTGATCCTCATCGGTGGCGCGCTCTGGGTGGGCTTGGTGCTGCTGAACTGGGGCATGAGCTATTTCGTGGTCTGACCCCTTGACCCACTACGAAGGAACCTTCACCCAGGCCGCAAGCCTGCGCATCGGCGTGGTTGTGGCACGGTTCAATGACCTGGTCACGGGCAAGCTTTTAACTGCCTGTCTGGATTGCCTCGGCCGCCACGGGATTGACACCACTCCAGCCAGTAGTCAACTCGATGTGGCCTGGGTGCCTGGCAGTTTTGAAATTCCGCTGGTGGCCCAGCGGCTGGCGGAAAGTGGCCGTTATCAGGTGGTGATCACCCTTGGCGCGGTGATCCGGGGCGACACGCCCCACTTTGATGTGGTGGTGGCTGAGGTGAGCAAGGGTGTGGCCGCGGTCTCCCGCCAGACGGGGGTTCCCGTGATCTTCGGGGTGCTCACCACCGACACCCTGCAACAGGCCCTGGAGCGAGCTGGCATCAAGAGCAACCTGGGCTGGAGCTACGCCATGCAGGCGTTGGAAATGGGAAGTCTGATGGCCCATCTGCCACAGGCCCCTCCAGGGAATTGACGGACCCCCCGGCGATGGGGCATGCTGGCAAGTGCCGCGAGAGCGGCGGTTCATGCGGATGTAGCTCAGTGGTAGAGCATCTCCTTGCCAAGGAGAGGGTCGAGAGTTCGAATCTCTTCATCCGCTTTTGTCTAACACCATCAGGTTTTGAGTAGGTTTCTCCTGGAAGCCTAGTTTTTTATAGAAATCTGCACTGTTGGTGGTCATGAGATAAATTCTTTCACAGCGGGCCAAGGCTTTGCTGGCCAACAGAGCCTCTACCAGTTGGCGGCCGATCCCCTGGCCAACGTGGCGTGAATCCACCACCACATCCCAGATCGTGCCCCGGAAGATGGCATCGCTGGTGGCCCGGCCAAAACCAATCAACTGGCGACCTCGCCAGGCGGTGACGCAGACGGCGCTGTTGTTCACCATCCGCCGCAGATCACGAAGGGAGCGCCCCGTGCCCCAGAACGCATTGGTGTTCAACAGATGTTGCAACTGCTGGATGGCCCCGGCGGGCCTGAGATCAGGATCCAGGCCAAACTGGAAGGCGGGAGCGAATCGGCCATGGCAGATGATCCGCACCGACGTCAGGCGGTCTTTCCCCGGCTTCACCGGGGATCCGTTTGGTGGTTCGTTGTGGCTCATCAAGACAAATTGCCATGACGATGATGGAACTCCATCTGCTCGTGCCGTTCACGATTTGCCAGCCTAAAGTGTAGCTGTGACCCTGGGCTCAGGCTCCAGCCTCCCCCGCTGGGCACCGTGTGCCAGTGGGCCCCGGTTGGCCTGCCGCAGGCAGCGCAGCACTTAAACCCATCTCTCAGGCCCGCATCTCTCCCTCGCCTTGGACAGTTGAAGTGTTAAGATGCCTATTCAAAAATAAGTCTGTTCCCCCATGCTCAAGCTGCTGCTGGGTGATCCCAACGCTCGCAAGCTGAAGCGCTACCAACCCCTGGTTTCAGACATCAACATCTGGGAGGAGGAGATCAGCCCGCTCTCGGATGATGAGTTGCGTGGTCTTACGGCGGAATTCCGTCAAAAACTCGATAAAGCTGATAGCTTATCTCGAAAGAAAGTTGTTTTAGACGAATTACTTCCCCAAGCCTTTGCGGTCGTGCGCGAGGCGGGCAAGCGTGTGCTTGGCATGCGCCACTTCGATGTGCAACTCATCGGCGGCATGGTGCTCCATGATGGCCAAATCGCAGAGATGAAAACTGGTGAGGGAAAGACCCTGGTGGCCACATTGCCGGCCTATCTCAATGCCCTGACCGGCGCTGGGGTGCACGTGGTGACCGTGAATGATTATCTGGCTCGTCGGGATGCGGAGTGGATGGGGCAGATTCACCGTTTCCTTGGGCTGAATGTGGGTTTGATTCAGCAGGAAATGTCGCCATCGGAGCGCAAGCGTAATTACGCCTGCGACATCACCTATGCCACCAACTCCGAACTGGGTTTTGATTACCTCCGTGACAACATGGCCACGGATCTCGCTGACATCGTTCAGCGGGATTTTCATTATTGCATCATTGACGAAGTCGATTCGATCCTGATCGATGAGGCCCGCACCCCGTTGATCATCTCCGGCCAGGTTGAGCGCCCCCAAGAAAAGTATCGCCTGGCGGCGGACATCTCGGCGCGCCTGGTTAGGGCCCCCGAGCTGGGGAAAGACGGCATTGACCCTGAGGGGGATTATGAAGTCGATGAAAAGCGGCGAAACGTCACGCTGACGGATGAGGGCTATGCTCATGCAGCGGAACTGCTGGGGGTTCAAGATCTCTACGATTCTGCCGATCCCTGGGCCCACTTTATTAATAATGCACTGAAAGCCAAGGAATTGTTTGCCAAGGACGTGAATTACATTGTCCGTGGTAATGAAGTGGTAATCGTGGATGAGTTCACTGGTCGTGTTATGCCTGGCAGGCGTTGGAGTGACGGACTTCACCAGGCCATTGAATCGAAAGAGGGTCTTCCGATTCAGCCTGAAACGCAAACGCTAGCCAGCATCACGTACCAGAATTTCTTCCTCCTCTACCCCCGGCTGGCTGGCATGACCGGTACAGCCAAGACAGAGGAGTTGGAGTTTGAGAAGACATATAAACTCGAAGTCACGACAGTGCCGACCAATCGCGTCACTTCCAGGGTGGATTGGACCGATCAGGTGTATAAAACTGAAACGGCCAAATGGCGGGCCGTGGCCAATGAAACCGCCGAGGTCCATGGCCGGGGGCGTCCCGTGCTGGTGGGGACCACAAGTGTCGAAAAATCAGAGTTGCTGTCGTCCCTCCTGTCTGAGTTGACAATCCCCCACAACCTCCTGAATGCCAAGCCGGAGAATGTGGAGCGGGAAGCGGAAATCGTTGCCCAAGCTGGGCGGGCCGGAGCCGTTACCATTGCCACCAACATGGCCGGTCGTGGCACCGACATCATTCTGGGTGGCAACAGCGATTACATGGCCCGATTGAAGGTGAGGGAAGTGCTGTTGCCCCGGCTCGTGCGGCCCGAGGAGATCCATGGTGCTCCAGTGCCGCTCCAGCGTTCCGCCTCCAAAGGGGGCGGCTTTGCGGGCGATGGCTCCCCGACCCAGGAGTTGGCCCGAGATGCGCGCGCCCTGGGAACCCTGTATCCCTGCACCTTGTCCGACGATGCGGAACATGCACTGGTGGCCTTGGCCAAGGAGCTGGTGCAGGCCTGGGGCGATCGTGCTCTCTCTTTGCTGGAACTGGAGGATCGCATTGCCCTGGCCGCGGAAAAGGCACCGACCACCGATCCACAGATCCAGAAGATGCGTGATCTCTTACATCGTGTCAAGGCTGAATATGACGCTGTTGTTAAGCAGGAGGAGGCCCAGGTTCGTGAGGCTGGAGGTTTGCATGTCATTGGAACAGAGCGGCATGAATCCCGTCGGATTGATAACCAATTGAGAGGGCGCTCAGGTCGTCAAGGGGACCCTGGATCCACGCGCTTCTTCCTCTCCCTGGAAGACAATCTCTTGCGGATCTTTGGCGGTGATCGGGTGGCTGGTCTGATGAACGCCTTTCGTGTTGAGGAAGATATGCCCATTGAATCGGGCATGCTCACGCGCTCGCTCGAAGGGGCCCAGAAAAAGGTGGAAACCTATTACTATGATCAAAGAAAAGAGGTGTTTGAATATGATGAGGTTATGAATAATCAGCGCCGGGCTATCTACTCGGAGCGTCGTCGTGTGCTGGAAGGACGAGAGTTGAAATTGCAAGTGTTGGGATACGGCGAGCGCACGATTGATGACATCGTTGAAGCCTATGTCAATCCTGATCTGCCCCCCGAGGAGTGGGATCTTGGCCGTTTGCTTGACAAAGTTAAGGAGTTTATCTACCTGCTACAAGACCTTATGCCAGGCCAGCTTCAGGGTCTCAACATGGATGAGCTCAAGGTCTTTCTGCAGGAGCAGATGCGCAATGCCTACGACATCAAGGAAGATCAGGTGAATAGGGTTCGTCCTGGGCTGATGAGGGAAGCGGAGCGCTTTTTCATCCTGCAACAGATTGACACCCTCTGGCGCGAACACCTCCAATCCATGGAGGCCCTGCGTGAAACCATTTATCTGCGTGGCTATGGTCAGCAACAGCCCATTATTGAGTACAAGAACGAGGCTTATGACATGTTCCGCGAAATGATGACGCAAATGCGGCGCAATGTGATTTACTCGATGTTCATGTTCCAACCCCAAGTGCCGGAGCAGGTGACGGCTTAAATCCTGGCCTTGCGACGCCTTGACCTGCTGCAGTCGCCGTTAGCGGCCTGGGGGGGCTGATCGTCCTCCCTTGATGGACCCTTCCGGATTGCTCGGCGGCAACGACTCCCCCAGAAACTCCAGAATCTCCCGATCGCGAATGTTTTGGGCGCTGCCAGAGCAGGGCTCTTTGATGGGCCTGCCCGCCGCCACCTCCCGCAGGCATTCCTGCAAGCGGTTCACCTCCGATTCCAACTGATCAATCCTCTCCATCAGGTTGCGGATCACCTGCGCCTCCGCATCAGGCAGGGCGGAGTGGGCCAATGGGTCAATGCGCACCCCGGATTGGTGCACCACCCGCCCCGGAATGCCCACCACCGTGCTGTCGGCGTCCACGTTCCGCAAGACGACCGACCCCGCCCCGATGCGGGTGTTGGATCCCACCGTGATCGCCCCCAACACCTTGGCCCCCGCTCCCACCACGACGTTGTCTTGGAGGGTGGGATGGCGCTTCCCTTCCTGCTTGCCCGTCCCCCCCAAGGTCACCCCCTGATACAGCAGACAGTTGTCGCCGATCACGCTGGTCTCTCCGATCACCACCCCCATGCCGTGGTCGATGAACACCCCATGGCCGATCACGGCGCCCGGATGGATTTCCACTCCCGTCAGGAACCGGGCCCCCTGGCTGAGCAGCCGGGGCACGAGGGGAACTCTCACCCGCCACAGGCGATGGCTGATCCGATGGATCACCAGTGCATGGAAGCCCGGGTAACACAGCAGGATCTCCAGGGTGCTTCTGGCGGCTGGATCCCGCTCCCGAATCATGGCCAGGTCTGCCGCCATGGCCTTGAAGATGGCGCCGATCGACCGCATCAGACGGCCAAGAGGCCGATTTCCTTGCGCAACTGATCAATCGTGGCACTGCCCAGATAACTCTGGGCACAGTGCACCACGGGCAGGCGCATCAACTGGGAGCGGTTTTGCCGCAGGGTCTGCTCCACCAGGGGCAGGCTGGGCCGGTCGCACAACACGTGGCTGGCCGCCCGCAGCAGGGCCAACAAGCGGCTGCCCGTGTCGGGGTTGGCGGTCATCACCAGCAACTCATTGCCGCGCATGGAATGCAAGATCACCTCCGCTGCCCGCAGAATCCCGGGGCTGATGCTCACCAGACCCACGCAACTGCCGGCCCGCAATTCCTTGAGCAGGTCGAGCTCATGGCGGAAGTCGTTCAGATCCACGGGCACGGCGCGAACACCATGGCGTTGGGCAATCTCCTCCACGGGTTGCAGGAAGTAGCGGCTGGTGACCACCGTGCCCTTGCTCGAACTCTCCAGCACAGCCTCCAGCTCCTCCATGGGCACCACCTCCACGGGCACCTCCAGATTGGGGGTCAGCTCCTCGGCGATGAGCATGGACGCCCCGATGTCCTCCCGGGGGGTGCTCACCAACACCCGCGCACCGCAGCGGAGTCGCCAGTCGACCTCGCGGGTGAGGAGCTCCCGGGCCTGTTGGAGGGTGCAGCCGGCATTGAGCAGGCCATCGATGCTCTGCCGCACCACCCGATCAATGTCGGGCAGGACCTTCGACCGCAATCCCGGTGGTGGCTTGAGTTCCCTGGGTTTCTGCTGGTCGCGCACATAGATGCCCGATCCGGCCATGGCCTCCACCACGCCATCAGACTCCAGCTGTCGGTAGACCTTGCTGATGGTGTTGCGGTGCAAACCCGTCTGCATGGCGAGCTGGCGGGTGCTTGGCAGGCGGTGCCCGGGGGGGTAGTGGCGCGCGGCGATGGCAAAGCAGATCTGGTTGTAGAGCTGCGTCGAGGCGGGAATATCGCTCTCCTGCTGGATGTGGAAACGCACGCGGTAGAAACCCTGGTTCTGGCGGCCACCCTAAGGAGCTTTTGCCTCCGTGACAATTCCCCCCCTGGCATAGGACCATGTGCCGGTTGCCGCGGGATGCCGGTGGAGCGTGGTGCATTGTCCTTTCCAGGGGGAGCCGCAGGCGCGCCGATTCGTGCCGGCTGGGTCACCCTGGAGCCGGAGCGCGCCGGTGAGGTGCCCCTGCGGGGGTGGTGGGCCGAGCCCCTCGACGGGCCGCCCAGGGCGGGGTTGCTGGTGTTTCCGGAGGTCTTTGGCGTCAATCCCTGGGTGTGTGGCGTGGCTGAACGCCTCGCGGGCCTGGGCTATGGGGCCCTGGTGGTGCCCCTCTTCGCCCGAACGGCCCCTGAGCTGTGCCTGGGCTATGGCCCCCAGGACCTTCAGGAGGGCCGCGCCCACAAGGAGCGGACGACGGCCGCGGAGCTGCTGCTCGATGGGGCCCGGGCCCAGAGGTGGCTGAGGGCCCGCTTGCCCGCGGAGGCCTCCGGGGCGATGGGCTGCCTGGGGTTCTGTTTTGGTGGGCATGTCGCCCTGTTGGCCTCGCAACTGGAGGGCATGGCCGCCAGTTGCGTGTGTTACGGGGCCGGGGTGGTGCAGGGGCGGCCTGGCGGCGGACCGCCCACCCTCGACGTGTTGGACCAGGCGGCGGGTCGAGTGCTCCTGGTTTACGGGCATCAGGATCCCCTGGTGCCCCTGGAGGATCTACAGGCGATCGGGGCCGCGGTGGAGCGGATCAGGGCGGCCAGGGGAGAGGACCGCGTGCAATTGCGGACCTTTGCGGCGGGTCACGGGTTTCTCTGTGAAGCCCGGGCGGATTTCCAGCCCGAGGCCGCCGAACAGGCTTGGCCAGCCATCTTGGCGTTTTTCGCGGCCCAGCTCCCTGCGCCCACAACCACGACCCAACCCCTGCGGGGTGAAGCCCCCATCGCTGAATGATCGCCGCTAGGCGGCGGTGAGTCCCCCCAAAGCGAATCGGCCGGGCAGGGGGGGACCCCCTGCCCAATCCCGGGAGGGTCAGGCCTCCTCTGGCGTGGGCTCGCTGGCGACGGCGGGTGTGGCCGTGGCGGCTTTCGTGACGGGCGGCTTGACGGGCTTGGCGGGGGCGGGGCTGGTCTTGCCGGCGGCCTGGCGACGGGGGGACAGGAACATGATCATGTTGCGCCCCTCCCGCTTCGGGGGCTGCTGAAGCTCCGCATTTTCCTCCAGGTCTTTCGCCATGCGCAGGAGGAGCGCTTCCGCCAGGGCGGTGTGCTGAATCTCCCGGCCACGAAAGATCACCGTGCACTTCACCTTGTCACCAGCCTTGAGGAAGCGACTGGCTTGGCCGATGCGCACCTGATAGTCGTGGGAGTCGATCTTGTAACGCATCTTGACCTCCTTGACCTCGGTTTGGTGCGACTTCTTCTTGGCCTCCTTGGCTTTCTTTTCCTGTTCAAACTTGTATTTTCCGTAATCCATCACCCGGCAGACAGGTGGATCGGCCTTTTCACTCACCAGAACCAGGTCGAGCTCACGCTCGCGGGCAACGGCCAGGGCGGCTTCTCGTGTGATCACCCCAAGCTGACTGCCATCGGCATCAACGACCCGGATATTGGGGTAGTTGATCCGTTCGTTGATGTTGGGAAGCTCCCGCACGGGAGCACGACGGTCTACGCGGGGGCGGGGAGGCATTCAACAGTGCATATTGCACTTCACCCTAAGCCTTGCCGTGTCGTTCGCAGGGCCGCGAGCGCGTTTTGCATCAGTTCATCACCCTGCAGCCAGAGGGGCTGGTGCTGGCGGCGAAACCAGGTGCGCTGCCGCTTGGCGTATTGACGGGTGCGCTGCTCCGTGCGGGCGATGGCCTGCGCCTCCCCCAGGTCCCCGCGCAGGAGGGCCCGGGCCTCGTCGTAGCCGATGGTGTCCAGGAGCGGGCAGCGCTCCCCGTGGCGGGCGATCAAAGCCGCCGTCTCCGCCACCAGGCCGTCGGCATACATGGCCCGGGTGCGGGTCCGAATGCGCTCCGGCAGGTCGACGGGGTCCAGACCGAGCTCCAGGACGGGCCACGGGGGGGGGACGCGACCCTGCTGGGAGGAGTGGGGCTGGCCCGTGGCGTAGCAGACCTCCAGGGCCCGTTGGGTGCGACTGATGTCGGCGGGGGCGATCCGGGCGGCGGCGAGGGGGTCGCAGGCGGCCAGGAGCGCATGGCACAGGGGCTGACCCAGGCCCTGGAGTTGGGCGCGAAGACTGGCCTGGGGGGGCACGGCCGGTGGGGTCAACCCCTGCAGCAGCCCTTGAAGGTAAAGACCGCTGCCCCCCACCACCAGGGCGAGGCCATGCCGCTCCAGTTCGGCGGTCACGGCCCCCCGGGCCAGGGGGAGAAACTCCTGCAGGGTGAAGGGGTGGTCGGGCGGGCGCAGGTCGAGGAGCTCGTGCCGCACCCGTTGGCGCTGCTCGGCGGTCGGCTTGGCCGTGCCGATGTCCATGCCGATGTAGAGCTGGCGGGCATCCACACTGATCACCGCCAGGTTGAGGGCCTCCGCCAGCTCGAGGGCGAGGGCGGTTTTGCCACTGGCGGTGGGACCCAGCAGGGCGATCACCAACCCGTTTGGGCCGGAATCGGAGGCCAAGGGGGTGGCAGGGAACGTCATGGGGAGCACGCTGGGCCTGGGGGGTGCCCCACGGAGGACAGCACCCCCCTGCGGAACGCCCTCGCAGAGGGGGCTGGCTGGCGCGGGGAAAGGCGAATGGTAGATTGGAGTTCGGAATAAGCCGATTTCCCTTCGCGCCAGCTTCCCGGCGCTCTTGCGGCCCTCCCTTGCGGCAGCCGTGCCTGCCGTTCCGCCCCGCCCCTCCATCCAACCGAGATCCGCCTTCGCATGAGCGACTCCACGCGAGTCCAATCCGCCTACGGCGCGGAGCAGATTCAAGTTCTGGAAGGTCTGGAGCCGGTCCGCAAGCGGCCCGGAATGTACATCGGCTCCACCGGCCCGAGGGGATTGCATCACCTCGTGTATGAGGTGGTGGACAACTCGGTGGATGAGGCCCTCGCCGGCCATTGCGACGCGATTTTGGTGGTGCTTCACGCGGATGGTTCCGCCAGTGTCACCGACAACGGCCGCGGCATCCCAACAGACATCCATCCCCGCACGGGAAAGAGTGCCTTGGAGACCGTGCTCACGGTTCTCCATGCGGGGGGCAAGTTTGGCTCCGGCGGCTACAAAGTGTCGGGAGGGCTCCATGGCGTGGGCATTTCAGTGGTCAACGCCCTGAGCGAATGGGTCGAGGTGACCGTGTTTCGCCAAGGTCAGGAACACAATCAACGGTTTGAGCGGGGCAAGCCCGTGGGCACCCTGGCCTCCAAGCCCGCGGCGGATCCGGAGAAAACCGGCACCAGCGTGCGCTTTCTGCCCGACACGGAGATCTTTACCGTCGGCATTGAATTTGATTACCAAACCCTGGCCGCCCGCATGCGGGAATTGGCCTATCTCAACGGCGGCGTGCGCATTGTCTTCCGGGATGAGCGGGTTCTGGCTGGTAAGGAAGCAGACCATGAGGAGGTGTATCACTACGAGGGTGGCATCAAGGAATATGTGGCCTACATGAATGCGGAAAAGGACCCCCTGCACCCCGATATTATCTATGTAAATTCAGAAAAAGATGATGTGCAGGTTGAGGCGGCTCTTCAGTGGTGTGTGGATGCCTATTCAGACAACATTTTTGGCTTTGCCAATAATATTCGCACCATTGATGGCGGCACCCACATAGAAGGTTTGAAAACGGTGCTCACACGCACCCTCAACACCTTCGCCAAAAAACGCGGTAAGCGCAAGGACAACGATCAAAATCTGGCTGGTGAAAACATCCGCGAAGGGTTGACGGCGGTGTTGTCGGTGAAGGTTCCCGATCCGGAATTTGAAGGGCAGACCAAAACCAAGCTCGGGAATACTGAGGTCAGGGGCATTGTGGACACCCTGGTGGGTGAGGCCCTGGCGGAATACCTGGAATTCCATCCTTCGGTGATCGATCTGATCCTCGAGAAGGCCATCCAGGCTTTCAATGCCGCCGAGGCGGCACGCCGGGCCCGTGAGCTGGTGCGACGCAAATCGGTTCTGGAGAGCTCCACCCTTCCTGGCAAGCTGGCGGATTGCAGCTCCCGGGATCCCAGTGATTCCGAGATCTACATCGTGGAGGGTGACTCCGCTGGTGGTTCCGCCAAGCAGGGACGGGATCGGCGCTTCCAGGCGATCCTGCCGTTGCGGGGGAAGATTTTGAACATCGAAAAAACCGACGATGCCAAAATCTACAAAAATACAGAGATTCAGGCCCTGATCACCGCCCTTGGCCTGGGCATCAAAGGTGAAGAATTTGAAGAGAAAAATCTGCGTTACCACCGAATCGTGATCATGACGGACGCGGATGTTGACGGTGCTCACATCCGCACCTTGCTGCTCACGTTCTTTTACCGCTATCAGCGCTCCCTCGTGGAAGGTGGTTACATCTACATCGCCTGCCCGCCACTCTACAAGGTTGAGCGGGGCAAAAACCACGCCTATTGCTATAACGAAGTTGATCTGAAGAAAACCCTGGAATCCTTCGGCGAAAAGGCAAATTACACCATCCAGCGCTTCAAGGGCCTTGGCGAAATGATGCCCCAGCAGCTGTGGGAAACCACCATGGACCCCTCCACCCGGATGATGAAACGGGTGGAAATCGAGGATGCCGCCGAGGCCGACCGCATCTTCACCATTCTCATGGGCGACAAGGTGGCGCCGCGCCGGGAATTCATCGAAACCCACAGCCTCGAGCTCGACTTTGCGCAACTGGACATCTGAATGTCTGCCCTCCCCTCCCGCCCCTTTCCCCCAGTGATCACCTGGGCTGCCCTGCTGGGCATCGCCCTGTTTGCTCCCGCGGCCCTGCCCGTGGGCGGAGGGGAGAGGCGGTTGCCGGAGGTGAGGCGGCGGGAGTCCCGGCGGGAGCCGCTGCTCAACCCGATCCGCTCGGCCCTCCGCGCGTCCCCCCGCTCCCAGGCCCCAACCCTGCGCCCCTTGGAGGCCGGTGTGCCCCTGCGGGTGTTGCGCACCTGGATGGAGCCTGGTGGGCGCCGCTGGTTGCGGGTGGCGACGGCCTCTCCCCTGGGGCGCCCCTCCCGAGGCTGGCTCCTCGGCTGAGCGGCTGAGGAGTCAGCCCTGACCCCATACAATCCATTCGATCGGCTAGCGGGGACATGGCTGAGGTGTCCGGCGGGGCTGAGCTGTTGGCCAACCATCTGCAGTTGCTGTTGGAGGCGGGCAACTACGACGGTGCCAAGGTGTTGTTGAGGCCCGTTCAGCCTGTGGACGGGGCCGAGGCCATCGGCGCGCTACCCACCACCCTCCAGGCCCTGGCCTTCCGCTTGTTGCCGAAGGACGAGGCCATCGGCGTTTATGAATATCTGGAGCCAACCGTGCAGCAGAGCCTGCTTGAGCGGCTTCGCTCAGGGGAGGTGTTGGAGCTTGTGGAGGAGATGTCACCCGATGATCGGGTGCGCTTGTTTGATGAGCTACCCGCCAAGGTGGTTCGCCGCTTGCTGGCGGAGTTGAGCCCCGCGGAACGGCGCATCACGGCCCAGATGCTCGGCTACGAGCCCGGAACGGCGGGCCGCCTGATGACGACCCAATTCATCGACCTCAAGGAGTTTCACCGCGCCGACCAGGCCCTGGAGATCGTTCGTCGCCGGGCTCGGGACACGGAAACGATCTACAGCCTGTATGTCACCGATGCGTCGCGTCACCTCACGGGGATTCTCTCCTTGCGGGACCTGGTGACCGCCGATCCCGAGGAGCGGTTGGGGGAGGTGATGACCCGGGACGTGGTGCGGGTGTCCACGGGCACGGATCAGGAGGAGGTGGCCCGGGTGATCCAGCGCTACGACTTCCTGGCGGTGCCTGTGGTGGATCGGGAGGAGCGACTGGTGGGGATCGTCACCGTCGACGACGTGATCGACGTGATTCAGCAGGAGGCCACCCGCGACATTTATGCGGCGGGCGCCCTGCAGGCGGGCGATGAGGACGATTACTTCCAGAGCAATCTGTTCACGGTGGCTCGCCGGCGCGTGGTCTGGCTGTTGGTTCTGCTGTTGGCCAACACGGGAACCTCCGCGGTGATCGCCTCGGAAGACGCGGTGCTCAAGAGGGTGGTGGTGCTGGCGGCCTTCATTCCCCTGTTGATCGGCACCGGCGGCAACGTGGGCGCCCAGAGTTCCACGGTGGTGATTCGCGGGTTGAGCACCCAGCGCATCCAGTCGCTGGGCCCGGCCCTGGCGGTGGGGCGGGAAACGGTGGCGGGCGCCCTGCTTGGGGTGCTGATGATGTTTGTGGTGGTGCCCTGGGCGGGCTATGTCTCCCACAGCTGGGTGGTGGCCTGGGCCGCGGGGATCAGCCTGTTGGGGATCACGACCCTGGCGGCCACGGCGGGCGCGGCCCTGCCCCTGCTGTTTCACCACTTCGGCCTCGATCCGGCCCTGATGTCAGCGCCCTTCATCGCCACGGCGACGGACGTGGCCGGGGGGTTCATCTACCTGCAGACGGCCTCCCTGCTGCTGGAGCGCTTCGGCCAGGCTTGATCCGCGCGTTTCGCCGCCGCCGCGGCGAGATGAGAGACATTCACACTTTGTTAGGTTAGGCTTCACACACCGTAAAGTTCAGGCCCATGGCCGCTGTCTCCTCCCTCGAACCCCCCCTGGCTGAAGTGGCTGCCGTCACCGTCGCGGCCAGCCCCGTGCGCGAACTTCCCACCATGGACACCGACCTGGTGCGCTCCTACCTGCGCGACATCGGCCGAGTGCCCCTGCTGACCCACGAGCAGGAGATCACCCTGGGCCGCCAGGTGCAGGAGCTGGTGGTGTTGGAGGAGCTGGAGGCGGAGCTCACCCTGCGCTCCGGTGGGGAGCCCCCG